>JBJMWE010000159.1:0-31214 GCA_045810285.1 Vitreoscilla sp. | reverse complement strand
GATGCCGACGAGCGCCCTGCCGACGCAGGCCCACGCGAGGCCACCCAGGGTGACGACGGCGGGGAAGCCAGCGCGTCGTCCGAAGGCGGCGATGGCGGCGAAGCGGGCGAGGGCGAGGCCCGCGAAGGCCGCCGCTCGCGCAACCGCCGCCGCCGCCGCGGCCGCCGCGGCACCGGGGGCGACGAGGTCCGCGCCGAGGGCGCGGAGGGCGCCGAAGCTGCCGAAGGCGACGACGAAGGCGACGGCGACGGCGATGGCGGCGACGAAGACGGCGAGGGCGGCGGCGAAGGCCGTGCCCCGCGCGGCGAGCGCGGTCCGCGTCCCGAGCGCGGCAATCGCCCGATCGTCGAGTTCGCCACGGCCGACGTCTCCGACACCTTCGCCGGCGTGCTGTCCGGCGACTACGACAACGAACCCGACCTGGCCGAGGGCGAGAGCGCCATCCCGGCCAAGCGCGTGCTGGCCGCCGAGCCCGACGCGCCCAAGCTGCACAAGGTGCTCGCGCAGTCGGGCATCGGCTCGCGCCGCGACATGGAGCAGTTGATCACCGACGGCAAGGTCACCGTCAACGGCGAGGTCGCCCACACGGGGCAGCGCATCTCGTTCGGCGACGAAGTGCGCGTCGCGGGCCGCGTGGTCAAGCTGCGCATCGCGCCGCCCCCGGCGCGCGTGATCGCGTACCACAAGCCCGCCGGCGAGGTCGTCACGATGGACGACCCCGAGAAGCGTCCCACCGTGTTCCGCCGCCTGCCGCGGCTGGCGCACGGCAAGTGGCAATCGGTCGGCCGCCTCGACATCAACACCGAGGGCCTGCTGCTGTTCACCAACTCGGGCGACCTGGCCAACAAGCTGATGCACCCGCGCTTCGGCGTCGAGCGCGAGTACGCCGTGCGCGTGCTGGGCACGCTCGACATGGCGTCGCGCGAGAAGCTGCTGGCCGGCGTCTCCATCGACGGCCAGGAAGCGCATTTCAAGTCGGTCGAGGACGGCGGCGGCGAAGGCGCCAACCGCTGGTACCGCGTCGTCATCACCGAAGGCCGCAACCGCGAGGTGCGCAAGCTGTTCGACGCGGTAGGCATGGCCGTGAGCCGCCTGATCCGCATCCGCTACGGCTCGGTGGTGCTGCCCAAGGGCCTGCGCCGCTCGGTGTGGGTCGACCTCGACGAGAACGACGTGCGCCGCCTGCGCCAGCTCGCCGGCGCCGACAGCGGCGGCCAGCGCGGCGACAAGCCCCAGCGCGAGGACGGCGGCCAGCGCGGCGACAAGCCGCCGCGCGAGGACGGCGGCCCGCAGCAGCCGCAGCAGCTGCGCGGCGACAAGCCGCAGCGCGGCGACCGCAACGAGCGCGGCCCGCGCGGCGACAACGCCCAGCGCGCCAACAACGGCGGCGGCCAGCAGCAACAGCCCAAGCAGCGCGACCGCGATCGCGGCCGCAATCGCGACCGCGGCGCCCGCCAGGAGCAGAGCCCGGCGCCGTTCCGCGAGGCCGGCGACCCGGCCTACATCCCGAATCCGCTGCAGCAGACCTTCGACCGCCGCGCGATCCAGCAGCGCGAGCGTCCGGTCATCGTCGACTACGACGACGACAGCGACGGCCCGATCGGCCCGATCCCCAATCCGCTGCAGCAGACGTACGACAAGCGCGGCGTGTCCGGCAACGCCAACGCCTTCATGAAGGGCGGCAAGGGCAAGCGCGGCGGGGGTGGCGGTGGCGGCGGTGGCGGTGGCGGCGAGAAGCAGCCCGATCCATTGAAGACGGCCGTCGGCTACATCGGTGCCGACACCTTCATCAAGAAGCTCAACAACCGCGGCGGCGGCGGTGGCGGCGGACGCGGCCGCGGCCGGCGTTGAACCTCGGGGCGGGAACCGGCTCCCACCCGGGAGACGCCGTTCCTCGACCCCGCTTGGCTTATCAATTTCACCCGTCCGGTCTAAAATGCCGGGCTTTGCTCAGTTTCAGCCCCTGGAGAATTCAAAATGACCGAACGCACCCTCTCGATCATCAAGCCTGACGCCGTCGCCAAGAACGTCGTCGGCCAGATCCTGTCCCGCTTCGAAGGCGCCGGCCTGAAGATCGTCGCGGCCCGCATGATGCAGCTGTCGCAGGCCGACGCCGAGGCGTTCTACGCCGTCCACAAGGCCCGTCCGTTCTTCGGCGACCTGGTCAAGTTCATGATCTCCGGCCCGGTGATGGTGCAAGTGCTGGAAGGCGAAGGCGCCATCCTGAAGAACCGCGACCTGATGGGCGCCACCGATCCGAAGAAGGCCGAGAAGGGCACGATCCGCGCCGACTTCGCCGATTCGATCGACGCCAACGCCGTGCACGGCTCGGACGCCGCCGAGACGGCCGCCAACGAGATCGCGTTCTTCTTCCCCGGCATGCAAGTCCACTCGCGTTAATTCGCGACCTGCGGCGCGGCTCCCACCGGGCCGTGCCCACCGGAATCCTCGCGATGACGACG
Organism: Vitreoscilla sp.; assembly: GCA_045810285.1. Classification (GTDB taxonomy): domain Bacteria; phylum Pseudomonadota; class Gammaproteobacteria; order Burkholderiales; family Burkholderiaceae_C; genus Scleromatobacter. The sequence goes on along the minus strand of JBJMWE010000159.1, from coordinate 28,752 downwards.
CCCCTCGACAACCTGCTCGACCTCGACCAGTCCGCCCTCAAGGCGTACTGCGAGGGCGTGGGCGAGAAGTCGTTCCGCGCGACCCAGCTGTTCCGCTGGATCCACCATCGCGGGGTGGGCAACTTCGACGACATGACCGACCTCGCGCGCTCGCTGCGCGCGAAGCTGGCCGGGGTCGCCGAAGTGCGCCCGCTCGCCGCGATCACCGACAAGACCTCGGCCGACGGCACGCGCAAGTGGCTGTTCGACGTCGGCCAGGGCAACGCCGTCGAGACGGTCTACATCCCCGAGGACGACCGCGCCACGCTGTGCATCTCGTCCCAGGCCGGATGCGCCGTCGGCTGCCGCTTCTGCTCGACGGGCCACCAGGGCTTCAGCCGCAACCTCACGACCGGCGAGATCATCGCCCAGCTGTGGCATGCCGAGCACCAGATGCGGGCCAAGCTGGGCCTGGGCGCCAACGAGCGTGCCATCTCCAACGTCGTGATGATGGGCATGGGCGAGCCGCTGCAGAACTACTCGCAGCTGGTGCCCGCGCTGCGCATGATGCTCGACGACCACGGCTACGGCCTGTCGCGCCGCCGCGTGACGGTGTCCACCTCGGGCGTCGTGCCGATGATCGACCGCCTGCGCGAGGATTGCCCCGTGGCGCTGGCCGTGTCGCTGCACGCGCCCGACGACGCGCTGCGCGACCAGCTCGTGCCCATCAACAGGAAGTACCCGATCGACGAGCTGCTGTCGGCCTGCGAGCGTTACCTCGACGCCGCGCCGCGCGACTTCATCACCATGGAGTACTGCATGCTCGACGGCGTCAACGACACGCCGGCGCAGGCCAGGCAGCTCGTGAGCCTCGTGAAGGACCGGCTGCCGGTCAAGTTCAACCTCATCCCGTTCAACCCGTTCCCCGAGTCGGGCCTCAAGCGCTCGTCCAACGCCCGCGTGCAGGCGTTCGGCGAGGTGCTGCTCGAGGCCGGCCTCGTCACCACCATCCGCAAGACGCGCGGCGACGACATCGACGCCGCCTGTGGTCAACTCGCGGGCGAGGTGCAGGATCGCACCGACGCCCAGCGTCGCATGACCCGCGCCATTCCCATCGTCGCCGCCGCGCCGTCCGCCGCCAACAAGCCTGTCGTCCCTCAACCCCCCAAGCAGTGAGTCACGATCGCATGCATCTCGTTCCAGGGCCCGCCAGTTCGATGCGTTGGATGAGGGCCGCGTTCGCGGCGCTGGGCCTGCTGGCCGGGCTGGCGGGGTGCGTGAGCTCCGGCGGGCCGGCGCCGCGCCCGTACCGCAGCACCGGCGACGACGACATCAAGACGGCGTCCGACCAGACCAACGCCGACCGCCTGTACAACACGCGCATGGAGCTGGCGCAGGCCTATTTCGGCCGCAACCAGCCCACCGACGCGCTGGACCAGGTCAAGCAGGCCCTGCAGGCCAAGCCCGACATGGCGCCCGCCTACGGCCTGCGCGGCCTGATCTACGCGTCGCTGGCCGACAACGACAAGGCCGAGGAGAGCTTCCGGCGCGCGATGCAGCTGGCGCCGCACGACGGCGACCTGATGCACAACTACGGCTGGTACCTGTGCCAGCAGCGCCACTTCGACGACGCCGACCTGCAGTTCAAGCGCGCCATCGCCGAGCCGGCGTACCGCTCGGTGACGCGCACGATGCTGGTCGAAGGCGTCTGCCAGATCCGCGCCGGCAAGCTGCCGGATGCCGAGAAGACGCTGTCGCGCGCCTACGAGCTCGATCCCGCCAACCCGGCCGTCGCCGTCAACCTGGCCGAGGTGCTGTACCGCGCCGGCCAGTACGAGCGCGCCCGCTTCTACATCCGCCGCGTCAACACCCGGCAGGACTACGCGAACGCGCAGACGCTGTGGCTGTCGGCCCGCATCGAGCACAAGCTGGGCCAGGAGGAGCAGGTCAAGGCGATGGGCATCGCGCTACACAGCCGCTTCCCCGATGCGCCGGAGACGGCGCTGTTCGAGAGGGGCCGGTTCGATGAATGACGAACTGACGCCCGAGCCGACGCCGCCGGCCGCCGTGCCCACCCCGCCGGACGTCGACGACGGCGGCGCTTCGCCCGCGGGCCCGGCCACCGAGCCGCCGCCGCACGCCGGCCCGGCCACGGCCGGCAGCCTCATCCGCGACGCGCGCCAGGCCCAGGGCATCGACCTCGCCTCGCTCGCCGCGATGCTCAAGATCCCGTTGCGCCGCCTCGAGGCGCTCGAGGCCGACCAGCACGACGAGCTGCAGGGCCCGACGTTCGAGCGCGCGCTGGCGCAGGCCGCCTGCCGCGTGCTCAAGATCGATCCGAAGCCCGTGCTGGCGCTGCTGCCGCAGCACGCGCGCAACACGCTCGAGGGCGTGACCGAAGGCATCAACACGCCGTTCCGCGACGGGCAGGGCGGCGGTTTCGAGCTGCCCGCCATCGTGCGCCCGGTCGGCGTCATCGTGATCGTGCTGATCCTGGCGGCGATCGCGCTGTTCGTCGTGCCCGACGGCTGGCTCGCGCGCGTGACCCGGCCGCTGATGAACGGGCTGGCGGCCAGCGCGCCCGGCGAGGGCGGGGCGGCTTCCGCGCCCGCGGCCGTCGCGACCACGCTGGTGCCGGCGCAGGTCGCCAGCGAGGTCGTGCCGTCGCCGGTCGTGGCGTCGGGGCCGGTGTCGGTGTCGGTGTCGGTGTCGCCGTCGGCGATGCCCGCGCCGGCTGCGGCGTCCGCCGTGCTGCCGGCCGCCGTCGCGCCGGCCCCGCCCGCGTCGCCGGGCGTCGACGAGGTGCTGGCCCACGTGGCGCCGGCGCCGAACATTCCGCTTCAGGTGGTTGCCGCCGCCGATTCCTGGGTCGAGGTGGTCGACGCCCACGGCCGCACGCTGCTGTCGCGCACGGTGGTCGCCGGCGAATCGGTCGGCCTGGACGGCGCGATGCCCATGCGCATCAAGGTCGGCAACGCGAGCGGCACCCGTCTCAAGCTGCGCGGCGACAATGTGGACCTGACACCCTGGACGCGCGACAACGTCGCCCGCCTCGAGGTGAAATGATCCTCCTGCAAGAGTTCCCTGCCATGACCGACACCCTCCTGTCCAACCCGGAAGCCGGCTACCTGCTCGACGGCGAGCCGATCGACGCGGCCCGGCCCGCCGCGCGCCGCTCGCGCCAGGCCCGCGTGGCCTGGGGCGGCCACGTCGTCACGGTGGGAGGCGACGCGCCGGTGCGCGTGCAGTCGATGACCAACACCGACACGGTGCAGGTGATCGAGACGGCCATCCAGGTCAAGGAACTGGCGCTGGCCGGCTCGGAGCTGGTGCGCATCACGGTCAACACGCCCGAGGCCGCCGCCGCCGTGCCGCACATCCGCGAGCAGCTCGACCGCATGGGCGTCCACGTGCCGCTGGTGGGCGACTTCCACTACAACGGCCACCGCCTGCTGACCGAGTACCCGGCGTGTGCCGAGGCGCTGTCCAAGTACCGCATCAACCCCGGCAACGTCGGGCGTGGCGAGAAGGGCGACCGCCAGTTCGCACAGATGGTCGAGGTGGCCTGCAAGCACGACAAGCCGGTGCGCATCGGCGTGAACTGGGGCAGCCTCGACCAGGAACTGCTCAAGGCGCTGCTGGACGCCAACGCGAAGCGTGCGCGTCCGTGGGACCTCAAGCAGGTGATGTACGAGGCCGTGGTGCGCTCGGCCATCGAATCGGCCCAGGCGGCGCGCGACGTCGGCCTGCATCCCGACCAGATCCTGCTCAGCTGCAAGATGAGCGGCGTGCAGGACCTGATCTCCGTCTATCGCGCGCTGTCCAGGCGCACGGACCACGCGCTGCACCTGGGCCTGACGGAAGCCGGCATGGGCGCCAAGGGCACCGTGGCGTCGGCGGCGGCGCTGTCCGTGCTGCTGCAGGAAGGCATCGGCGACACGATCCGCGTCTCGCTCACGCCGCAGCCGGGCGAGGCCCGCACGCAGGAAGTGGTGGTGGCCCTGGAGATCCTGCAGGCGCTGGGGCTGCGCCAGTTCAACCCCAGCGTGACGGCCTGCCCGGGCTGTGGCCGCACCACAAGCACGGTGTTCCAGGAACTGACCAAGCAGATCGACGACTTCCTGCGCGCGCAGATGCCGCTGTGGCGCGCGCGCTTCCCGGGCGTCGAGGGCATGAAGGTGGCCGTCATGGGCTGCATCGTCAACGGCCCCGGCGAATCCAAGCACGCCGACATCGGCATCAGCCTGCCCGGCACCGGCGAGGCGCCGTCCGCGCCCGTCTACATCGACGGCGAGCGCGTGCTGACGCTGCGTGGCGACAACATCGCCGCCGAGTTCCAGGCGATCGTCGAGCAATATATCGAGCGGCGCTACGGCGCAGCAACGACGGCGCATTGAAGCTGCACTAGCCTCACGCCGCCGTCGCCCCCGCGACTCCCTTCTTCGCGGCCCCGTGCGGGCCGCCTGCTTCGTATTGCCCATGGCTGAAAAACTGCGTGCCGTCAAAGGCATGAACGACATCTTCCCCGCGTCCGTCCCGCTCAAGGAAGACGCTCGGGTGACCTCCTCCAACATCTGGCAGTGGTTCGAGCAGACCGCGCGTTCGGTGCTGCATCGCTACGGCTACCAGAACCTGATGACCCCGATCGTCGAGCCGACGGCGCTGTTCGTGCGCGGCATCGGCGAGGTGACCGACATCGTCGAGAAGGAGATGTATTCCTTCGAGGATTCGATGAACGGCGACAAGCTCACGCTGCGCCCCGAATTCACGGCCGGCATCGTGCGCGCCATCATCGAGCACAACGCGCTGTACAACGGCCCGGTGCGTCTCTGGTCCATGGGCCCGGTGTTCCGCCATGAACGCTGGCAGAAGGGCCGCTACCGCCAGTTCCATCAACTCGATGTCGAGGCGATGGGCTTTGCCGGCCCCGACGTCGATGCCGAACAGATCCTGCTCACGCGCACGCTGCTGCGCGAACTGGGGCTGAAGGAAGGCGAGCACGTGCGCCTCGAGATCAACAGCCTGGGCCAGCCCGCCGAGCGCGCCGCGCACCGCGCCGCGCTGGTGGCGTACTTCGAGGCCAACGCGTCGCTGCTGGACGAGGATTCCCGGCGCCGCCTGACGACGAACCCGCTGCGCATCCTGGACAGCAAGAACCCGTCGATGCAGCCGATGATCGATGCGGCGCCCAAGCTGATGGACTTCCTCGGCGCCGAGACGCTGGCGCACTTCGACGGCGTGCGCGCCGTGCTCGATGCCGTCGGCCTGGCGTACCGCATCAACACGCGCCTGGTGCGCGGCCTGGACTACTACAACCTGACCGTGTTCGAGTGGATCACCGAGCAGCTCGGCTCGCAGGGCACGGTCTGCGGCGGCGGCCGCTACGACGGCCTGATCGAGCAGCTCGGGGGCAAGCCTGCGCCGGCGGTCGGCTGGGGGCTGGGCATCGAGCGACTGCTGTTGCTGCTGGAAGCGGTGGGGGTCGTGCCGCCCGAGCAGGCACCCGACGCCTATGTCGTCATCGGCACGGACCAGGCTCGCGTGCCCGCCATGGTGGTGGCGGAAGCCCTGCGCGCGCACGGCCTGTCGGTGCTGCAGCACCCGCAGGGCGCGGGCGTCTCCGCGCAGTTCAAGAAGGCCAACGCCAGCGGCGCGCGCTTCGCACTGATCTTCGGCGCCGAGGAACTCGAGCGCGGCATGGTGAGTCTGAAGCACCTGCGCGACCGCGAGGCGCAACAGGTCGAACGCCCCCTGGCCGACGTCGCGTCCTGGGCGGCCGAGCTGCGCAACGCATAATCGACGATTCGCCCGGCTTTGCCGGGCCGCGTCTTCCGACGCCCGAGGCCGATGCCCCGGGCGCCCTTTCCGAATCAAGACAGACCGATTTCAGATGGCACAACAACTCGATCTCCAGGAACAAGAACAGGTCGACGCCCTCAAGGCGTACTGGGCCAAGTACGGCAACCTGGTCATGTGGGCGGTCACGCTGGTGCTGGCCATCTTCGCGGGCTGGAACTTCTGGCAGAAGCAGGAGCGCGACAAGGCGCTGCAGGCCAGCACGATGTACGGCGAGCTGAAGTCGGCGGCCGATGCCGGCGACGACAAGCGCGCCGGGCAGATCTTCGGCGACATGAAGGCCAAGTACGCCAAGGCCACCTACACGCAGCTGGGCGGCCTGCTCGCCGCGAAGGTGGAGGCCGACAAGGGCGACGCCACGAATGCGATGGCCAACCTGCAATGGGTGGCCGAGGCCGGCAACGACGAGAACGCGGCCGTCGCCCACATGCGCCTGGCAGGACTGCTGGCCGATGCGAAGAAGTACGACGACGCGCTCAAGCAGCTCGCGCTGGTCAAGCCGGCCTCGTTCGCGCCGCTGGTGTCCGACCGCCGCGGCGACATCGAGATGGCCCAGGGCCAGAAGGACGCCGCCGTCAAGGCATGGAAGGTGGCCTACGACGGCCTGCCCGCGACCGCGCAGTACCGCCTGCTGGTCGAGGCCAAGCTGACGGCCCAGGGCGCGGCGCCGGCCGCCTCGGCGGCCTCGGGCGCCGCTTCGGGAGCCGCGCAATGAAGGCGGGCTTCCGCCTGCGCACGTTGGGCGCCGCCGCGGCCATGGCCGTCTCCGCGCTGCTGGCCGGCTGCGCCGACGACGTGGCCAAGCCCACGCCGCTGGAGCCGCTGGAGGCCAAGATCGCGGGGCACGAGGTCTGGAAGCTGAGCCTGTCCAGCTTCGGCACGCTCAACGCGCTGGCCGGCAACGCCGGCTTCGGCTCGCAGGGCGTGGTCGCCGCGGGCAACAACCTCGTCATCGCCGCGCTCAACGGCGTGGTGGTGTCGGTCGACGGCGCCACCGGCAAGGAGAACTGGCGCGCGGACGCGGGCGGGCGGTTGTCCGCCGGCGTCGGCAGCGACGGCCGCTACACGGCGGTCGTCACGCGCGATGGCGACCTGGTGACGCTGGACGGCGGCAAGATCGCCTGGCGCCAGCACCTGGGCAGCCCGGTCTACACGGCGCCGTTCGTGGCCGGCGAGCGCGTGTTCGTGCTGGGCGTCGACCGCTCCGTCCAGGCCTTCGACGCCCTCGACGGCAAGCGCCTGTGGATCTACGCCAAGGCCGGCGACGCCCTGACGCTGTCGCAGGCGGGCGTGCTGACCTCCTACCAGGACACGCTGCTGTTCGGCCTGGGCGCGCGCCTGACCGCGCTGGATCCGCTCAAGGGCACGGTTCGCTGGGAAGTGCCGGTGGCCGCGCCGCGCGGCACCAACGAGGTGGAGCGCCTGGCGGACCTGGTCGGGCCGGCGGCCCGCGTGGGCAGCGTCTACTGCGTGCGCGCGTTCCAGAACGGCATCGGCTGCGTCGACGCCGAGCGCGTGACGGCCCTGTGGTCGATCAACATGGGAGGCTCGCAGGCGATCGGCGCCGACGAGGACTACGTGTTCGCCGGCGACGCCAGCGACCGCCTGAGCGCCCGCAAGCGTGCCAGCGGCGAGACGGCGTGGCTCAGCGACAAGTTCCAGAACCGCCACCTGAGCGGCATGCTGGCCGTGGGTAAGGTGCTGGTGTTCGGCGACCTCGACGGCCAGGTGCACTTCCTCGACCGCAGCAACGGCACGCCGCTGCTGCGCCTGCCCACCGACGGCTCGCCCGTGGTCGGCACGCCCGTGCACGTGGGCAACACCATCGCGGTGACGACGCGGGACGGCTCCGTCTACGCGTTCCGCCCGGAATGAAGATGTCGGTGTCGACCGCTTTGCGGGCCGAGCGCCGGGCCGCCCCAAGCCGGCCCGCAGTCCCGTTCTGGGGACGGAGCGCCGTGCCCGGCGCGGGAAGGGCACCACGACCCAGGAGCTCTCGCGCGTGAAACCCGTCATCGCCCTCGTCGGCCGCCCCAACGTGGGCAAGTCGACGCTGTTCAACCGCATGACGAAGACGCGCGACGCGATCGTCGCCGACTTCGCGGGCCTCACGCGCGACCGCCACTACGGCGACGGCCGCCACAACGGCATCGAGTTCATCGTCGTCGACACGGGCGGCTTCGAGCCCGATTCCACCACCGGCATCGTCAAGGAGATGGCGCGCCAGACGCGCCAGGCCGTGGCCGAGGCCGACGTCGTGGTGTTCGTGGTGGACGTGCGCACCGGCCTGTCGGCGCAGGATCACGACATCGCGCGCTACCTGCGCGTGTCGCAGAAGAACGTGCTCGTCGCGGTCAACAAGGCCGAGGGCATGGCCGATTCGCCCATGCTCAACGAATTCCACGAGCTCGGCATGGGTGAGCTGCACCCGATCTCGTCCGCGCACGGGCAGGGCATCCGCAGCCTGCTCGACGCTGCGCTCGAGGGCCATGCCGCCGAGGCGGAAGAAGACGAATTCGGCGCGTCCCCGATGGATCGCCCGATCCGCCTGGCGGTCGCCGGGCGCCCGAACGTGGGCAAGTCCACGCTGATCAACACCTGGCTCGGCGAGGAGCGCCTGGTGGCGTTCGACATGCCGGGCACCACGCGCGACGCCATCACCGTGCCGTTCGAGCGCGACGGCCAGCGCTTCGAGCTGATCGACACCGCGGGCCTGCGCCGCAAGGGGCAGGTGTTCGAGGCGATCGAGAAGTTCTCCGTCATCAAGACGCTGCAGGCCATCGCCGACGCCAACGTCGTCGTGCTGCTGCTGGACGCCACGCAGGGCGTGACCGACCAGGATGCGCACATCGCCGGCTACATCCTCGATTCCGGCCGCGCCGTGGTCATCGCGATCAACAAGTGGGACGCGGTCGACAGCTATCAGCGCCAGATGCTCGATCGCTCCATCGAGGCGCGCCTGGCCTTCCTGAAGTTCGCGCCGCTGATCAACATCTCGGCCCTGAAGCGCCAGGGCCTGGGGCCGCTGTGGAAGAGCATCCAGGACGCCCACGCGTCCGCCAACCGCAAGATGCCCACGCCGGTGCTCACGCGCCTGCTGATGGAGGCGGTCGAGCACCAGCAGCCCCGCCGCGACGGCATGTACCGCCCCAAGATGCGCTATGCGCACCAGGGTGGCATGAATCCGCCCATCATCGTGGTGCACGGCACCTCGCTGGACCACGTCACCGACGCCTACAAGCGCTTCCTCGAAGGCCGTTTCCGCGACCATTTCAAGCTGGTGGGAACGCCGCTGAAGATCGAGATGCGATCGGGCCGTAACCCGTTCACGGACAAAGAAGAATAAAGTTAACCCGTAGACGGGCGGTCGGCTCGTCGCGTGTGATAACGTGAACTCTTTCCAACACGATCCACGAACTTTCAACACGGAGAATATCGTGAGCAACAAAGGGCAACTCCTACAAGACCCCTTCCTGAACCTGCTGCGCAAGGAGCATGTTCCGGTTTCGATCTACCTGGTCAACGGCATCAAGCTGCAGGGACACATCGAATCCTTCGACCAGTACGTGGTCCTGCTGCGCAACACCGTCACCCAGATGGTCTACAAGCACGCGATCTCCACGGTGGTGCCTGGCCGCGCGGTGAACTTCCACGCGGGTGACGCACCCGAATGAGCGTGCGGTCCGAGTCCGGCGTCATCGCGCGGGCCCTGATTTGACTGACGACACCTCCCGCGGCCCGCAGCTCGGCGGCTCCACGCACGGCGTGCCCCCGCGCGTCGTGCTCGTGGGCGTCGATTTCGGCCGCGGTGCCTCGTTCGATCCCACCCTCGACGAGCTGGCGCTGCTGGCCGAATCGGCCGACGACATCCCGGTCGCCCGCGTGATCGCGCGCCGCAAGGCGCCCGATCCCGCGCTGTTCGTGGGCAGCGGCAAGGCCGACGAGATCAAGGAGCTGGTGCTGGCGCACCGCGCGCAGGGCGTGCTGTTCGACCAGGCACTGTCCCCGGCGCAGCAGCGCAACCTCGAACGCCACCTGGGCGTCGGCGTGGCCGACCGCACGGCGCTGATCCTCGAGATCTTCGCCGCGCGTGCCAAGAGCCACGAAGGCAAGCTGCAGGTGGAGCTCGCGCGCCTGCAGTACCTGTCGACACGCCTCGTGCGGCGCTGGAGCCACCTGGAACGCCAGCAGGGCGGCACCGGCGTGCGCGGCGGCCCCGGCGAGACGCAGATCGAGCTCGACAAGCGCATGATCGGCGAGCGCATCAAGCAGACGAAGGATCGCCTCGAGAAGGTCAAGAAGCAGCGCCGCACGCAGCGCAAGTCGCGCGAGCGCAGCGGCACCTTCAAGGTCTCGCTGGTGGGCTACACCAACGCCGGCAAGTCCACGCTGTTCAATGCGCTGGTCAAGGCCGACACCTACGTCGCCAACCAGCTGTTCGCCACGCTCGACACCACCACGCGCTCGATGTACCTGCAGCAGGTGCAGGACTCGGTGTCGCTGTCGGACACGGTGGGCTTCATCCGCGACCTGCCGCACAAGCTGGTCGAGGCCTTCCGCGCCACGCTGCAGGAGGCGGCCGACGCCGACCTGCTGCTGCACGTGATCGACGCCGCCAGCCCGTTGCTGCAGGAACAGTTCGAGGAAGTGCAGCGCGTGCTGCACGAGATCGGCGCCGACGAGGTGCCGCAGGTCCTCGTCTACAACAAGCTCGATCGGCTCGACGTCGCCCAGCGCCCCGAATCGCTGGTCGACGAGATCGAGGGCGACCGCGGCCTGCGCACGCCCCGCGTGTTCGCCAGCGCCCTGAACGGCGAGGGGCTGGACGCGCTGCGCCAGGCCATCGCCGACGCCCTGGTCGCCAGCCGCGACGCGCCCGGGGAGGACTTCGAGCGCGACGCCCGCTTCACCCGGCCCGACCTCGACGACAATGTGGACGACCCAGGCTCGAAAGATCCGCTGGCGTCCCCATCTTCTTCCGCATGAACATGCCCGAGAACACCACCCCGTCATCGGTGCCGCCCGCGCGCCGGCGCTCCTCGCTGCGCAAATTCCCGGGCTTCCTCATGGCGCAGAACCAGGAAGGGCCGCCGGATCTCGAGGAGATGTGGCGCGACTTCACGCGCAAGCTCTCGTCGTTCTTCGGCATGAACAAGCGCGGCGGCGGCGACCCCGGCAACGGCTTCCAGCCGGACGCGCGCAGTGCCGGCATGGGCGTCATGGCGCTGGTGCTGATCGTGGTGGTGGTCTGGCTGTTCAGCGGCTCGTTCATCGTGCAGGAAGGCCAGCGCGCCGTCGTCACCACCTTCGGCCGCTACAGCCACACCGTGGGCGCCGGCTGGGGCTGGCGCTGGCCGTACCCGATCCAGGCCAACCAGACGATCGACTTCACCCAGACCAAGACGGTGGAGATCGGCACGACCAACATCTCCACGTCCACCGGCCTGCGCGATTCCGCGATGCTCACGCAGGACGAGAACATCGTCGACGTGCGCTTCAGCGTGCAGTACAACCTGAAGGACGCGCGCGCCTTCCTGTTCGAGAACCGCGACCCGAAGGAAGCGGTGGTGCAGGCCTCCGAATCCGCGGTGCGCGAGATCGTCGGCTCCAGCCGCATCGACTCCGTGCTGTACGAGCAGCGCGCCGCGCTGACGTCGTCGCTGGTCAAGTCGATCCAGTCGCAGCTCGACACGCTCAACGCAGGCATCCTGATCGTCAACGTCAACATCGAGAGCGTCAATCCGCCCGACCAGGTGACGGCGGCGTTCAGCGACGTCGTCAAGGCCGGCGTCGACCGCGACGCGCTGAAGAACGAGGGCCAGGCCTATGCGAACCACGTGATCCCCGCGGCGCAGGGCCAGGCGGCCCGCCTGCGCGAGGACGCGCTGGCGTACAAGGCGCGCATCGTCAACGCGGCCCAGGGCGATTCCGACCGCTTCAAGGCGATCTACGCCGAGTACCAGAAGGCGCCCGGGGTCACGCGCGACCGCATGTACATCGACGCGATGCAGGACGTCTACTCGCACGTCACGAAGGTGCTCGTCGACACGCACAACGGCACCAACCTGATCCAGCTGCCGCTGGACCGCCTCGCCCAGCCGGCCGCCGGCGCCGCGGCACCGGCGTCGACCTCGTCCGATGCCAGCACCGCCGCGGCCGCGGTCACCGTCACGCCGTCGGATGCCGCATCCGGCGACCGCTCGCGCGACAACGCGCGCAGCCGCGACCGCGACAGCCGCTGAGGAGCCGCCCCATGAATCGAATCTTCGTCGTCCTCGGCATCGCCATCGTCGCCATCCTCGTGGCGTCGTCATCGCTGTTCATCGTCGACCAGCGCCAGGTCGCGGTCATCAAGACCTTCGGCGAGATCAAGTCCGTCATCACCGAGCCCGGGCTGAACTTCAACTGGCCGCTGGTCCAGACGGTGTCGATGCTGGACAAGCGCATCCAGACCCTGGACAACCCGTCGCCGAGCGCGATCTTCACCGCCGAGAAGAAGAGCCTGGTCATCGACTGGCTGCTGAAGTGGCGCATCAACGACCCGCGGCAGTTCATCCGCAACAACGGCGTGGAGCAGCGCAACCTCGAGAATCGCCTGGGTGCCGTGGCGCAGGCCGCCTTCAACGAGGAAGTCACCAAGCACACGGTGCGCGGCGTGCTGTCGGACGAGCGCGCGCAGGTCATGCGCAACGTCAAGACGCGGCTGGAGGACGAATCCAAGCAGTTCGGCATCGAGATCATCGACGTGCGCATCAAGCGCGTCGACTTCGTGCCCGAGGTGACCAACTCGGTCTACAACCGCATGATCTCGGAGCGCAAGCAGGTGGCCAACCAGCTGCGCGCCCAGGGTGAGGCGATCCGCGACACGATCCGCGCCGACGCCGACAAGCAGGTGTCCGTGATCGTGGCCGAGGCCGCGCTCGACGCCCAGAAGACCAAGGGCGGCGCCGACGCCCAGGCCACGCAGATCTACGGCGACGCCTTCGGCCGCGATCCGAAGTTCGCCCAGTTCTACCGCAACCTCGAGGCCTACCGCGCCAGCTTCAGCAACAAGTCGGACCTGGTGGTGGTGGATTCGAACAGCGACTTCTTCAAGGTCATGCGCGGCTCCGGCGGCGCCGGCGCGGGCGCGGCCGACGCGGCCTCCGCGAAGAAGCACTGAGATGGGGCTGGAGATCCTCGCCAGCGCGATCGCGCTGGTGTTGATCCTCGAAGGCCTGATGCCGTTCCTGAACCCCGGTGCCTGGCGTCGGGTGTTCGAGCGGGCGCTGCAGCTGACCGATGCCCAGATCCGGCTGCTGGGGCTGTCCAGCCTCGTTGCCGGCACCCTGGTCCTGCTGTTCTTCGGCCCCTGAGGCGGCCCCGGGCGGCCCCGGCGCACCCGCCGCGAAGGCTGGCTTGCCCGAATGCCCGTTGCTGGCGCCCGCCAGCGCGCCGCCGCGCACGAAACTTTCGTCGCCCGGGCCGGACACATCGGTACAATCCCGGTTTTAACCCCTCCAGCATTCTCATGACGTCTGCTTGGCTACTGCCCGAGCACATCGCCGATGTCCTGCCGTCCGAAGCGCGGCGCATCGAGGAATTGCGGCGCAAGCTGCTCGACCTGGCCCGCAGCTACGGTTTCGAGCTGGTGATCCCGCCGATGCTGGAACACCTGGAGTCGCTGCTGTCGGGCGCCGGCCTCGGGCACGACCTCAAGACCTTCAAGCTGGTCGACCAGCTGAGCGGCCGCATGCTGGGCGTGCGCGCCGACACCACGCCCCAGGTGGCCCGCATCGACGCCCACCTGCTCAATCGCCAGGGCGTCGCCCGCCTGTGCTACTGCGGCCCCGTGCTGCATGCGCGTCCCGACAGCCCGCTGGCCACCCGCGAGCCGCTGCAGTTCGGCGCCGAGATCTACGGCCATGCCGGGCTCGAGGCCGACCTCGAGATCCAGGACCTGGCCCTCGACGGCCTGGCCGCCGCCGGCGTCGGCCGTCTGGTCCTCGACATGGGCGACGCACGCATCGTGCGCAGCCTGCTCGCCACGGAGGGGCATGCGCCCGAGGCCGTCGCCGACATCGTCGCCGCGCTCACGCTGAAGGATCGCAGCGCCGTGGAGGCGCTGGTCGTCGGCTGCTCCGCGCCCGTGCGCGCCGCGCTGCTCGCCTTGCTGGACCTGTACGGCGACGACGAGGTGCTGGCCATCGCCCGCCGCGTCCTGCCGCCGCTGCCCGGCATCACGGCGGCGCTGGACGATCTCGCCTGGCTGGGTCGCCACCTGCGCGCCGCCCACCCCGACATCGACCTCGGCTTCGACCTGTCCGACATGAGCGGCTACGCCTACTACAGCGGCGTGCGCTTCTCCGTCTACGCCGCGGGCTCCACCGACGCGCTGCTGCGCGGCGGTCGCTACGACGAGGTCGGCGCCGTGTTCGGACGCAATCGCCCGGCCGTCGGCTTCAGCCTGGACCTGCGCCAGCTGTCCGCCGCGATGCCGGCCGCGCCGCTGCGCGCGGCCGTCCGCGCCCCGTGGAGCGAGGACGCCGCGCTGCGCGCCGCCATCCGTGCGCTGCGGGCAGGCGGCGAGACCGTGGTCTGCGCCTTGCCGGGCCACGAGCACGAGACGCAGGAATTCGACTGCGACCGCGAGCTCGTCGCCATCGACGCCCAGTGGACGCTGCGCAGCCTGACCACCGCGTAGGCGCCGCTCCGAGACATCCCCCGGTCGCCATCGGCCGCCGAATCACTCCTCCCCGCGAAGTTCCATGCAACAAGGCAACACCACCATCCCCGCGCGCGGCCGCAACGTCGTCGTCGTCGGCACCCAATGGGGCGACGAAGGCAAGGGCAAGGTCGTCGACTGGCTGACCGACCACGCGCAAGGCGTCGTCCGCTTCCAGGGCGGCCACAACGCCGGCCACACGCTGGTCATCAAGGGCGTCAAGACCGCGCTGCAGCTGATCCCGTCGGGCGTGATGCGCGAGGGCGTGAACTGCTACATCGGCAACGGCGTCGTGGTCGATCCGCTGCACCTGCTGTCCGAGATCGAGCGCCTGGAGAAGATCGGCCTGGACGTGCGCTCGCGCCTGTTCGTGAGCGAGGCCTGCCCGCTGATCATGCCGTTCCACGTCGCCGTGGACAAGGCGCGCGAGGCCCAGCGCGAGGCCGACGGCAGCGGCAAGATCGGCACCACCGGCAAGGGCATCGGCCCGGCCTATGAAGACAAGGTGGCGCGCCGCGCGCTGCGCGTGCAGGACCTGAAGCACCCCGTGCGCTTCGCCGGGAAGCTGCGCGAGCTGCTGGAAGTGCACAACGCCACGCTCAAGCGCCTGGGCGCCGAGCCGCTGGAATTCGCGCCCATCCTCGACCAGGCCATGAAGGCCGCCGAGGCCATCAAGCCGATGATCGCCGATGTGGGCTATGCGCTGCACAAGGCGCACCAGGCCGGCGCCAAGATCCTGTTCGAGGGCGCGCAGGGCACGCTGCTGGACATCGACCACGGCACCTACCCGTTCGTCACCTCCAGCAACTGCGTGGCCGGCAACGCCGCCGCGGGCACGGGCCTGGGCCCGGGCATGCTGCACTACATCCTGGGCATCACCAAGGCCTACACCACGCGCGTCGGCTCGGGCCCGTTCCCGACCGAGCTGGACATCCACGCCGAAGGCGGCATCGGCCACCACCTGTCCGTCGTCGGCCAGGAGCGCGGCACGGTCACCGGCCGCGCCCGCCGCTGCGGCTGGCTGGACGCCGCGGCGCTCAAGCGCGCCATCATCATCAACGGCATCTCCGGCCTGTGCATCACCAAGCTGGACGTGCTGGACGGCCTGGACGAGATCAAGATCTGCATCGGCTACAAGCTCGAGGGCCGGGACGTCGACATCCTGCCGAGCGACGCCGACGACGTCGAGCGCTGCGAACCGGTCTACGAGACGTATCCGGGCTGGAAGGAGAAGACCTTCGGCCTGACGGAATGGGACCAGCTGCCGCTGAACGCGCGCCGCTATCTCGAGCGCGTCAAGGAACTGATCGGCGCGCCGATCGACATGGTCTCGACCGGCCCGGACCGCGACCACACCATCCTGCTGCGCCACCCCTACCGCTGAACACCATCCGCCGCCCCCCGAGGGTCGCCCACGAGGCGGCGGGGGCGGTTTCGAGAACCACTGAAGGAATGCGATGCTCACCGACGACGGCAAGCACCTCTACATCTCCTGGAACGAGTACCACGAGCTGATCGAACGGCTCGCGCTGAAGGTGCACGCCTCGGGCTGGCAGTTCGACCAGATCCTGTGCCTCGCGCGCGGCGGCATGCGCCCGGGCGACATGCTCTCGCGCATCTTCGACAAGCCGCTGGCCATCATGTCCACCAGCTCGTACCGCGCCGAGGCCGGCACGATCCAGGGCCGGCTCGACATGGCCAAGTACATCACGCTGCCGCGCGGCGAGCTCTCGGGCCGCGTGCTGCTGGTCGACGATCTCGCCGACTCCGGCGTGACGCTGGCCGCCGTGGCGGAGCGCCTGCGCGGGCTGCCGGCGATCCAGGAACTGCGCTCGGCGGTGCTGTGGACCAAGGCCATCTCCACGTACACGCCCGACTACTTCGTCGAGGTGCTGCCCACGAGCCCCTGGATCCACCAGCCCTTCGAGGACTACGACAACATCGCGATCGAGACGCTGATCAAGCGCCACGCCGTCGAGGAGTGAGCGGGCGGACGCCGCACGGCGCACCGCCTGTCCCGCAGGGCTCGCTTCGGCGGGCCCTCGTTGCTTGAACCTCCGGACGCGAAGCCTCTTGGACGCCCCGACCCTGCAGCACCTGGCCGACCGCCGCCGCCTGTCGCTGGCGTTCGCCGCCAACGTCGCGATGTTCTTCGTCGGCCTCGTCGGTTGGCGTCTCGCGCAGTCGACCGCGCTGCTGGGCGACGCCCTGGACATGCTGGCCGACGCCTCGGGCTATGCCGTCGCGTGGCTCGCCGTGGGTGGCAGCGCGGGCCGGCAGCGCGCCGCGGCGCGCTGGAACGGCGCGATGCTGATGGCGCTCGGCGCGGCCCTGTTCGGGGAGGTCGCGCACCGCGCGATCGTCGGCGGGCAGCCCGACGGCCCGTGGATCGCCGTGTTCGCGGCGCTGTCGCTCGCGGTCAACGCCGGCGTGCTGCGGCTGCTGTCGGTCTACCGGCAAAGCCGCCAGCCGCACCTGCGCGCCACCTGGATCGACACGCGCGCCGACGTGCTGGTCAACATTGGCGTGCTGCTGTCGGGCCTGCTGGTGGCGCTCACCGGCTGGCGCGCCATCGACCTCGTGGCCGGCGCCGTGCTGGGCGCATTCGTCATCCACGAGGGCTGGGAGATCTGGCAGGGCGATGACGACGACGCCGACGAGGCGTGCCCATGACCTGCCGGAACGCCCGCGAGGCTCGGGACGCTGCCGGAGGAGTCGACGCTGCCGGAGGTGTCTGGCACCGCCCAGGCGGCGCCTCCGGCAGGCGGACGGCATTCGGGGGCGGTGCCTGACGCCGATTGCCGCCTCGATGCCCGGCGGCGGCGCGTTTCGGTCACGTCGCGGCATCGAGACCGGCGTCAGGCACCGCCTGCGTCGCAGCAGCGTTCCGGTGGCAGCAGCGGGGCGATGCCAGACACCTCTGGCATGGCAACGAGGCACCTGCATCAGGCCCGATGCCACGCCCTCCAGCACGCCTCGCACTTGCGATTTCGCGTGTCGCCGCCATCTGCGATGCAGGCGCCCGCGCGCGGAAATGAAAAAAGCCTCGCTGACCGAAGTCTGCGAGGCTTTCTCGAATATGGTGCCCAGAAGAGGACTCGAACCTCCACGCCGTTAAGCGCTAGTACCTGAAACTAGTGCGTCTACCAATTCCGCCATCTGGGCAAGGTACATTTCGTTCATTGAGTCGCTTGGCGTTTCGTTCGAAACGTTCAAGTTCGTCAATCAGCGAAGAGAAAGATCATATCATCAAAAACAAAACAGTTGCAAGCCCCCCCGCGCTCAACGGCGCATTGATGGGCGAAGCCGAAGGAGTGGTGGTCGGGCATCGTGACGGCCACGGGTTCGTCAAGCGGGACGACGGCGAACCGGACGTCTACATCTCGCAGCAGGAGATGCGTTCCGTGCTGCACCGCGACCGCGTCAAGGTTCGCGTCGTGCGCTTCGACCGCAAGGGCCGGCCCGAAGGACGCATCCTCGAGATCGTCGAGCGCCGCAAGGCGCCCATCATCGGCCGCCTGCTCAACGAGGGCGGCGCCTGGCTGGTGGCCCCCGAGGACCGCCGCTACGGCCAGGACATCCTGATCCCCAAGAACGCCACGGCGTCCGCCGTCGCGGGCCAGGTGGTGGCGGTCGAGCTCACCGAGCCGCCGTCCATGTACTCGCAACCCGTGGGCCGCATCACCGAGGTGCTGGGCGAGATCGACGACCCGGGCATGGAGATCGAGATCGCCGTGCGCAAATACGAGGTGCCGTATCGGTTCTCGGCGTCGACGCTCGCGCAGACGGGCAAGCTGCCCGACCATGTGCGCCCGGCCGACATGAAGGGCCGCATCAACCTCACCGACGTGCCGCTCGTCACCATCGACGGCGAGGACGCGCGCGACTTCGACGACGCCGTCTACTGCGAGCCCCACAAGTCGGGCCGCGGCAAGAACGCGTTCAGCGGCTGGCGCCTGATCGTGGCGATCGCCGACGTCAGCCATTACGTGAAGCCGGGCGAGGCGCTCGACGCCGATGCGTACGAGCGCGCGACCTCGGTGTACTTCCCGCGCCGCGTGATCCCGATGCTGCCCGAGAAGCTGTCGAACGGCCTGTGCTCGCTCAACCCGGAGGAGAACCGCCTCTCGATGGTGTGCGACATGCTTATCGGCGAGGACGGCGAACTGGGCGCGTACCAGTTCTATCCGGCCACCATCTGCTCGCACGCGCGGCTGACCTACACCGAGGTGGCCGCGGTGCTGGGCAACACGCGCGGCCCCGAGGCCGCCGAGCGCGCCGCGCTGGTGCCGCACCTGCTGAACCTGCACGACGTCTACCGCGCGCTGCTCAAGGCGCGCACGCGCCGCGGCGCGATCGACTTCGAGACGACCGAGACGCAGATCATCTGCGACGACAACGGCCGCATCGAACGCATCGTGCCGCGCACGCGCAACGACGCGCACAAGCTGATCGAGGAGGCGATGCTGGCGGCCAACGTCTGCGCCGCCGACTTCATCGCGCTGCATGAGCACCCGGTGCTGTACCGCGTGCACGAGGGCCCGACGCCCGAGAAGAAGGTCACGCTGCAGAACTACCTCAAGGCCCTCGGCCTGGGGCTGTCGATCAGCGACGATCCGAAGCCGGCCGAGTACCAGCAGCTGGCGCAGGCCACGAAGGACCGCGTGGACGCGCAGCAGATCCACTCGATGCTGCTGCGCTCGATGCAGCAGGCGATCTACACGCCCAGCAACAGCGGCCACTTCGGCCTCGCGTACCAGGCCTACGCGCACTTCACGAGCCCGATCCGCCGCTATCCCGACCTGCTGGTGCACCGCGTGATCAAGGCGATCCTGCACGGCAAGAAGTACCACCTGGCCAATCCGGAGGTCGAGAACTCGGCCGCCGAAGGCCTGCGCCTGGGGCGCGCGAACATCGGCGCCAAGGTCTCGCATTCGGAGATCGCGCAGTGGGTGTCCGCCGGCGAGCACTGCAGCGCCAACGAGCGCCGCGCCGACGAGGCGTCGCGCGACGTCGAGGCCTGGCTCAAGTGCCGCTTCATGCGCGAGCGCCTGGGCGAGGAGTTCTCCGGCACCGTCAGCGCGGCGACGACCTTCGGGCTGTTCGTCACGCTCGATGCGCTCTACGTCGAGGGCCTGGTGCACATCACCGAGCTTGGCGGCGAGTATTTCCGCTTCGACGAGGTGCGCCAGGAACTGCGCGGCGAGCGCACGGGCATCCGCTACGCGATCGGCGCGCGGGTGCGAGTGCAGGTCAGCCGCGTCGACCTGGACGGGCGCAAGATCGACTTCCGGATCGTGCGCGAGGCCGAGGGCGAGCGCCTGCTCAACCGCGGCCGCAAGACCGAAGCGCGCGCCGGCGTGGCCACGGCGGCCGAGCAGCTGGCCGCGGTCGAGTCGCAGGATCGCGACGTCAAGCGGGCCGCCCGCAAGACCAAGGCGGGCGCCCGGTCCGCCAAGGGGGCGGCGGCCAAGACCTCGGTGCGCGGCAAGCCGGTCGCCAAGCGCTCCAAGCGCTGACGCCGCGGCCCACTTGAGCAGGAGAGGCCCCGTGTTCCGGGGCCTTTTCTCATTCAAGGCGGATGGAATAGGGCCGGGTTGACCCGTCTGATGCGGTCAATGACGCGCTGGACGGCATCGCAGAATCGCTGGAACCGAACTTCCATGACCGGAAATCCCGCGATGCACGCCCGTCCCACCTGCCGGATGCCCCAGGACTGACGTCCCATGAGCGACCGTCAGGACCCCTTCCTGGACTTCGAGTCCGGCGCTGGCTCCCGCGAAGGCGGTGGCGAGGCGCCGGCGGGCGCGCGCCCGAACCTCGAGGCGGAGGGCGCGGTGGATGCGATCCCCGAGCTGGACGCCGTGGGCGTCGACCACGACGCGCTGCTGCACTCGATGGTCTACCTGACCCGCCACCACGGCAACGAGCGCTCGGCCGACTCGCTGCTGGACGGTATGCCCATCGAGGGCCTGCTCAACCCCGACCAGGCGGTGCGCGTCATGCGCGCGGCGGGCTACAACGCCGGCCTGATGCAGCGCGACATCGGCGACATCCACGCGCTGCTGCTGCCCGCCATCCTGCTGCTGGCCAACGGCGACGCCTGCGTGCTGGTGCGCCGCCTGGACACGCCCAAGGGCCAGTCCCCGGTGTGCGAGATCATCATGCCGGGGCAGGAATTCCACACCTGCAAGGCCACCGAGGCCGAGCTCGCGCAGGAGTACCTCGGCTTCGCGCTGGTGGCCACGCCGCTGCCCGAGCAGGCGCCGGGCGCCCGCCAGGAGCAGGCGCTGCTGGACCCGAACGGCCACTGGCTGTGGGGCACGCTGCGCCGCTTCCTACCGTACTACCGCTCGGCGATGCTCGCCGCGCTCCTCAGCAACGTGCTGATGCTGGTCACGGGCCTGGTGACCTCGGTGATCTACGACAAGGTGATCCCGCACCAGGGTTTCGTCACGCTGTGGGCGCTGGCCGCGGGCACCCTGCTGGCGCTCGTGTTCGACCTCGTCTCGCGCCAGCTGCGCAGCCACCTGATCGACACCGCCGGCAAGAAGGCCGACCTGATCATCGGCTCGCTGCTGTTCCGCCAGACGCTCGGCGTGCGCATGGAGCACCGCCCCGACTCCGCGGGCAACTACGCCCACCACCTGGCGCAGATCGAGATCGTGCGCGAGTTCTTCGCCGGCGCGACGCTGTCGGCCGTCAGCGACGTGCCCTTCATCGCGATGTACATCGCCATGACCTTCGTGATCGGCGGCCCGCTCGGCTGGGTGCTGGTGCTGGCCATCCCGGCGCTGGTGCTGATGGCGCTGGCCGTGCAGCGTGCGCTGCGCCGCGCGATGAGCGCCAACCTGCGGCACCAGGCCGACCTGCAGGGCGTGATCGTCGAGGCCATCGAGGGCCTGGAGGACCTGAAGGCCGTGGGCGCGCAAGGCCGCTTCCTGCACCGCTTCGAGGACGCCACCTCCGCCGCCGCCGAGGCCGGCCTGATGGCGCGCTGGATGATGGGCTGGACGAACAACATCTCGGGCGTGTCGCAGCAGCTGATCACGCTGGTGATGTTGGTGTGGGGCGTGTACCTGATCCACGACGGCGTGGTGACCGGCGGCGCGCTGATCGGCGCCGTGATGTACGCCGGCCGCGCGGTGATGCCCGTCAACAGCGTCGTGAGCCTGGCCTCGCGCTACCAGGGCGCGCGCGTGGCGATGCTGTCGATCGACAAGATGATGCAGCAGCCCACCGAGCGCGAGAAGGGCCGCGCCTACGTGACGGGCCACAAGGTGACCGGCGCGATCGGCCTGAACGACCTCAGCTTCGCGTACCCGAACACGGGCGACGCGGGCGTGGCGCCGCCGCGCGTGCTCAAGAACGCCACGATCCGCGTCAAGGCGGGCGAGCGTATCGCGATCCTGGGCCGCATCGGCAGCGGCAAGTCGACGATCCTGCGCCTGATGGCCGGCCTGTACCAGCCCAGCGAGGGCTTCGTCGACGTCGACGGCCTGGACCTGCGCCAGGTCGACCCGGCCGACTACCGCATGCGCGTGGGCTTCGTCTCGCAGGAGCCGCGCCTGTTCAAGGGCACGCTGCGCGACAACGTGATGATGGGACGGCCGCAGCTGGATGCCGGCAAGCTGGCCGAGGTGGCCAAGGTGACGGGCCTGGACCGCGTGGTCGCCGGCCATCCGCAGGGCTGGGAGCTGTCGGTGGGCGAGATGGGCGCGCTGCTGTCCGGCGGCCAGCGCCAGCTCGTGGCGCTCGCGCGCTGCCTGATCACCAAGCCGCAGATCCTGCTGATGGACGAGCCCACCAGCTCGATGGACGCGCAGTCCGAGGTGATGTTCCTGCGCCAGCTCAAGGAAGCCGCGGGCACGCGCACGCTGATCATGGTCACGCACCGCCCGGCGGTGCTGGAGCTGGTCGATCGCGTGATCGTGGTCGACGGCGGCAAGATCGTGCTGGACGGCCCCAAGGGCGCCGTGCTGGCGGCCTTGTCGGGCATCAAGCCGCCGGCGCAGCCGCAGGTGCCGCACCGTCCGGCGGACCAGCCGGTGCAGCCGCAGCGCCAGCCGGCGCCGGCGATGGACCGGGCGCAGGCCGCCTGACCCGCCGCCATGGCCAAGTTCAAGCTGCCGTTCAAGCTGCCGTTCCTGAAGTCGCCCGAGCCCGCGCTCGCGGTGCCGCAGATGGGCGGGCGCGCGCGCCGCGGCGATGCCGCGTTCATGAGCGGGGTGCGCGCGGCGCAGGTCGTCGAGGCCGCGCCGCACGTCACCTGGGTGCTGTACCTGATGGCCGCCGCGCTCGCCGCGACGCTGGCCTGGGCCGCGCTCGCGCGCGTCGACGAAGTGACCAAGGCCGATGCCCGCGTGGTGCCCGAGGGCCGCGAGCAGGTCATCGCCAGCCTCGAAGGCGGCATCCTGCGCGAGCTGTTCGTCAAGGAAGGCGAGCAGATCGAGGCGGGGCAGGACCTGGCCGAGCTCGACCCCACGCGCTTTCGGACGCAGCAGGCCGAGGGCGCCGCCAAGATCATCGCGATCAAGGGTCAGATCGCGCGCCTGACCGCCGAGGCCTACGGCCGCCCGCTGGTGTTCCCGCCCGAGGTGGAAGCCGTGCCGGACGTGGCCCAGGGCGAGCGCGATTCGTACGCGGCCCGCAAGCGCGCCAACGACGACGCGCTCGGCTCCAACCAGCGCGGCATGGAGATGCTGCGCCGCGAGCTGCAGATGTCGGAGGCGATGTCGGCCAAGGGCCTGCTGTCCGAGGTGGAAGTGCTGCACCTGCGGCGCCAGGTCAACGAGATGGCGCTGCAGTCCGAAGACCGCATGAACCGCTTCCGCCAGGACGCCAGCAGCGAACTGACCAAGCTGCGCACCGAGCTCGCCGCGCTGCAGGAGCAGCAGGCCGGCCGCCAGGACGTGCTCGAGCGCACGATGATCCGGTCGCCGGTGCGCGGCATCGTCAAGAACATCCGCGTCAACACGCTCGGCGGCGTGATCGGCGGGGGCGCGCCCATCATGGAGATCGTGCCCGTGGGCAAGCAGTCGCTGGTCGAGGCGCGCGTCAAGCCTGGCGAGATCGGCTTCCTGCAGGTGGGCCAGATGGCCAAGGTCAAGCTCGCCGCCTACGACTTCGCGCTCTATGGCGCCGTCGACGGCAGGATCGAGTCGATCAGCCCCGACGCCCTGGGCGACCCCGAGCGCGCGATGGGCAGCGTCGACCCGACCTACTATCGCGTGATGCTGCGCGTGGACAACAACACGCTGCACGAGAAGGGCAAGACGCTGCCGCTGCTGCCGGGCATGACCGGCACGGTGGAGGTGCGCATCGGCGAGCGCTCGGTGCTGAACTTCCTGCTGCGGCCCATGCTCAAGTCCAAGGAAGCGTTCCGCGAACGCTGATGGAAGGAACCCTCCCATGACCGGTCGCATCACCGAGATCTTCGGCGGCTTGCAGCAGCGCCACGTGATCAGCGAGCAGGTGGCCGCCTACCGCGACTACACGCAGGCGGAGGTGTTCTTCCACCTGGCGCGCGAGAAGAGCCTGCGCGTCGAGCAGCTGCGCCAGCGCTTCGCCGGGCGCCGCATCGAGAAGCTGTTCGTCGGCAACAACCTCGTGCCGGCGGGCTTGGAGCTGCCGGGCGTCGAGACGATCGCGCTGGAGAAGAACCACTTCGAGCGCGCGATGAAGGGCGAGCTGCAGGACATGGTCGCGCGCATGGCCGGCGCCGTCGTGCTGGTCAACAACAACGACCTGGCCGTCGGCGAATCGGCGCCCGGCTACGTGCGCCTGTTCGCCAATGCGCCCGACACGATCTTCATGGGCTGGGACTACGACAACCACCACTGGATGGAGTCCAGCCTGGCGCTGGCGGCGCACACGGACCTGTACTTCCCGGCGCACAACGAGAACATGTACCTGCTCTCGAAGATCAACGCGCTCACCAGCGGTCCGATCCCCTGCGCCTGCGTGCAGTGGAGCCAGGCCTTCCTGGCCGACCACCTGGCCGAGATGCTGCGCCGCCCGCGCAGCGACGAGCCGCTGGGCATGCACTTCTTCTACCAGCAGTTCGCGTTCCGCAACCAGACGGTGGTCACGCTCAACCAGAAGTACAAGTCGATCGGCTTTGCCGAGCGCGCCTTCCAGGCCAAGACGCCGTTCGACCGCCTGGCCGAGTGGATGGACCACAAGGCGCACTGGATCATCCCGGTGCTCAACGACGTGCCCATCCGCATCTTCGACGCGCTGGCCAGCGGGGGCATCCCCATCGTCCCGGAATCGCTGCGCTTCCTGGCGCCGGTGTCGGGCCTGCCGCGCGACATGGTGGTGTTCTACGGCCCCGACGACATCTTCCACCCGCAGGCCGTCGTGGCGCGGGCGCTCGAGCTGTTCGACGACGGCGGCCAGCAGGGCATCGCTGCCCGCCACCTCCATGCACTGGCCCACCACCACGGGGCGGACCGCCTGCGCCGGATGATGGGAATGGCCCAGGAAAGACTCGAATTCGCGCCCCTTATCGGCTGAACGGCGACCCTTCAGTCCGAACATGATCCGTTCCATGGTTCTCACCCACATGGAGCGCGATCAATGACCCAGGTTCTCGTCACCGGCGGCGCCGGCTTCCTCGGCAGCCACCTCTGCGACCGGTTGATCGCCCGCGGCGACGAAGTGCTGTGCGTGGACAACTTCTACACGGGCGGCAAGGGCAACGTGCGCCACCTGATGGGCAACAAGAACTTCGAGCTGATGCGCCACGACGTGACGTTCCCGCTGTACGTCGAAGTCGACCGCATCTTCAACCTGGCCTGCCCCGCGAGCCCCGTGCACTACCAGCACGACCCGGTGCAGACGACCAAGACCAGCGTCCACGGCGCCATCAACATGCTGGGCCTGGCCAAGCGCACCAAGGCGCGCATCCTGCAGGCGTCCACCAGCGAGGTGTACGGCGACCCGACGATGCACCCGCAGCGCGAGGAATACTGGGGCAACGTGAACCCGATCGGCCCGCGTTCGTGCTACGACGAAGGCAAGCGCTGCGCCGAGACGCTGTTCTTCGACTACTGGCGCCAGCACCAGCTGCAGATCAAGGTCATCCGCATCTTCAACACGTACGGCCCGCGCATGCAGCCCGACGACGGCCGCGTGGTGAGCAACTTCATCGTGCAGGCGCTCAAGGGCGAGCCGATCACGCTGTACGGCGACGGCCAGCAGACGCGCAGCTTCTGCTACGTCGACGACCTGATCGAGGGCATGATGCGCCTGATGGACTCCGACAAGGCCATCACCGGCCCGATCAACGTCGGCAACCCGGTGGAGTTCACGATGCGCGAGCTGGCCGAGCTGGTGGTGCAGATCACCGGGTCCAAGTCGCCGATCACCTTCCGCCCGTTGCCCACGGACGACCCGAAGCAGCGCCGCCCGGACATCTCGCAGGCGCAGGCCAAGCTGGGCTGGGAGCCGAAGGTCGCGCTGGCCGACGGCCTGAAGGAGACCATCGCCTACTTCCGCCGCACGCTGGACTTCACGGCCGACCTCGCGCCGACCACCGTGCTGCCGGCGATGCCGCCGATCCCCAACATCGCCGCCGCGCTGGCGCGCTGATCCTCGAACGAGTCCGCCGGGCCGCCACTGGCCCGGCCGAGCCCGACCCGCCATGGCAACTCCTCAGACCAAACCGAGCTGGCCGGCGGCCCTGACGCTGGCCATCGCGCTGGGCGCCGCCGTGCTGTCGCCCGCCGCGCCCGCCGCCACGGCGCGCCGCGCGACACCGTCGCTCCCGTCCGCCGAGCCGGCGCCCGCGTCCAACGGGCGCTGCATCGGCGACGAGGGCAGCGACCCGCAATCCGTGCCCGCGTTCCGCACCGTGCCCGCCACGGCCGGCAGCGCGTCGTCGGCGGGTACCGGAACCGCGCCGCGCATGAACCTGCTGGCGATGGTGCGCACCGCGATCCACCGCAGCAACGCGGTGGGGGCGGCCAGGCTGCTGTCCGAGGCCGCGGCCATCGACATCGCCGAAGCCCACGCGGCGTACTGGCCGCAGGTGGGCATCTCCGGCCAGGTCGGCGGCATCGACGCCGGCGCGCCGGGCTCGCCGTCCGTGCACGGCAAGCAGTTCCAGGGCGGCCTGAACGTGTCGGCCCCGCTGTACGACGGCGGCCACACGCGCGACATGACCGACTACCGCACCCACCTGGCCGAGGTCGCCAGGTTCGGCGAGGTCAGCGCGCAGGAGCAGGTGGCGCTGCAGACGGTGTCGCTGGCGCTGGACCGCAGCCGCTACACCGTCGAGGCGCAGGTCTACGACCAGTACGCCCGCAAGATGAGCTGCCTGGTCGAGGCGCTGCAGATGATCGTCTCGGCCGACCGCGGCCGCACCAGCGAGCTGGTGCAGGCACGCAAGACGCAGCAGCAGGCCGAGCTGTCGCGCGACCAGGTGCTGTCGCAGAAGCGGCTGACCGAGATCCGGCTGCGCCGCTTCGTCGGCGACGACCTGCCGCCCACCGAGGGCATCACCTCCGTCATGCTCGACACGCCGGCGCTGCCCGACCTGGTGACGATGGCCTCGCGCGCCGCCGAGATCCAGTCGCTGGATTCGCAGGCCGCCGCGCTCGATTCGTACGTCAAGGCCGTGCTCGACGGCCAGAAGCCGCAGCTGGGCTTGCTGGTGGCCGCCACCAAGTCGGCCGGCGCGGGCGATTCGCGTTCCGTCTCGGGCGGCATCACCTTCAACTGGCAGCTGTTCAACGCCGCCAACAAGTACACGACCGAGGCCGCCCGCAAGCGCGCGGCCGCCGCACGCATGAACCGCGAGGACGCGCTGGAGGCCCGCAAGTACCGCATGGCCGAGGTGCACGAGCAGGCGCAGCACGCGATGGAGCGCGCCCGCAGCGTCATCGAGATCCTGCACAACAGCGAGATGGTGCGCAATTTCACGCTGCAGCAGTGGCAGCAGCTCGGACGCCGGTCGCTGTTCGACGTGATGGCCGCGGAGGGCGACCACTACGGCATGCGCGTGCAGTACGTCGACGCGTTGTACGACACCCAGCAGTCCAACGCGCTGCTGTGGTCGCTGGGCCTGGGGTTGGCGAACCACCTCGAGTAGCCGGCAGGCGAGGGCCGGGGACGAGGGCAGGGCGCGGGGAGGCACCCCGGGCGGCGCCGTGGGCGCCGCTTGCGTCGTTCCGGCGCCGATTTGCCGCCCCCGACCCCGGCTTTTCGCCCGATCGCACCGGGCCTTCCGGCGCGACCATCCGGATCATTCCCATAAAGCTTTCCCAGGAGTCGCCGAATGCAGCAGCCCAGCCAGGTCGCCCCGTCCGCCGCAGCGCACCGCGCGCCCGGCGGGATCCCCGGCGCGATGCCGGCCGATTCGCACAGCGCGGCCCTGGCCGCGGTCGCCGCCCCCGGCGCCGCCAGCATCGTCATCGACCGCAACCTGCTGCTGCAGGGCATCGCGCTGCAGAACGAGGGCAAGCTGGAGCAGGCGCAGGCGGTGTTCGAGCTGTACCTGGCCCACATCCCCAACGAAGGCGTGGCGCTGTACTCGCTGGCGGTCGTGCTGATGGAGCGCTTCGGCGCCGAGCGCGCGCTGCCCGTCGTCGAGCGCGGCGTGCAGGTGGCCGCCGGCTTCGCGCCGATCTGGTACGCCGCCGGTGCGGTCCAGCAGCGCCTGGGCCTGCGTGACGCGGCCATCAGGAGCTACGACAAGGCGCTCGAGCTCAAGCCCGACTACGTCGAGGCGCTGATCAACAGCGGCACGCTGCTGCGCGAGCAGCTGGACCACCACGCCGCGATCGACCGCTTCAACCGCGCGCTGGCGCTCAAGCCGGACCACCTGAACGCGATGTCCAACCTCGCGATCATGCTCACCGAATTCAAGCGCTCGGAAGAGGCCGTGGCGATGTTCGAGCGCCTGCTCGCGATCCAGCCCGACTTCGAGTACGGCGTCGGCTCGATCTGCTACGAGCGCATGCACGCCTGCGACTGGTCGCACTTCGATTCCGACGTGGCGCGGATCCTCGCGGGCATCGAGGCCGGCAAGCCCGTCGCCAAGTCGCTGGGCGTCATGTCCATCACCGACGACGCCGCGGTGCACCACCGCTGCGCCGAGATCTTCGCCGCGCACCGCTACACGCCGCGCCATGCGCCGCTGTGGACGGGCGAGCGCTATCGCCACGACCGCATACTCATCGGATTAGTGTCGTGTTTGGTTAGAGTTT
>JBJMWE010000158.1:0-11363 GCA_045810285.1 Vitreoscilla sp. | reverse complement strand
GAGCCCGCATCCTTGTCGATGATCCGGCCCTGGCGCTCGGACGTGGTGGTCAGAAGCGTCTCCTGGATCACTTCCGGCAGAGTCGCGGCCTCGCTCTCCACCGCGCCGGTCAGCGGATAGCAGCCGAGTGTGCGGAACCGCACGCTCTTCATCATCGGCACCTCGCCCTCGCGCAGCGGCATGCGGTCGTCGTCCACCATGATCAGCGTGCCGTCGCGGTCCACCACCGGGCGCTTCTCCGCGAAGTACAGCGGCACGATGGGCACGTTCTCGAGGTAGATGTATTGCCAGATATCGAGCTCGGTCCAATTGGAGATCGGGAACGCCCGGAAGTTCTCACCGGCCCCCTTGCGGGTGTTGTAGAGCCGCCAGAGCTCGGGCCGCTGCATCTTGGGATCCCAGCGGTGCTGGGCGGTGCGGAAGCTGAGGATGCGCTCCTTGGCGCGCGACTTCTCCTCGTCGCGCCGTCCTCCGCCAAAGGCCGCATCGAACCCGTACTTATCGATCGCCTGCTTCAGGCCCTCGGTCTTCCACATGTCGGTGTGGACCTGGGAGCCGTGTTCGAAGGGGTTGATCCCGAGCCGTACGCAATCGGGGTTGCGCCACACGAGCAGCTCCATCCCCGATTCCTCCGCCATGCGGTTGCGGAACTCGTACATGGCCTGGAACTTCCACGTCGTGTCCACGTGCAGCAGCGGGAACGGCGGCGGCGACGGCGTGGGCAGCCAGGCGATCTGGCCGCGCGCATCGACGGCCACCAGCAGTCCGCGCGCGCTGCCGCTGGCCGCCGCGGCGGGCGCTGGCAGGCCACCGCACCACCAGGTGCGCGCGGCGCCGCCGCCGCGCGCCTGGGCCGCGAGCCACGCCTGGCCGGCGGCAGTGCGTTCGGCGGCGTCGCGCAGGGTGACCAGCGTCAGGCCCCAGCGCGCCAGGCAGCGGGCGACCGCGCGCGGGTGCAGCTCGATGCCGAAGCGCGCCTTGGCGCACTCGGCGACCGCGTCGGCCGACCACAGCGACGCGGGCAGGCCGGCGGCCTCCGGCGACCCGTACAGCGCCAGCAGGGCGAGCGCGGATTCCTGGGCCAGCGTCAGCGCGCGCCCGGTGCCTTGCGGACGGCCGCGGGCGCCGACGTCCACGGCGTGCCAGCCGCCCTCCGTGAAGGCCTTGAACGCGGCGATGATGGTGGGCACGCTCAAGCCGGTCTGCTCGCGCACCTTCGCCAGGCTGTGGCCGTCCACGCGCAGCTGGACCGCGCGACGGCGCTGGGCGTTCAGATGCGACAGGCTGGCGGTGAGAGCGGCCACGAAATCGAGACACTAAAACATTTAGCGGCGCGATTTTGTCATAATCGAGCACATTCCGCATACCTCTTATGAGCGCCATGAACGCCGGTCCGCTGTCCCTCGAACCCCTGCTGGCCGCGCTGGTGCCGCTCATCCACGAGGCAGGCGCGCTGGTGATGCGGGTCTATGCCACCGATTTCCTGGTCGAGATCAAGGACGACGAGTCGCCCGTCACCGTGGCCGACCAGTGCGCCGAGCAGGTGATCGTCGCGGGCCTGAAACGTCTGACGCCGGAGATTCCGGTGGTCGGCGAGGAGGCCGCATCGGCGGGCGATATTCCGGATGTGAGCAACCGCTTCTGGCTGGTCGATCCGATCGACGGGACCAAGGAGTTCATCACCCGGAACGGCGAGTTCACGGTCAACATCGCGCTCGTCGACCATGGCGTGCCGGTGCTCGGACTCGTGCTGGCGCCGGCGCTGGGCACGCTGTACGCCGGCGCCGTGGGCTTGGGCGCGTGGGTCGAAGTCGGCGGCGTGCGCCGCGACATCGCCGTGCGTGCGGAGCCGGCCGACGGGTTGACGGTGGTCGGCAGCCGGCATCACGGCAACAACGCGGCGGTGGACGCCTTCCTCGCCGGACGCCGCGTCGCGGCGAACCGGATGGTCGGCTCGTCGCTGAAGCTGTGCATCCTGGCCGAGGGCCTGGCCGACGTCTATCCGCGCTTTGGTCGCACGATGGAATGGGACATCGCCGCCGGCGACGCCATCCTCCGCGCGGCCGGCGGCGCCGTGCGGACCGTCGACGGCGCGCTCCTGCGCTATGGCAAGCCCGGCTTCGAGAACCCGGACTTCGCCGCCTGGGGTTACCAGCCCTCACCAGTCGGCCGCTGAACCCCGGGGAACCGGCATCGATAATGCTTCCACGGCGGCTTTCCGCCGCTTCGCTGTCGCATGCTCCCTGACCGTCGCCCCGCCGTTTCCGTCCTGATCCCTGTCTACAACGGCGGGACGTTCTTCCGCGCAGCCGTCGAGAGCGTGCTCGCCCAGACCTTCGGGGATTTCGAGTGCCTCATCCTCGATGATGGCTCGACCGACGAATCGGGAAGAATTGCCGACGAGCTTGCCGCCAGCGACCCGCGCGTCCGTGTGATCCACCGCGAGAACCGCGGCCTGGTCGCGACGCTCAACGAGCTCGTCCACGCCGCGCGCGGCGACCTGCTGGCCCGCATGGACGCCGACGACCTCTGCCTGCCCACCCGCTTCGCACGCCAGGTCGAGTACCTGGCGCGGCAACCCGGCGCGGCCTGCGTGGGCAGCGGCTACTGGATGATCGACGAGGCCGATCGCACCATCGCGCAGATCAAGGTGCCGCTGGACGACGCCGCCATCCAGGCCAGCGCCTTGAAGGGGCACGCGCCCATCTCGCACCCGTCGGCGATGATCCGCGCCGGCGCGCTGCGCAGCGTCGGCGGCTACCGCGCCGAGTTCTATCCCGCGGAGGACCTGGACCTGTGGCTGCGCCTGGGCGAACTGGGCACGCTGGCCAACCTGGCGGAGCCGCTGTTGCGCTATCGCGTGCGCTCCGATTCCATCAGCGGGCAGGCCGCCCAGGGGCGCCAGCGCGATGCCGCGCGCCGCGCGTGCGCGGACGCATGGGCGCGGCGCGGGCTGGTCGACATGCGCTTCGAGGCCACGCAGGAATGGCGCCCCGACGACTCGTCGGCCTCGCGCATGCAGTTCGCGCTGCAGTTCGGCTGGATGGCCTATGCCGCGGGCTTTCGCCGCACGGCGATGGTCTACGGCCTGAAGGCGATCCGTCTGCTGCCCACGCACCGCGACGGCTGGCGCCTGCTGGCCATCGCGCTGCTGCGACGCCCGCAGCCGGGCGTCGCGGCCTGAGCCTCAGGCCGCTGCCACCGCGGCGACCGGCGTGCCGCGGAACTGCCGGCGGGCCCAGCGGTTGATCGGCGTCTCGATGCGCGTGAACATCAGCCAGGCCAGCGCCGCGATCGGCAGGAACGTGAGCAGCAGCGCCAGCTCGAAGCCATGGTGCGAGCGCGTGGGCCACACGCCGTGGATGGCGGCGGCCGCGGCCAGCATCAGCGGCTCGTGGATGATGTAGAAGCTGTACGACGCCTCGCCCGCCAACGCCAGGCGCGGCAGCGACAGCAGCCTGCGCACGGGCGCCATCCAGCCCGGCGCCGTGTGCGCGCACGCCACCAGCGTCAACGCCCACAGGCTCGTCGCCATCACGTTGGTGATGCCCCCCAGCGCCACCCCGACCAGCACGACGCCCGCGGCGCAGGCGAACAGCCGCCGCCGCGTCGCCGTGGCCCACTCGAGGCGCAGCGCGCTGGCGATGCCGACCAGGAAGAACACGAGCTGTTGCGGCAGGAACGACGGCACCTGGTCGTACACCGCCGCGAGGCGCGCGCGGGCGACGAGCAGCACGGCCAGCGTCACCGCGAACACCAGCAGCCGGCCGGCGGCCGGCAGGCGCAGCGCGAGCCTCACCGCGCCGATGATGGCGGGGGCCAGCAGGTAGAACTGCCATTCCAGCGAGAGGCTCCAGGCCGGGCTGTTGAAGGCGAGGGCGGAGCCATAGAGCACGCTGTCGGGGATCGTGCCGTGCAGCAGCAGCAGGTGGGCGCCCAGGTGCGCGCCGAACATCTGGTGCTCGCTCGCGGTGCGTTCGGCGATGCGCGCCACCGACGGCGCATGCACCCACCCCAGCGCCTGCAGCAGCTCCGGCGTGTACCACGACACGCACAGCCCCAGCGCGAGGCCCACCAGGTAGACGGGGTAGATGCGCCAGAAGCGGCGCGCGATGTACTGGCGGTAGGTGGCGTCGCTGCCCATGAGCGACTTCGTGATCGCGAAGCCGCTCAGCATGATGAAGACGGTCACGGCCAGGCCTCCGAGCGAGAAGGACCAGATCTCGGTGCCCGAGAGGAATTGCGCGTGGCTCACGAAGACCGCGAACGCCATGAGGGCGCGCAGGCTGTCGAGTTCGATCAGTTTCTTGTTCATGGAGTTCCCCTGGCGGTGCGTGCGGGCACGGCGATGCGTGCGCCTCGCCCAGGCCGCCGCCGGCCTGCAGGCATTTGGCGTGCGCGGCCGGCTGGTCCGCCAATTGCTGAGCTGCCGCGGCGCGCGTCGGCGTCCGCTCCCGGACACCCACGCAGGGGGTCGCCGGCTACACTGGCGCCGCCCTCGCAGCCTCCATCCCTCCGATGCCCAGCGCACCGGACGGCCGCCGTCTTTCCTGAGTCAGATCACCTTTCCATGACTTCGTCGCCAGAAGCCATTGCCGGGGTCGCGCTGCAGACCCTGCGCGACACCCTCCGGGGCCACGTCCACTGCGCCCTGCTCGATTTCCCCGATCACGGCAACGTCGGCGACAGCGCGATCTGGGCCGGCGAGATCGTCGCGCTCCAGGAGCTCGGCGTGGCCATCGACTACGTCGACAACTACCATTCGCTCAGCCCGAAGGTGCTGCGCGAACGCCTGCCCAAGGGCATCATCCTCATTCATGGGGGTGGCAACTTCGGCACCATCTGGCCCGAGTGCCAGGCGCATCGCGAGGCGGTGCTGGAGCAGTTCCGGGACTATCCGATCGTGCAATTGCCGCAAAGCATTCACTTCGGCGACGACGCGTCGCTGGAGCGGACGCGCCGGCTGATCGCCGCGCATCCGGACTTCACGATGCTGGTGCGCGACGAGCCGAGCCGCCGGATCTCCGAGGAACGCCTGGGCGCGCGCACCGTCCTGTGCTGCGACTCGGCGTTCTTCCTGCACCGCAAGCTGCGCCGCGATGCGCCGGCGGTGGATGTCCTGGCGCTCGCGCGCACCGACAAGGAGCGCGTCACCGAGGGCCTGCAGGCGCTGCTGGAGCAGACGGGCCGCAGCTTCGAGATCGTCGACTGGCTCGACGAGCCGATGACGTCGAGCCGTCGCATCGCCGCACGCATCTGGCCGCGCGCGTTCGGCCGCCTCACCCGCGTACCGGGCTTCTTCCGCGTGCTGCGGGCGGCGTGGGACGCTGCCGCCTGGGCGCGCATCGTGCGCGGTTGCCGGCTGCTCTCGCGCGGCCGCGTCGTGCTCACGGACCGCTTGCACGCGCACATCCTGTGCACGATGCTGGGCATTCCGCACGTCGTCCTCGACAACCACTACGGCAAGGTGCAGAACTTCATCGCGTCGTGGACCTCGGGCAGCCCGCTCGTGCGCCGCGCGTCGACGCCGGCGCAGGCGGTGGCCATCGCGCTCGAACTGCTCAAGGCGAACAGGCAGCCATGAACACCAGCATCGCCGCCGGCAACTCGCTGATGGCGCGCGTGATCCGCGCCGGCAGCGTCACGCTGATGGGCAACGTCGGCAGCCAGGTCCTGCGCTTCGCCAGCAACCTGCTGCTCACGCGCCTGCTGTTTCCCGGCGCCTTCGGCCTGATGGCGATCGCCCAGTCCGTCCTCATGGCGGCGAACCTGCTGTCGGACGTCGGCCTGCAGCAGGCGGTGGTGCGCAGCCACCGCGCGCACGACCAGCGCTTCCTCGACACCATCTGGACCCTGCAGGTGCTCAAGGGCGGGCTGATCGTCGTGGCGATGGCCATCGCCGCACCGTTCGCGGCGCGCGGCTATGCGCAGCCGTCGCTGGTGGCGATCATGCCGGCACTGGGCGTGGCGTCGCTGATCGTCGGCTTCTCGTCGACCAAGGTCGCCCTGGTGAACCGGCGCATCGAGGTGGGGCGCCTGACGATGATGGAGATGGGGTCGCAGGTGGTCGGCATCGTCGTCATGCTCCTGTGGGCACGGCTGTCGCCGACGCCGTGGGCGCTGGTCGGGGGCAACCTCGCGACCGCGCTGTCCAAGATGCTGGCGAGCTACTGGCTCATCGAGGGACCCGGCAACCGCTTCGCGTGGGATCGCTCCGTGGTGCAGGAAGTCTGGAAGTTCGGCGGCTGGGTGATGCTCGCCTCGGGCGTGACCTTCCTCGCCGGCGAGGGCCGCAACCTGCTGAACGCCGCGCTGGTCAATGCGACCGAGGTCGGCCTGCTGGTCATCTCGTCCACGCTCGCCTTCGTGGTGTGGAACGCCATCCAGCAGGTGAGCGGGCGCGTGCTGTTTCCTGCCTACGCCGAGGTGTTCCGCGAGCGGCCGCAGAACCTGCCGGCCGTCGTGCAGCGCTCGCGCCGCTGGCAGCTGCTGGGCGGCTGCGCGATAGCCGTGCTGTTCGCGCTGTTCGGGGATCGCCTGGTGCGCTGGTTCTACGACCCGCGCTACGCGATGGCCGGCGTGTTCCTCCAGATCCAGGCCGTCGGCGCCATGTTCAGCTTCCTCGGGGCGTCGTATTCGGGCGTGCTGTGGGCGCTCGGCCGGCCCGGGCTCAACACCGTGCTGCTGGCCATCCAGGTCGTCGTGGTGGCCGTGCTCACGGTGGTGGGCCACTCGCTCGGCGGCACGGTGGGCCTGGTGGCGGGGGCCTCCTGCACCGGCCTGGTGATGTATCCGGTCAACGCCGTGCTCTTCGGGCGCTTCGGCTTGTACCAGCCGCGCACCGACTGGGCGCCCATCCTGTGCGGCATCCTGTGCGCGCTCTATGTGCTGCGCTTCGGCGCGTGGACGATCGTCGGACACTGAGTGCCCGTTTGAAACAGCCGTAACGTCCCGCCCGAAAGAAGCGTTCCGGGCTCGACGCCTGCCGTTGCCTCCGTTCTTCCGAACCCTCGGACGACGGGCGGCGCCCGCCCGGCAAGCAAGGACACGGCATGAACGACGATCGCCCCGACTCCGGGGACCACGTGGGCGCCCTCGACGGACTGCGCGGCCTGGCGGCGCTTTGGGTGTTCGCCTCGCACGTGCAGATCCTGTCCGGGCTGCGGCCGATTCCCCTGCTGTCGTGGGGCGACTCGGCCGTGGACCTGTTCATGATGATCTCCGGCTTCCTGATGGCCCACCATTACCTGGGCCGGGCGGAAGCCGAGCCATGGCGGCGGCCGCGCACCTGGGTCGCGTTCTGGCTGCGGCGCGTGTTCCGCATCGCGCCGGCGTATTACCTGCTGCTCGCGGTCGCGCTGGTGGCCGGCGCCTGGCTGGGCCACGACCGCGACGTGATCGGCGCGCACTTCCCGTGGACGCTCACGCGCGCCGACCGCTACACCGACCACGGCCTGCCCAACATCCTGGCCCACGTCACGTTCGTGTTCGGCGCCTTGCCGCGCTACGGCTTCAGCACGCCGCTGCCCGACTGGTCGATCGGGCTCGAGATGCAGTTCTACCTCGTGATGCCGTTCCTGATGCTCGCGCTCGGACGGCGTTTCTGGTGGCCGCGCGCGCTGGCCGTGGCGGCGGGAGCGGCGCTGCTGGCGTTCGCGGTGCGCGGCTATTCCGCGGGCTTCGACATGCCCAGCTTCCTGCCCATGAAGCTGGGCGTGTTCCTGATCGGCATGTTCATCGCCTACGGCGTGGCGCGGCGCGACCTGCGCGCGCCGATGCTGCTGGTGGCGCTGCTCGTCGCGCTCGCATTCGCCGCGCGGCGCGACCACACCACGTTCACGCTCGCCGCCCTGTCCGTCGGCTTCGCGCTGCTGGTGGGCGGCGCCTGGCTGCCCGGCGTCGGCGCGCTGCACCGCGCGTTCGCGCCGATCCGCCGCGCGCTGGCGTCGCCCGTGGGACACTGGCTGGGCGAGACGGCCTACAGCCTGTACCTGGTGCACCTGCTCGTGCTGCTGCCCGTGGCCGCGTGGCTGGCGGGCTTCGAGGGCTACCTGCAGCTGAAGTCCAGCCTGCGCTTCGCGCTGGCCGGCGCGATCACGCTGGTCGTGTCGCTGTCGATCTCGACGCTGATCCACTTCTGGGTCGAGCGCCCGGGCATCGCGCTCGGCAAGCGGCTGGTGCACCGGCTGCGGGGCCCGGCCAAGGCGCCTGATGTCGCGCCCGTGTCGGCCACGGAGCTGCCGGTCGTGCAGCAGCGCAAGGCCGCCTGAGCCGCGTGCGCGCCTGAGCCGCTGTCGCGCCAGAGCCGCGCGCCCAAGGAGCGGTCCCGAGCCGCGCGCCCAAGGAGCGGTCATCCTGCGCGCAGTCGCAGGATCCACCCCTGCCGTGCGCGGTCCTCGGCCAGCGTGGATCCTGCGACTTCGCGCAGGATGACAGCTGGGTGTGGTCGCGCCTGGGCCCGCTGCCGCCTGGGGCCTTTGCCGCCTCGGTTGTGCCCACCGTCGGGTGGCGCTGTCTGTGCAGACCCGGCCAATGGCGCTGTCTGTGCCGACCGGCCAGCGGCGACGTCGCAGCCTTCAGGCGGCGCTATCCAGCGACTGGGTCAGACGCCGCCGCGCCTCGTCCTCGCTGGCGCCGACGCTCGCCGCCCAGGCCTTCATCTGGTCCTCGCCGATGCGCCCGACGTTGAAGTAGGTCGACTGCGGGTGGGCGAGGTAGAAGCCCGAGACGCTGGCCGCCGGCGTCATCGCCAGGCTCTCGGTGAGCGCCATGCCGGCCTCCTCGGCCTGCAGCACGCGGAACAGGTCGCGCTTGACGCCGTGCTCCGGGCACGCGGGATAGCCCGGCGCCGGGCGGATGCCGCGGTACTTCTCGGCGATCAACGCCTCGTTGGACAGCGCCTCGTCGGACGCGTAACCCCAGAGCTCCATGCGCACGCGCTGGTGCAGCCGCTCGGCGAAGGCCTCGGCGAGGCGGTCGGCGATGGCCTTGAGCATGATGGACGAGTAGTCGTCGTGCCGTGCCTGGAACTCGGCCTCGCGCTTGTCCACGCCCAGGCCCGCGGTGACCGCGAACAGGCCAATCCAGTCGGGCTTCGTGCCCTTGGGCGCGATGAAGTCGGCCAGCGAGCGGTTCGGGCGGCGCACTTCGACGCCGTTGGCGTCCGGCACCACGGGGCGCTCCGTCTGCATGCGCAGCGGGGCCCACTTCATCAGCACCTGGCTGCGCGATTCGTCGGCGTAGATCTCGATGGTGTCGTCGTCGACGGTATTGGCGGGCCAGAAGCCCATCGTGCCGCTGGCGGTGAGCCAGCGGCCGTCGATCACGCGCTTGAGCATCGCCTGGCCGTCGGCGAACACCTTGGTGGCGGCTTCGCCGACCACCGCGTCGCTCAGGATCTTCGGATACGGGCCGGCAAGGTCCCAGGTCTGGAAGAACGGGCCCCAGTCGATGCAGGCGGCGATCTCGGCCAGGTCGTACTGCTTGAACAGGCGCCGGCCGATGAACTTGGGCGCAGGCGGCGTGTAGGCGGCCCAGTCCAGCGGCGTGCGGTTCGCGCGCGCGGCTGCCAGCGGCACCAGCGGCACCTGCTTGCGGTTGGCGTGCAGCTCGCGCACGCGCGCGTAGTCGGCCACGAGCTCCTCGCGGAACAGCGTGCCCTTCTCGTCGGACAGCAGGTCGGAGCACACGCCCACGGCGCGCGACGCGTCCGGCACGTAGACCACCGGCCCTTCGTAGTGCGGCGCGATCTTGACGGCCGTGTGCACGCGGCTGGTGGTGGCGCCGCCGATCAGCAGCGGGATCTTCAGCGCGCGGAAGTCGGGGTCGCGCTGCAGCTCGGAGGCGACGTACTGCATCTCCTCCAGGCTGGGCGTGATCAGGCCGGACAGCCCGATGATGTCGGCGCCCTCCACCCTGGCGCGATCGAGGATGTCCTTGCAGGACACCATCACGCCCATGTTCACCACCTCGAAGTTGTTGCACTGGAGGACGACGGTGACGATGTTCTTGCCGATGTCGTGGACGTCGCCCTTGACGGTGGCGATGACGATCTTGCCCTTGGAGCGCACGTCGTCGCCGGCGGCCTCCATGCGCTTCTTCTCCTCCTCGATGTACGGGACGAGATGGGCGACGGCGGACTTCATCACGCGCGCCGACTTGACCACCTGCGGCAGGAACATCTTGCCCGCGCCGAACAGGTCGCCGACCACGTTCATGCCGGCCATCAGCGGGCCTTCGATCACGTGCAGCGGGCGGCCGCCGCGCGCGGCGATGCCCTGCCAGGCCTCCTCGGTGTCCTCGACGATGAAGTCGGTGATGCCCTGCACCAGCGCGTGCGACAGCCGCTCCTGGACCGTGCCGGCGCGCCAGGCGAGGCGCGCCGAGTCGTCGCGCACCGCGCCCTTGACGGCCTCGGCGGCGTCCAGCAGGCGCTCGGTGGGCGTCTTCCTCGCGTCGGCCGCGCTTTCGCTGCCGTCGAACTTCGGCTGGCGGTTGAGGACGACGTCCTCGACCAGCTCGCGCAGCTTCGCGTCGAGGTTGTCGTACACGCCGATCATGCCGGCGTTGACGATGCCCATGTCCATGCCCGCCTGGATGGCGTGGTACAGGAACACGGTGTGGATGGCCTCGCGCACGGGCTCGTTGCCGCGGAACGAGAAGCTCACGTTCGAGACGCCGCCCGAGACCTTGGCGCCGGGCAGGTTCTGCTTGATCCAGCGCGTGGCCTCGATGAAGTCGACGGCGTAGTTGTCGTGCTCCTCGATGCCTGTAGCGATGGCGAAGATGTTCGGGTCGAAGATTATGTCCTCGGGCGGGAAACCCACCTCGTCGACCAGCACGCGGTACGCGCGCTGGCAGATCTCGATCTTGCGCTGGTAGGTGTCGGCCTGCCCCTGCTCGTCGAACGCCATGACGACGGTGGCCGCGCCGTAGCGGCGGATCAGGCGCGCCTGGCGCTTGAACTCGTCGACGCCTTCCTTCATCGAGATCGAGTTGACGATGCCCTTGCCTTGCAGGCATTTGAGGCCGGCCTCGATCACGCTCCACTTGGACGAATCCACCATCACCGGCACGCGCGCGATCTCGGGCTCGCTGGCCACCAGGTTCAGGAAGCGCACCATGGCCGCCTGGCTGTCCAGCATCGCCTCGTCCATGTTGACGTCGATGACCTGGGCCCCGTTCTCGACCTGCTGGCGCGCGACGGCCAGGGCCTGCTCGAACTCGCCGGCCAGGATCAGGCGGGCGAAGGCCTTGGAGCCGGTCACGTTGGTGCGCTCGCCGATGTTGACGAACAGCTGGCCGGCATCCAGCGTGACCGGTTCCAGCCCGGACAGCTTCATCGGGGGCGCCGCGCGGCCTTG
>JBJMWE010000157.1:0-16131 GCA_045810285.1 Vitreoscilla sp. | reverse complement strand
CGGGCGGTGCCTGACCCCGAATTGATCTGCCGGCGCGTCGAGGCGCCCTCATGCCAGCCGATCGAAGCCGGGGTCAGGCACCGCCCAGCTCGTCCTGTGCCTTTCGGGCAGCAGCACGCGGCGGAGCCAGACCCCGGCGGGCGGCCGGGCTGAACATCACTGTGGGGAGCGCCCACTGGAGGGGTCTGGCTCCGCCCCGACGCGGTCTCCGGGACGCCGTGGTCTTTCCGGGCGGTGCCTGACCCCGAATTGATCTGCCGGCGCGTCGAGGCGCCCTCATGCCAGCCGATCGAAGCCGGGGTCAGGCACCGCCCAGCTCGTCCTGTGCCTTTCGGGCAGCAGCAGGCGGCGGAGCCAGACCCCGGCGGGCGCCTCGCGAGCGCGCGTCACGACCCCGCGCCGGGGCGTCCCATCCGCGCGCGAGGCATCCGCGCGCATCTGCCGTCAACTGGCGCGTACGCCGTCCGTTCGCGGCGCCTGCGGAGCGTGCAGGCACTGGACGTCCGCACCGCCGCGGAACGCCGGCTCGCAAGTCGAGGCCTGCTCGGTATCTGCCGTGTAAAGCGCGTCGACCGATCCTCGACATGCTCCGTTGAAGGCAGAGAATCAACGTACGCGCTTGGCGCGTTGCAAGGAGTCCGATCATGACCGCCCCCCGTTCCTCCACCGTTTGCCGCACGCTGGCCGTCGCCGCCGGCGCGCTGGCGCTCGCCTGCGGCGCCGCTCAGGCTGCCCCTGGCGGCTGGCATGGCGGCGGCTACCACGGCGGTGGCGGCTACCACGGCGGCGGTTACCACGGCGGCTGGCACGGCGATGGTGGCTGGCACGGCGGTGGCGGCTGGCATGCCGGCTACCACTGGGCCTACCGCAGCGGCTGGGGCTGGGGCTGGTGGGATCCGCTGCTGCCGCTGGGCGTGGGCGTCGCCCTGGCCACCGCGCCGGCGTACTACTACGACAGCCCCGACTACGTCGTCGTCAACCCGGCGCCCGTCTACGTGAATCCGCCGGCCCCCGTCTACGTGAACCCGCCCGCAGCGCCGGCACCGCGCACGGCCGATCCGATCTTCTACCCGCGCAACGGCCAGAGCGCGCAGCAGACCGAAGCCGACCGCCAGGACTGCAACCGCTGGGCCACCACCCAGCCCAACGCGATGAACGACGCCAGCATCTTCCAGCGCGCCACCTTCGCGTGCATGGACGGCCGCGGCTACACGGTGCGCTGAAGCACCGCTCGCCGGCTTGGACGGGTCGCGCGGCAGCAGCGCGACCGCCCGCGTTTCCTCGCTGCGCCGCAGCGTCATCGCCACGCGGGCACCCGCCGACGAATCCGCGAGCCGCTCCCGCCACGCGGCGAGTTCGATCTCGCCCGCCGGCCTGTCGTCGACGGCCACGACGACGTCGCCTCGCACACCCGCCTGATCCGCCGGCTCGCCGGCCTTCACCGCCATCACGCTGGCGCCCTCCGGGCCCGATCGGCCGGCCGGGGTCGGCGCGCGCTGCACGACGCGGCGCGAAATCAAGGGCGGCGGCGTCTCGCCGCGCATCGATCGATATGCGGGATTTCACCGACCGACTTCTGTAACCTTCCTCGTGGAACGGGTCATGCCCCTGCGCGACACTGCACCCGTCCCCGCAATCAACCCGACGGAGCCTGCCATGTCCCTTCGCATCAACGACACCGCCCCGAACTTCACCGCCAAGACCACCCAGGGCACGATCAACTTCCACGACTGGATCGGTGACAGCTGGGCCGTCCTGTTCTCGCACCCGAAGGACTTCACGCCCGTGTGCACCACCGAGCTGGGCTACATGGCCAGGATCGAGCCGGAGTTCACCAAGCGCAACACGAAGATCATCGGCCTGTCGGTCGACCCGGTGGAGAACCACGCCAACTGGGTGTCGGACATCGAGGAGACCCAGGGCGCCAAGGTCAACTACCCGATGATCGGCGACACCGACCTCGCCGTGGCCAAGCTCTACAACATGCTGCCCGCCGACGAGGCCGGCGGCGCCGACGGCCGCACCGCGGCCACCAACGCCACCGTGCGCTCGGTCTTCATCGTCGGCCCGGACAAGAAGATCAAGCTGATGCTCACCTACCCGATGACCACCGGCCGCAACTTCGACGAGATCCTGCGCGTGCTCGAATCGATGCAGCTGACCGCAAAGCACAAGGTGGCCACGCCGGCGAACTGGAAGAACGGCGACGACGTCATCATCACGGGCGCGGTGTCCAACGAGGAGGCCGACGTCAAGTTCCCGGGCTACAAGACGATCAAGCCCTACCTGCGTACCACCCGGCAGCCCTCCTGATGGCGCAGGCGGCCATGTTCGGTGGCCTCGTCCTGCGCCAGCTGTTCGACGCCGCGTCGTCCACCTACACCTACCTGCTCGGCTGCCCCGAGACACGCGAGGCGGTGCTCATCGACACGGTGTTCGAGCAGCACCTGCGCGACCGCGCGCTGGTGGAGGAGCTCGGCCTGAAGCTCGTGGGCACGCTGGACACCCACTGCCATGC
This sequence comes from Vitreoscilla sp., assembly GCA_045810285.1. Classification (GTDB taxonomy): domain Bacteria; phylum Pseudomonadota; class Gammaproteobacteria; order Burkholderiales; family Burkholderiaceae_C; genus Scleromatobacter. The sequence goes on along the minus strand of JBJMWE010000157.1, from coordinate 13,613 downwards.
CGACCACGTCACCGGGGCCTGGCTGATGCAGCAGGCCACCGGCTGCCGCGTGGGCATCTCGGCCCGCTACGGCGACGCGCTGGAGGGCGCCGACCTGCGGCTGGACGACGGCGACCGCGTGCCGTTCGGCCACCACCACCTCGAGGTGCGCGCCACGCCGGGCCACACCGACGGCTGCGTCACCTTCGTCGACGAGCACCGCCGCATGGCCTTCACCGGCGACTGCCTGCTGATCCGCGGCGCAGGCCGCTGCGATTTCCAGCAGGGCCACGCCGGCGCACTGTACCGCTCGATCACGCAGCGCATCTTCAGCCTGCCCGACGACTGCCTCGTGTTCCCCGCGCACGACTACAGCGGCCGCACGATGTCGTGCGTCGGCGAGGAGCGCGCGCACAACCCGCGCATCGGCGGCCAGGCCGACGAGCGCGACTTCGTCGGCTTCATGGAGAACCTGCACCTGCCGCACCCGAAGCAGCTCGCGGTGGCGCTGCCGGCCAACATGCGCTCGGGCCGGCCCGAGGACGGCCGCGCGCCGCGCCTGGCCGACTGGGCCCCGGTGCGCCAGACCTACGCCGGGCTGATCGAGATCGAACCCGACTGGGTGTCCGAGCACCTGGCCGAGGTGCTGCTGCTGGACGTGCGCCAGCACGGCGAAGTCGACGAGCGCCTCGGCCGGATCGCCGCCGCCCGGCTGCTGCCCCTCGACGCGCTGAAGGGCGAGATGGCCGAGCTCCCGCGCGACCGCCCGGTCGTCACCGTCTGCCACGCCGGCACGCGCTCGGGCCAGGCGACCGTCCTGCTCAGGCAAGGCGGCTTCACGCGCGTGGCCAACATGCGCGGCGGCATGCTGCTGTGGCACCAGCTGGGCCTGCCGGTGGTGCACGGAACCGCGGGCTGATCCACGCAGGCTCGTTCACGCGCATTTCAGCGGCGGAAGGTGCCGTCCGGGCCGATGTAGGACAGGTCGACGTACTCCAGGCCGGAGTGGTCCGTGGGGCTGTAGCTCAGCCCGGCGCCGCCCAGGCCGCCGCCGATATCGATCTGGTTGAACGCCTCCAGCGCCTTCTTCACGGAGGCCCGCGTGATGGCCGTCTTGCCGTCGGCGGACGCCTTCCTCAGCGCGATGACCAGTACCTTGGCCGCCGCGAACCCCTCGATCATCGCCGGCGTGAGCTGCTTGATGTTCTTCTCGGCCGCCAACCTGGAGGCCTCGGCGATCATCGGCGTGGCCAGGCTGCGCTCCGACGGGAACACCTGGCTCACGATCACCCCGGTGGCCTGCGGACCCAGCTCCTTGATGAAGCCCGACGCGGCGTTGTTGGACAGCGTGGCGACCGTGACGCTCGAGCCCGCGGCGCGCAGCGCCTTGACGCCCGTGGCCACTGACACCGGCGTGCCGATGAACACCGCGCCCAGCTGCTTGCCGGCGACGATCTTCTGCACGCACGCACCGTAGTCGGGCTTGGCCTTGTCGATCGCCTCCTGCACCAGCGGCTTCACGCCCGCTTCCTTGAAGACCTTCAGCGCGCCCTGCAGCGCGTCGTTGCCGAAGCTGTCGTCGACGTAGCACAGCGCCACCCGGTCGAGGCGCGTCATGCCCAGGTGGCGCGTGAGGCGCTCGGTCTCCGCCTGGTAGGTGGCGCGCACGTTGAAGACCCACGGGTTGACCGGCGAGTGCAGCGACATCGCGCCCGTGGACGGCGCCAGCAGCACGATGTGCGATTCCGCGAGCAGCGGGAGGATGGCCTGCGTGTGCGGCGTGCCGCGGTTCAGGAACAGCACCACCACCTTGGGATCGGCCACGAGCCGGGTCGCGTTCTCGAGGGTCAGCGCGGGCTGGTTCTTGTCGTCCATCGACACGAGCTCGATCTGCTGGCCGCCGATGCCGCCCGTGGCGTTGACGTGGTCGAGATAGAGCTTGGCGCCGACGTTGATCTCCGCCACCGAGGTGGCCACCGGCCCCGTGAAGCCGGACGTCTGGCCGATGCGGATCTGCGCGCCGGCGCTCGTGCACGCGAGGCACAGCGCCGCGACCGAGGCAAGGGCGGCGAGCTTGGAAGGTTGGGTCATGGCGTGGACGCGGTTGTGGGGACGGGCAGCGGGTCGGCGTTGGCGGGTCGTTCCTCGGCGCGGGCATGATCCCGGATCAGGACGACGCAGGCCGTCGAGCCGAGCAGCGCCACGGCGCTCACGCAGAAGAGGGCATGGTAGGAGGGAAGCCGGGCCGCTGCAAACGCCATCAACGCGCCGCCGGCGGCCTGCGCGATGGCGAAGCTCGACGTCGCCAGGCCCCACGCCCTGCGGTGATGCCGCGGCCCCACGCATTCGAGCGCGTAGGCGGACACGAGCGCGACGACGCCCGGCGTGCATACCCCCATCAGTATTGCGGATATCAGCAGCGCGACCGGAGCGCTGCTCCAGACGGGCAGGATCGCCGCCAGGGACTTCAACAGGAAGCCTGCGAGCAGGCAGCGCCTGAGGCCGAAGACGTCGGCCAGCGTGCCGGTCAGCATCGGCCCGATGGCGGCGCCGAGGCCGAACATCGACCAGAAGAACCCGCCTGCGCTCAAGGGCATCCCCAGCTCGCGCACGACGTAGTCGGGCAGGAACATGGTGTGGGCCAGGTAGCCGATGGCGTTCAGGCCGTGGGCGACCAGGATCAGCAGGACGGTCAACCTGACGTCGCCGGGCAACTGCGGCGCCGCGTCCGGCGAGGCGACGTCGGGCGCGTCGGCCGGCCACGCGCGCCACGCGACGGCGGTGAGCGCCAGGCACACGATGCCCAGCCCCAGCCACGTGGCGGTCACGCCCTGCAGGTGGAGGAACGACAGCTCCGGGCCCGCGGCGATGAACAGCGGCACGAGGAAGCCCGAGGCCGCGGCGCCGAGGCCGATGCCCGAGAACACCACGCCGCTGGTGCGGGCGCGGATCGACGTCGCATGCCGAGGCAGCACGACGGGCGCCGGCAGCACCATGAGGATCGCGCCGCACACGCCGGCGGCCGTGCGCCAGAACCAGAACCACGGCATGCCGGCGCCCTGGATCGCGCAGGCGAAGAAGCTCAGCGCGCAGCCCAGCATCGCGGCGCGCAGCAGCCAGGCGCTCGAAAGGCGCGCGGCCAGCGCGTTCGCGAGCGATGCGCCCGCGACGTAGCCCACCAGCGTCGCGACGCCCAGCCAGGACGCGTCCGCCTTGCTGAACCAGCCGGCCTGGATCAGCGCCGGCATGAGGGCGACGAAGGCGAAGCGGCCGAGTCCGTTCCCCACCGACGTCGCGCACAACCCGGCGATGCTCAACCGGTTGAAGATCCGTTCGATCGGCGTTCCGTTCACAGCGCCCCGTACAGTGAAGCGTATTGCGAGGCCTCCGCCTCGGTGCGCAGGCGCGGGGGTTCGCGCGTCTCGCGCTCGTCCGCGCCGGCGCGCACGTCCGCGAGCATCGCGGCCACGGCGCGCCCGGCGTCCGCGAGCGCCGTCGAATTGACGCCCGGCCGCGGCACGACGAACGTGCACCACTTGACGCCCTCCGTCGGGATGCCCAGCGCCCACGCGTTGCGCACGGGGGCGCCATTGCGCGCGATCCAGTGGTGCTGGCGGTCGATCTCGATGCCGCCGGGATGGAAGTCGCCGTTGCGGAACAGGCGCGCGTGGCCGTCGTCCAGCAGTCCGCGCAGCAGCGGCGACGCGTCGTCCCGAGGGCTGTGCATCGAGATGCGGGCCCTGACCAGCACGTCCACTTCGCGCGAATGCCCGCGCCAGCGGCTGGCGAAGACGCGCATGCGCCCGCCGGTCATGGGGGCCCGGCATTCGGCGCCCGGACCGAAGTCGGCCTGGACCACGCCGGCCGCCATCAGCGCGAGCAGTTCGCTCACGCGCGATTCCGGCGGGCCCACCGCCAGCCGGTTCATCACCGGCATGAACTCGGACAGCACCCAGCGGTGCGAGGCCTCGGTGAGGCCGCCGAACTCGATGGCGGCGCGCAGGTTGTCGCGCACGTCGCGCAGCACGTCGCAGGCGGCCTTCAGCGGGCTGACCCGGTTGCCCTTGCGTGCCTCGCGCACGTCCTCCTCCAGCCAGGCCGTCAGCCAGGGCCCGAACGCCGCGCGGCCCTGCAGCGCGTCTTCTGGCGCGGGCGCCACCAGGCGCTGCCACGAGAAGCGATCCGCTTCCGGGATCGTGCGCTCGACGAGCCGGCGGCGACCCGGCTCGTCGGCCGCCGCGAAGCGGTCGCAGAACGCGACCACCTCGGTGGCGTCGGTGCGTTCGCGCAGCCAGGCGTCGTAGTACGCATGCTCCATGTCGGCCACGAGCAGCGGCAGCACGTCGGCGACGAAGTCGAGCTTGCGGGCGGCGCGCATTTCGCGCACGTGCTCGAGCAGCAGGAAACGCGCGCGGTACTGGTTGGACACGCCCTTCTGGTTGGCGGCGCGCGCGCTCAGCGGCAGGCCCGAGCGCGAGAACGCGATGATGCGCGGCTCGCGGCCGGAGGGGATGTAGCGCTTGTCGCCGGCGGCGTCCGTTTCGAAGCGGCCGCCGCGGCCGGCCGTCAGTTCGGCCAGCACGTCGAAGCTGGTCAGGCCCATGCCTTCGATGGCCACCGTCATGCCCGGGCCGACGCAGGCGAGGTTGTCCTGGATCGGATACGGATCGTCGACCACCAGCGTGCCGTGCGCAGGTCGCGCCGTGGCCCGCGGCGCCGGCTTCGTGTGGCCGGTGGTGAGGAACAGGTAGTCGACGCGCATCTTCGCCGTCGCCGTCTCGAGCAGCCAGGCGTCGTCGTCCCGGTGCGCGCGCAGCACCTCGGTGCGCTTGACGATGATCTCCACGTGCGGCGGCGCCAGTGCGCAGACATAGCGGAAGGCCCATTGGAGGTAGCGCCCGAACAGGCTGCGCGGGTAGTAGCCGTCGGCCGACGCGCGCGCGCCGCCGAGCAGGTTGCCGGCGCCGATGTCGTTCTGCTGGTTGAGCCACTGATGGAACGACGGGCCCTCCACCACGGGGCCGGCGTCGATTACCGACGCATCCGCGAACACGGTCAACTGCCCCGCGACGGTGTTGACCAGGTGCAGCGCCGACTGCGCGGGATCGTGGCAGCCCGGCCCCGGCGCGTTCGGGTCGAACAGCAGGATCTCGATCCGGCCGGACGGCCGCTGGCGCTCCTGCGCGACGATGCGTTCCAGCAAGGTCAAGCCTCGCGAGCCGACCCCGATGATGCCGATGCGAGACTTCTTCACCTGAGCTCCCTGTGTGCGTTCTTCGAAGCGGAGCGGCGCGCCCGCGCCGCCGGGGCTAGCCCATGACGCGGCCGTACCTGTCGAGGGCGATCAGGTCGACGTAGTGCGATCCCTGCGTCGAACCGGCGAACTCCACCTTGTAGCCGCCGAGGTCGCTGCGCAGACCGATCAGCGCTTCCTTCACGCGGCCCCGCGTGACGCTGCCGGAGCGCGCCGCCATGAGCGTCGCCTCCACCGCGGTGCGCCCGGCGATGTAGCCTTCGAGCGACGTGATGCCGACGCGGGCGCCGTTCCTGAGCAGTGCCAGGTCGCGCTGGCAGCTCGCCACGACGTTGACGCCCAGGGCCGAGGGCCGCGGCACGACCACGCTCATGACGCAGCTCTGGTGGCGCGCCGTCAGCGTGTCCAGGAGATCCTGCCCGGCGTAGGACGAGGCGTAATACAGCCCCGGGTACTTCGCCTGGGTCATCTGCGCGATCATGGCCGCGACGGGGCCGGCGTTCGCCACGAACAGCACGCAGTCCGGCTTGGCCGCCAGCAGCTCGTTCGTCGCCGCAGTGAAGTCGGTCGCGTGCCGGTCGACGTTGACCGACGCCTTGGGCACGATGTTCGCCGCCGCGAGCGCCGTGTTCATCGCGTCGCGATTGACCTGCGGCGTGTCGACCAGCCGCACGAGCGCGACGCGCTGCATGCCGGTGTCGCGCAGGTAGTTGACGATGCGCGTGAATTCGACGTCGTAGCCGGCGCGCACGTTGAACACGCTCTTGGTGCCCTGCCCGCGCAGGCCCATGTTGCCGCTGGCCGTGCCCAGCATCGGCAAGCCGGTGTCCTCCAGCATCGGCACGCAGGCCTCGGCGGCGACGCCGTTGGTGAAGCCGATCAGCGCCGCGACACCCGATTCGTTGAGCTGCAGCGCATTGGCCATGCACTTGACACGCACGCCGCCGTCGTCGAGCGTCGCCAGCTCGAAGCGGATGCCGGTGGAAGCCTCGTTGGCATTCGCGGTGGCGAACGCCGCGGCGATCCCGCTCTGGACATCCCGTCCATAGACCGCCTGCGGTCCCGTGAGGGCGGCGGACTGACCGAACCGGATGACGCGCGGCCCCGATGCGCCCGCGCGCGCAAGTTGCGGGGCCATCAGCCCTGCCAGAGAACCACAAGCCAGCAGCAAATCACGGCGCTTCATATAGGACTCCCGATATACCCCTGTGGGTGTCCTGTCTTTCGGCCGCCGGCCGTGTCCAATTAGCGTTTCACGCCGCAATTTACGCAAGACACAATGAGTTGCAATGGGCGCCCTGCACTCCTGGATTCGCGTATTGGATGCACCGCAATCCATATAGTCCTATACGGTATTGCGTACCCCCGAAAGAGGGATAGGTTCATGGAGATTTCCCGACACGCCGCTGCATTGTCAGGTTAGAAAATGCATTCGATGATGGCGGGTTCGGCGCTTCACGCGGGCACGAATCGCAGTCCTCGAAAGTGCAGCTGCGGACTCCGCCTTGGACTTGGGTTGTCGCTGTTGTCGCTGTTGTCGCTGTTGTTCGAGGTCGTCGCTTCGCGCGGGCCCCTGCTTCGCTTGCGACAGGGTGGGCAGGGGCTCCGCTCTTCGGCTTGCCGTGCGTCTGGATCCGGCCTGGAACGGCCGGATCCAGCGGGTTCCGCAGCTTCGACATGCACCACGCGCTCGCCACCAGACCGCGCTCAACCTCGTCCAGGGCGGACCGGGGGCCTCCACCCGCGTCGCGCCGGACGCGCCTGCGATCGGAACCCCTGCCCACCCTGCCGCGCCGGCGTCTCGGCGGATGGAGAAAGACATTTGCTGCTTTTAAAGGTGTCTTGGCATCGACGGGCCATCGAGGCCTCGTCGATGCCCGCGGCCAGCGCTGCCACACGCCGTCCTGGCTTGACGCGAAATGCGAGCCACGGCGCCAGCCTTCCTTGTCGTGACGGACGAGGGCGCGGCGCCTGCGGCCCGCGCTTGCGTGCGTTCCCGTAGGGCAGGTCAGCCGCAGGCGTCACCCGCCATGGTGGCGCTTCGCAACGCCGGCGAACGGCGGGTTGCGCCTGCGGCGAACCCCGCCGTACCGGCTGCGACGCCCAGCGCGCGGGGCTGCTTCAAGCGCGCGATGCCGAAGGCGTCGCGTTCGTCCATCACGAGAAGGAGCGCCGGCGTCCAGGCCCGCATTTCGCGTCAAGCCAAGCTGGCGAGTGGCAGCGCTGGCCGCGGGCATCGACGCGGCCTCGATGGCCCGTCGATGCCAGGACCCCCAACAAAGACAGGCGAATGTTCTTCTCCACCGGCTGCCACGTCGGCGCGGCAGGGTGGGCAGGGGTTCCGATCGCAGGCGCGACCGGCGCGACGCGGGTGGAGGTCCCCGGTCCGCCCTGGACGACGTTGAGCGCGATCCGATGGCGAGCGCGCGGAAGACGTCGAAGCTACGGAACCCGCTGGATCCGGCCGTTCCAGGCCGGATCCAGACGCACGGCAAGCCGAAGAGCGGAGCCCCTGCGCACCCTGCCGCACGCGCAACGCCGACCCGCGCGAAGCGACAACAGCGACAACAGCGAACACAACGAAGACAGCGAAGTCGCCCCAGCTAACCTGGCGACGATCCCAACCCCGCCCCCGCCGCGGCCGTCTTCAGCTTGGCCAGCAACGGCGGCAATTCGCTCGCCGGCACCGGATGCGCCAGCAGGAAGCCCTGCATCTCGTCGCACCCCTGGCGCACCAGCTGCAGCCGCTGCTCCAGCGTCTCCACGCCCTCGGCGATCACGCGCAGTCCCAGCTTGTGGGTCATCACGATGATGGTCTCGACGATGGCCGCGTCGTCCGAATCCGTGGGGATGCCGCCGATGAACGAGCGGTCAATCTTCAGGCGGTCGAGCGGCAGGCGCTTCAGGTAGGCCAGGCTGGAATAGCCGGTGCCGAAGTCGTCGATCGACAGCTGCACGCCGAGCTCGCGCAGCGACTGCAGCACGCTTTGCGCATGCTGCGGGTCGAGCATCACGCTGCTCTCGGTGATCTCGAGCTCCAGGCACTCGGCGGGCAGGCCGCTCTGCGCCAGCGCACGCCGCACCGCGCCGTCCAGCCCCGGCCGCTGCAGCTGGCGTGCCGAGATGTTCACCGCCACCCGCAACGGCGCGCTGCCGCTCACCAGGCCGTAGCGCTGCCACTGCGCCACCTGGCGGCAGGCCTCGCCCAGCACCCATTCGCCGATGCCCAGCACCAGGCCCGTCTCCTCGGCCATCGGGATGAACTGGTTGGGCAGGACCAGGCCGCGCTCGGGATGGCGCCAGCGCACCAGCGCCTCCACCGCGCAGACCTCGCCGATCGCGAGATCGAGCTGCGGCTGGTAGTGCAGCTCCAGCTCGTTGCGTTCGACCGCGCGACGCAGGTCGTTCTCCAGCCGCAAGCGGCCGTGCGCCTGCGCGTTCATCTCGGGGCTGAAGAAGCGGTAGGCGTTGCGGCCCTCGCCCTTGGCCTCGTACAACGCGATGTCGGCGAACTTCAGCAGCAGCTCGCCGCTGGCGCCGTCGCGCGGGAACAGGCTCACGCCCAGGCTGGCGGTGACGTGCAGCTCCTGGCCTTCCAGCGTGAACGGCTCGGCGAGCGCGCGCATCAGCTTCTCGGCGATGCGCGCGGCGCCGGTCGCGCCGGCCACGTTGCACACCACCACCTGGAACTCGTCGCCGCCCACGCGCGCGACGGTGTCGTTCTCGCGCAGCGTCGCGCGCAGGCGGCGCGCGATCTCCTGCAGCAGCCGATCGCCGACCGCGTGGCCCAGCGAGTCGTTGACCGGCTTGAAGCGGTCGAGGTCGATGTAGATCACGGCCACCTGCTGCTCCAGGCGTTGCGCCTGCGACAGCGCCAGCCCCAGGCGGTCCATCAGCATCGTGCGGTTGGGCAGGCCCGTGAGGCCGTCGTGGTAGGCGAGGTGCTCGATGCGCGCCTCCTGCGCCTTGCGCTCGGTCACGTCCTGCACCACGCCGGCACGCCGCACGTCATGTCCCTGGCCGTCGCGCACGACGTACACGCGCATCACGACGTGCCGTATCTCGCCGCCGGGCGGAAGGACGCGGTACTCGAACTCGCCCTCCTCGTCCTGGCGCAGGGCGTCCATCGCCTGGCGCAGCGGCTCCCGGTCGTCCTCGTGTACGTGGCGCAGCCAGGCGCGCCAATCGGCGTAGATCTCGCTGACCGGCATCTGCCAGATGCGCTCGAACGCCGGGCTGATGTACAGCGCGAGCCGGCGCCGCGGATCGCTGAGCCAGAACACGTCGCCGATCGACTCGGCCATCTGGCGGAAGCGTTCCTCGCTCTCGCGCAGCGCCCCGCGCTCGCGCTCCAGCTGCGCGCGGTACCAGGCGTTCTCGATGGCCACCGGCAGGCGGTGGAGCAGGTCGTCCTGCTTGACGAGGTAGTCGGCGGCGCCCAGCTTGAGCGTCTGCGCGGCGCTCGTCTCGTCGCCATGGCCGGTGATCACGATGACCGGCAGCGCCAGCGCGCGCTCGTGGCGCACCTCGCGCACCACCTCCAGCGCGGTCGTGCCGGGCAGCTTGAAATCGAGCAGCAGCACGTCGGGCGCCGCGTCGTCGGCCACCGCCGGCGGCAGGCGCGCGAGCGCCTCCTGCGCGGTGGCCACGGCCTCCACCTGCAGGTGCGGCGCGTAGCGCGCGAAGCGGCGCTGCAGCAGGTCGACGTCGGCCGCGCTCGGCTCGGCGTACAGCACGCGGATGGGCGTCGAGCGCTGTGCCGTCGCGGCGCGGAATGCGCCGGCGACGTTCGCGAAGGTGGCGGGCAGGCGCTCGAGATAGGCGCCGGACTTGACGACGTAGTCGTCCGCCCCGCCGCGCAGCGCGGCCACCACCAGCGCCTCGTCGCCCGAGCCGGTGAGCATGACGACGGCCACCGGCAGGCCGCGCGCGCGCACGTCCCCCAGCAGCTCCAGGCCGCTGCCATCGGGCAGGCGCACGTCCACCAGCAGCACGTCGGGCAGCGTGCCCGCGGCCACGTGCGCGGCCAGGCGCTCGCGCGCGCCCGCGAGCGTGTGCACGGTGGCCACCTCGACCTCGGGGGCGAGCCGCGCCAGGCGCCGGCAGGTCAGGTCGGCGTCCTGTTCGTTGTCTTCGACGTACAGGACTCGCATGGGGGATCCGTTCGCGGCGCCGCTAGATCGCCCGCTGGTTCAGCACGCACCAGTAGAGGTCGATCTGGGCCGCCACGTCGATGAACTTCTCGAACTCCACCGGCTTGACGATGTAGGAGTTGACGCCCAGCGCGTACGCCGCGGCGACGTCCGCGTCCTCGCGCGAGGTCGTGAGCACCACCACCGGGATGCGGCAATGCGCGGGATGCGCCTTGAGCTGGCGCAGCACCTCGAGCCCGCTGATGCGCGGCAGCTTCAGGTCGAGCAGGATCACCACCGGTACCGGATGTCCGGCATCCCAGCGCGCCAGCCACCCGAGCGCCTCCTCGCCGTCGCGCGCCACCTCCAGCGTGTTGACGATGCGGCGTTTCGCGAACGCCCGCTGCGTCAGGTCGACGTCCATCGGGTTGTCCTCGACGAGCAGGATCGGGCGGCGGTCTTCCATCCACGCAGCATAGCGAAACGGCCACGCTTGTACACCGCCTTCGACCCGCCCCAGGGCGTGCACGGCCGAGCGGCGAGGCCGCTTCACGCCGCGGCTTCGGCCTCCGGCAGCTGGATCCAGAACGTCGCGCCGGCCTCCTTGGCACTCTCGGCCCAGACCTTGCCGTGCATGCGCTCGACCGCCTTGCGCACGATGGCCAGGCCCACGCCGGTGCCCGGATAGTCCTCCGCGCGGTGCAGGCGCTGGAAGATCTCGAAGATGCGGTCGTGGTAGCGCATGTCGAAGCCCGGGCCGTTGTCGCGCACCCAGAACAGCGCGTGGCCCTGCGCGCGCCGGGCGCCGATCTCGATGCTGCGGCCGGGCCGGCCGGCCGTGAACTTGATGGCGTTGTCCAGCAGGTTGCGCAGCGCCAGCACGAGGCCGTCGTGCTCGCCGAGCACCGTCAGGCCCGGGTCCACCTGCACGCGCAGCGCGATGCCCCCGTCGGCGATCTCGACGGCCGCGCCGTCCACGACGCTGGCCACGATCGCCCCCGCCGCCACCGGCCCGAGCCGCGGGCGGCCGCGCTCGATGCGCGAGTAGGCCAGCAGGTCGTCGATCAGCTCGCCCATGTGCGCCGTGGCCTTGCGGATCGTGGCGACGAAGAAGCGGCCCTCGTCGTCGAGGCGGTCGCCGTGGTCCGATTCCAGCAGCCGGCTGTAGCCGTCGATGCCGCGCAGCGGCGCCTTCAGGTCGTGCGACACCGAGTACGTGAACGACTCCATCTCGCGGTGCTTGGCCTCCAGCTCGGACGTGCGCTCGGCCACGCGGTGCTCCAGTTCGACGTTGAGCGAACGGATCTCCTGCTCCGCGCGCCGCCGGTCGGTGATGTCGATCAGGAATCCGTGCCAGACGGTGCCGCCGTCGCCTTCGCGCACCGGCATCGAATGGGCCTCGACGCAGCGTTCGCCGGCGCGCGCGAGCGGCACGCGGAACGTGGCGAGCCAGGCGCTGCCCAGCTCGGCGGACTCGCGCAGCGAGCGGTCGACGAGCGCGCGATCGTCCGGGTGCACCAGGTCGAGCAGGTCGATGCGGCGCTCGACCAGCGTGGCCGGATCGACCCCCAGCAGGTCGCGGATGGCGGGGCTCGCGAACACGAAGCGCCCGTGGCCGTCGGCGTCGCGGCAATACGAATGCACCGCGCCGGGCGCCGTCGCCACGATGCGCTCCAGGCGTTCCTGCGCGAGCCGGTGGGCGTGCTCCAGCTCCTCGTTGACGCGGGCCGGCGTGATGTCCTCTGCGAAGCCGGCGAGATAGCGCATGCGGCCCTGGGCGCCGAACAGGGGAAAGCCGCGGCCGCGGATCCACACGAGGCGGCCATCGGGCCGGATCACGCGGTACTCGACCTGGTACAGGCCCGACGCATCGGCGTGCCGCGACGACTCGGCCACGCGCTGGCGATCCTCCGGGTGCACGCCGTCCATCCAGTGCGCGAGATCCTCGTACAGCGGCGCCGCCGGCCGGCCCCAGATGCGCTCGTAGGCCGAGTTCATCCATAGCAGCTTCTGCGCGCGCGGGTCGACGATCCACATCAGGTCCATCGAGTGGTCGCCGAACATGCGGAACAGCTGCTCGCTCTCCAGCAGCGCGCGCGTCGCGTTGCGCTCCTCGGTGAAGTCGGTGAACGAGACGATGGCGCCGCGCCCGCGCCCCGGGGCGACGCAGTCGACGGGCACCGCGCGGATGCGCAGCCAGCGCTTGCCGCGCTCGGCGGTGTGGACGACGACGACGCCCGACGTCGTCTCGCCGCCGCCGTCCAGCGCACGCCGCAGCGGGCGCGCCTGCTCGGGGAGCGTGGCGCCCTGCTCGTCGGACTGCGCCCAGCCCAGATCGTCGATGCGCGCGCCGAAATGGCGCTCGTCCAGCCCCAGCACCTCGCGCGCCGCGCGGTTGGCGTCGACGATGCGGCGGTCGGCATCGAACCACATCAGGCCGGACTCCAGCGAGTCGAGGACGGCCCGGTTCATCTCAGTCTCCACGCGGAACTCCTGGCGGCGGTCGGCGAGTCGTGGACTTTAGGACCTGTCCACGCCAAATGCACGCAGCGGCCGGCGCGGGCGTTCATCGTCCTGCGCCCGCCGCTCATGGAAGCAGTTCGTCCGCCAATCCGGCGGCCCCCGGCGGCGCATCGTGCAGCCAGCGCAGCACCCGTGCGCCGGCCAGCGTGGCCCCGATCCGGTGGCGGCGGCTGGGCCGCGCGTGCGCGAAGCCGATCTCGAACACCTGCACCGGCGCCACGGCCTGGACGCCGCCGAAGCGCTGGCCGAGGTGGTCACGCAGCCAGGCGTGCAGGCGCTGTAGCTCGTCGTCGGGCAGCTCGATCGGCAGCCGCGCGAGCGGGAGCAGCCGCAGGCCTTCCTCGTGCGGCGCGTCGTCGGGCGGCGGCAGGAACTGTCCGGACAGCGAGGCCGTCATCGCGGCATGCTGCTCCAATTCCGAGCGCGGCGTGCGGTTCCACAGCGCGAAGCCGCAAGGCGTGGTCGCCAGCGCCCGCGCGGCGGCCGGATCGGCCACCAGCAGCTCGGTCGGCACGTACTGCAGCACGGCGCGCAGGCGATGCAGGCCGGCGCGCACCGTCCACGCCGCCCGCGACGTGCCGTGGCGCAGCACGAGGCCGCTCCAGCCTTGCGCGCGCAGCGCGTCGGCATGCGCCTGCAGCGCCTGTCCGGCCGGCGGCAGCGTCGGCATCGCGAAGAGGGGCGGCAGCGACTGATCTTATGAGAGTTGTGGAGGGTTAGAGTGT
>JBJMWE010000156.1:0-14349 GCA_045810285.1 Vitreoscilla sp. | reverse complement strand
GCCAGGTTCTTGCCCAGGTACGCGTGGGCGGCCAGGCAGTAGTTGCAGCCGTTGACCTCGGCCACCGCCAGCGCGATGCGCTCGCGCGTCGCGGCCGGCAGCGCGCCCTTGGCGAGGGCGCCCATCATGCCGAGGTAGCCCTCCAGCGCGGCCGGGCTGTTGGCCACCACGCGGAACAGGTTGGGCACCGAGCCGAGCTGCTTCTCGACCGCCTGCAGCAGCGGTTGCGAAGCGGCGGGGCTGGCGTCGATCGAAGCGGGGGTGGGAATGCGGGACATCAGGTTCTCCTTGGGCGCGACGACCTGCCGCGCGCTGATCGAACTATCGATCCTTCCATTCGCCTTGAGTAGCCGTCAGAATTCAGAATCACTCTTCTGGATATTGGGAATATCGATGGACCGCCTCGAAGCGATGAAGGTGTTCCTGGCCGTGGTGGACGCGGGCAGCCTGTCGGCCGCGGGTCGTCGGCTCGGGGTGCCGCTGGCCACGGTCAGCCGCCGGCTGGCCGAGCTCGAGGAGCACCTCGGCGCGCGGCTGCTGAACCGCTCCACGCGCCGGCTCGAGCTGACCGAGCCGGGCCGCGGCTACCAGCAGGCGTGCCGCCGCATCCTCGACGAAGTGGCCGGCGCCGAGGCCGCGGTGGCCGGCGAGTACGACGCGCCGCGCGGCGAGCTGGCCGTCACCGCGCCGCTGGTGTTCGGCCGCCTGCACGTGCTGCCGGTGGTCAACGAGTTCCTGCGCGCGAACGCCGAGGTCGACGTGCGGCTGGCGCTCGGCGACCGCGTCGCGCACCTGATCGACGAGCACGTCGACGTCGCCGTGCGCATCGGCCGCCTGCCCGACAGCCGCCTCAACGCGACGCCGCTGGGCCACCTGCGTTCGGTGGTGTGCGCGAGCCCGGCGTGGCTGAAGGCGCACGGCACGCCGCAGACGCCCGACGACCTGGCCGCGCACCGCTGCATCACCTTCGAAGCCGCGTTTCCCGGGCCATGGCGCTTCGCGGGCGGCCTCGAGTTCATGCCCGCCCGGCCGCGGCTGGTGGTCAACACGGCCGAAGCGGCCGTGGACGCGGCCCTCGCCGGCCTCGGCGTCACGCGACTGCTGTCCTACCAGGCCGACGCCGCGCTGCGCGACAAGCGCCTGCGCCTGCTGCTGCGCGCGTTCGAGCCCGACCCGGTGCCCGTGCACCTGGTCTGGGACGGCCAGCAGCGCGTGACCTCCAAGCTGCGGACCTTCCTCGACTTCGCGACCCCGCGCCTGCGCGCCGGCCTGGCCGCGCTGCGCGCAGAATGACCCCATGAGCCCCGCCCACGATCCGCGCACGCTCCTGCGCCGGATGTTCGACGCCGCGATCGCCTCCGCGCAGCCCGCGCTGTGCCTGCCGCCGCTCCTGCCAGCGCCCCCGAAGGGCCGCACGATCGTGATCGGCGCCGGCAAGGCCTCGGCCGCGATGGCGCAGGCGCTGGAGCGCCACTGGCCCGGGCCGCTGGAAGGCCTGGTCATCACGCGCTACGGCTACGAGCAGCCGTGCGAGCGCATCGAGATCGTGCAGGCCGCGCACCCGGTGCCCGACGAGGCCGGCCTGCGCGCCTCGCGGCGCATCGCGCAGAAGGTGACCGGGCTGACGGGGGACGACCTCGTCATCGCGCTGATCTCGGGCGGCGGCTCGGCGCTGCTGGTCGCGCCCGCGCCCGGCCTCACGCTGGACGACAAGCGCGCCGTCAACGCCGCGCTGCTGGCCAGCGGCGCCAGCATCTCCGAGATGAACTGCGTGCGCCGGCACCTGTCCGCGCTCAAGGGCGGCCGGCTCGGCGCGCTGTGCCATCCGGCGCGCGTCGTCACCCTGGTGATCTCCGACGTGCCGGGCGACGACCCACGCGACATCGCCTCCGGCCCCACCGTGGCCGACCCCACCACCTGCGCCGACGCGCTGGCCATCATCGAGCGCTACCGCATGGTGGTACCCGCTGCGGTGCGGCGCGTGCTCGACTCGGGCGACGGCGAATCCGTCAAGCCGGGCGACCCGCGGCTGGCACGCGGCGAGCTGCGCATGGTCACCGCGCCGCAGGTGGCGCTGGAAGCCGCCGCCCGCGTCGCGCGTGAAGCCGGCATCGCGGCGCACATCCTCGGCGACAGCCTCGAAGGCGAGGCGCGCGACCTCGGCAAGGCGATGGCCGGCATCGCGCGCCAGGTCGCCACCCGTGGACAGCCCTTCGAGCCGCCCTGCGTGCTGCTGTCCGGCGGCGAGACCACCGTCACGCTGCGCGGCGACGGCCGCGGCGGTCGCAACGTCGAGTTCCTGCTGTCGCTGGCGGTGGCGCTCGATGGCCTGCCCGGCGTGCACGCGGTCGCGGGCGACACCGACGGCGTCGACGGCGCAGAGGAGATCGCGGGCGCGCACGTCGCACCCGACACGCTCGCCCGCGCATGGGCCGCGGGCATGAACCCGCGCGCGCGCCTGGACGCGAACGATGCGCACACGTTCTTCCAGGCGCTGGGCGATTCGGTGGTGACCGGGCCGACGCTGACCAACGTCAACGATTTCCGCGCGGTCTACATCGGCGCGCGCCTGTAGCCTCGCACCGGATCAGCGCCGCCTGCCGGACCTTCTGCGCGGTGGACGCGGCGTTGCGATGGCCGTCGCGGGCGCGGGCGCGGGCGGCGATGCGCGGCGCGCCGCCACGGCCTCGCGCACGTTGCGCCGCCCCTGGCGCACGAACGACAAGCCGATCGCCGCGACGAACCCGAGCATCCCCAGGACGGGCAGGAGCGCCAGTGCGAGCAGCCACCAGCCCAGCCCGCCCTCGGTGATGACCCCGTTCGCCACCCAGGCTACGAACGCGACGAAGCCGATGCCGGCGACGGTCCAGACGAACTTGTAGACGCCGGGCGACGGCGTGGCGGCGGGCCGCGAGGGAGGTCGGATCTTCTTCACGGGCGCGATTGCACCATGGAACGCGCGGAGCGCGTCAGCACAGGCACCACCTGGGCGGGGGCCTGGCGGCGCGGAGCGGTCATGGCGCGTGGGTGGGCAGCGTCTCGCCCGTGTCGAGCGCCAGCACGCGTTCCGGCCAGCGCAGCGCGGCCAGGCGCGAGCGCGGCAAGGCGCCGGGCGCCAGCGGGCGCTCGAGGAAGCGGCCGCCCACCGAGAAATCGATGCAGAACACGTTGCGCCGCCGGCCATGCCAGGCCGTGGGCGCGAGGTCGGTGAACAGGTTCTCCGCGGTCTCGCCGGGCGCGCCGCGGTCGACGTGCGCGAACCGGCGCCAGTAGTGGCCCACCACCACGGGCACGTCCTCGGCGTATTCGTCCCACCAGCGGATGCGCTCGACGAAGCGCCAGTGGCCGCTCGCGAAGAACGGCCGCTTCGCGACGCGCTCGATGCCCGAGGTGACCACGCGGATCGGGTTGCCCATCTGGCGCAGCTCGTCGACCTGCGCCGTGGCCAGGAGCATCGGCACCGCCTGGTCGGGATCGACCAGGCGCTCGCGGTACTCGGCGTACTCGACGTGCGCCGCCTCGCCGATGCCGCGCGCGGCAATCTGCGCTTCCGCCTCGGCCTCCCAGCGCCAGAAATGCTCGACGCGGCTCAGCGCGGGATCGGCGGCGCGCAGCCGCGCGATCGAGGCGGCGTCCCAGGCGGCGTGCACGACGCGCAGGTCGGCGCGCTCCAGCGCCAGCGGCAGCGTGCGCAGGAAGGCGATGACGGCGTCGCGGCGGTCGGTGGGCAGGTGCGCGCGCGGCTCGTACTTGGCGTCGCGCGCCCCGAACTCGCTCCAGAACCAGTCGTTGCCGTCCTTGCGGTCGCCGCGCAGGAGGTTGATCTCGTGGTTGCCGAGCGTGGCCAGCGCCCGGCCCGAGGCGACCAGGCGCTGCACGAGCTCGACGACGCCGGGGCTGTCGGGCCCGCGGTCGCACAGGTCGCCGACGAACACCAGGCGGCGCCCGTCCGGATGGCCGCCGTCGGCGTCGTAGCCCAGGTGGCCCAGCAGCGCGCGCAGCGCGTCGAGCTCGCCATGGACGTCGCCGACCACGTCCAGCGGACCGTCGGGCAGCGGAGCGAACATCGGCGTGCGGGGCATCGCGCAATTTTCACCGATGCGCGCAAAGACCCCTGGCCGGCGCCTCGCGCCGTCGCGCCGGCGCGGATTCGTGCGCGAAACGGGCGCCGCGATGCCTTACCATCTCGCCCAACTCATCACCAACCCACCGGAGGACACATGGGCAAGGAACAACGCGCCAGCAAGAACGTCAAGAAGCCGAAGAAGGACACCGCGCCGCCGAAGGCCGTCAGCTCGGATCGCCCGATGGCCCCGGTGACCTCGGTCGCGCCCAAGGGCAAGCTGGCCAAGAAGCCGCTCTGACCGCGCTTCGCGCGTCCGCCTTGGCGCGGGCGCGACCTGTCCGCGTGGCCCGATGGACGACCTGCGCTCGCTGACCACGCGCTTTCCGCGCGCCGGCCGGCTGGAGGCCATCGTCCTGCGGCCGGGCCGCGACGCGCCGGCCGTGGCCGTCGCGTCCACGCGCGCCCTGCCCGGTCGCGGCCTGGAAGGCGACCACCGCGGCGACAAGCCCGCCAGCCGCCCCGGCGGCGGCAAGCGCCAGGTCACGTTGATCCAGGCCGAACACCTGCCGCTGATCCGCGCCTGGACGGGCGTTCACGTGGCGGCCACCGACCTGCGGCGCAACCTCGTCGTCTCGGGCGTGAACCTGCTCGCACAGCACGCGCTGTTCGACGACCGGCCTCTGCAGGTGCGCATCGGCATCGACGTCGTGATCGTGGTGACGGGTCCGTGCGACCCGTGCTCGAAGATGGAAGCGCTGCTGGGCCCCGGCGGCTACAACGCGATGCGCGGCCACGGCGGCACGACGGCGTGCGTCGTGCGCGGCGGCGTGCTGGCGGTGGGCGACGCGGTGGTGGTCGAGCCAGGCGGGATCGCGCAGGCGCCGCTGTTCTGACCGGCGCAGGCGGGTGGGCGCCGGCCGCCCCGCCACACGCCGTCATCACCTCGCGCGGTCATCACCTCGCGCCGTCATCACCTCACGCCGCCATCACCTCGCGCGGTCATCACCCCGCGCCGTCATCACCTCGCGCGGTCATCACCCCGCGCGGTCATCACCCCGCGCCGTCATCACCTCACGCCGTCATCACCTCGCGCCGTCATCACCTCACGCCGTCATCACCTCACGCCGTCATCACCTCGCGCCGTCATCACCTGGCGCCGTCATCCTGCGCGGAGCGGAGCGCAGTCGCAGGATCCACGCCCGACAAGGCGCTCCGGCGCGCGTGGATCCTGCGACTTCGCGCAGGATGACAGCGTGATGGCCAGCCAAGCACGCACCTCATCCTTCGACTTCGCGCAGCATGACAGCGTGATGGCCAGCCAAGCACGCACTCATCCTCCGACTTCGCGCAGCATGACAGCGTGGTGGCCAGCCAAGCACGCACTCATCCTCCGACTTCGCGCAGCATGACAGCGTGATGGCCAGCCAAGCGCGCACTCATCCTGCGACTTCGCGGAGCATGACAGCGTGGTGGCAATCCAAGCACGTCGGACTTCGCGGAGCATGACAGCGTGGCGCCCAGCCAAGCACCTCATCCTGCGATTTCGCGCAGGATGACTGGGGGGTGGTCAGGCGAGCACCTTCAGCAGCCAGGCCTGCGCGTCCTCGATCTCCTCCTCGCAGACCGAGTGCTGCATCGGGTAGTCGTGCCACTCGACGGCGTGGCCGAGGGCGACCAGGGCGTCGCGCGCGTCGGCGCCGCGCTGGAACGGCACCACCGGATCCATGCGGCCGTGGCCCAGGAAGATCGGCACGTCCCGGTTGGCCTCGCTGCGCTCGGCCGCCGTCGTGGCGGCCAGCGGCAGGTAGCCGGACATGCCCAGCAGCCCCGCCAGCCGCTGCGGCGCGCGCAGGCCGGCCAGCAGCGTCATCGCGCAGCCTTGCGAGAACCCGGCCAGCACGATGCGCGACGCCGGGATGCCGCCGGCGATCTCGCGGTCGATCAGCGCCTGCAGCGCCGCGGCGGATTCGCGCAGCGATTTCTCGTCCTCGCGCCGCACCAGGTCGAGCCCGAGGATGTCGTACCAGGCGGGCATGCGCATGCCGCCGTTGATGGTGACGGGCTGCTCGGGCGCGAACGGGAACACGAAGCGGACGTCGCCGAGCGCGCGCAGGTTCCACTGGCGGGCCACCGGCACGAAATCGGTCGCGCTGGCGCCCAGGCCGTGCAGGACGATGATGCAGGACTTCGGCGCGTCGCCGGTCTGGTATTGAAGGGTGTCTAGGCGCATCCCACCAGCATACCGAACTCGCCGGCGCGCCGCGCCGTCAACGCATCGCGGCCTCGCCGGGCCGTGGTCGCAGGCTGGGCACGTCGCGCACCGGCACCGCCTCCACGCTGCCGGCGTAGCCCGGGTCGAGGAAGAGGTACTGCCTGGCGTTGTCCGACGTGACGCTGAAGCGGTGGTCCAGCAGCTCGGCCTTGTCGCCGGTGCGCCTGATGAGCACGTACTCGCCGCGCGGCAGGATCGCCGGCACGTAGTACTTGTCGCGCCCCGTCTGCGCCTGCATGCCGACGAGGTAGAGCGGCCGGGCGTCGGCTTGCCAGCCCGGCGCGAACTGGTCGCTGGTGACGGGCTCGGCCGCCGCGGCGGCCGACATGGCGACCAACAGCGCCATGGCCGCCAACGCGGCGAGCAGGACGCGGCTGGCGTGGGGATGGTCGTGCAGGTAGTTCATGGCGAGACCTCGCTACAGCTGCGTGGCACCGGGTGACGATCCCTGCCACGGGGAAGGCGCGGCAATCGCCGTTCCGGCGCACCGACACCCGTGATCTTGCGCCTGTTCGCCCGTTTCGTCCCGGGCCGGCCGCGTTCTTTACGCGGCCTTACTCGACGTCCAGGAAGCGATCGAGTTCGGCGTGCACGGCGGCCGCGTCGGCCACCAGCGTCACGGGCGCGCCCGCGAGCGCCGCCGCGCCCTCCTTCTTGAACCGGCCCACCCAGGCGCCCGCGTCGCGGCCCTGGGCGAAGGCGGCGCTCTGCAGCAGCAGCGTGTCGCCGGCGCCCACCAGCTTGAAGTAGAACTGGCCGTCGGCCTCGCGGTACTGCTTGAACGTGGCCAGGGCTGCCGCGGTCGCCTTGGCGGCGGGCGCCGGTGCCGCGGCCAGCGGGCGGAACGGGCGCAGGCCGACGGCCTCGCGCAGCTGCTGCAGGAACGGGCCGGCGATCGCGCGCGCCTTGCGGGCGCCGATCAGCAGCTGTTCCTCGATCAGTTCCGGTCGCGCCATGTACTGCTCGTACTTCGCGCGCATCGGGCCGATCTCGCGGTCGATGGCGTCGGGCAGGCGCTTCTTGGCCTCGCCCCAGGCCAGGCCGGCGCGCAGCTCGGCGCGGAACGCGGCGCGCTCCGCGGGCGTGGCGAAGGCGTCGAACAGCGTGACCAGGTGCGAGGCGTCCGGATCCTTGGGCTCGCCGGGCAGCTTCGAATCGGTGACCACGCGCGCGATCGCCGAGGCCAGGCCCTTGGCACCGCCGTCGAACAGCGGGATCGCGTTGTCGTAGCTCTTGGACATCTTGCGGCCGTCCAGGCCCGGCAGCAGCTGCATCTCGGCCTCGGTGACGGCCTCCGGCAGCGTGAACAGCGCCTGGCCCTGGCCGAAGAGATGGTTGAAGCGCTGCGCGATGTCGCGCGCCATCTCGATGTGCTGCACCTGGTCCTTGCCGACGGGCACCTGGTGCGCGTTGAACATCAGGATGTCGGCCGCCATCAGCATCGGATAGCAGAACAGGCCCATGTTGATGCCGTCGTCCGGCTCGCCGCCCGCATTCGCGTCCACCGCGGCCTTGTAGGCGTGCGCGCGGTTCATCATGCCCTTGGGCGTGACGCAGGTCAGCAGCCAGTTCAGCTCCGGGATCTCGGGAATGTCGCTCTGGCGGTAGAACACCACGCGTTCCGGATCCAGGCCCGCGGCCAGCCAGGTGGCGGCCAGCGCCAGGCGGGATTCCTCGACGCGCGCCGGGTCGTCGCACTTGACCAGCGCGTGGTAGTCGGCCATGAACAGGAAGCTCTCTACGTCCGAGCGCCGGCTGGCCGCGATCGCGGGCCGGATGGCGCCGACGTAGTTGCCGAGGTGCGGGGTGCCGGTGGTGGTGATGCCGGTGAGGACGCGAACAGTCATGGGAGCCGTGCGGAAGGGATGCCGAACGGGGATTGTGCCGGATGGCGCCTCGCCGGTTCGAGGGCGCGACAATCGCAAGATCCGACAGGCCGGCCCGCGCATCGCGCCGGCGCCTGCGGCAAGATCGCTCCCGCCATGGCCGACACCCTCGCCGACTTCGACCTCGCCTGCCGCGCCGCGGCGCTGTACGTCTACCCGATCAAGGCCTGCGCCGGCGTCGCGGTGCCCGAGCTCGTGCTGGACGCCCGCGGCGGCGCCGTCGGCGACCGCGGCTGGGCCATCGTCGACGCCGAAGGCGCCGTGACCTGGCTGGGATCGCACCCGCGGCTCGCACTGGTGCAGCCCGCCTTCGCCGGCGCCGGCCTGGTGCTCGGCGCGCCGGACATGGATGCCATCGCCACGCCGGCCGCCCTGCTGCCGCGCGAGGTGAAGATCTGGAGCGACGTCCACGGCCGCCACGAGACCTTCGCCGCCGAGGACGCCGGCGATGCCGTCGCCGCCTGGCTGGAACGCGTTGTCGGCGCGCCGCTGCGCCTGGTCAAGCTCGAGGACGCCGCGCTCACGCGCGCCGGCAGCAACGCGCTGCACCTGGTGTTCACGCCGTCGGTGGCCGCGGTCGAGGCGCGCTGGACTCCGGCCGGTGCAGGAGGGATCGACATCCGCCGCTTCCGGCCCAACATCGTGCTGGCGCTGCCGGCCGACGGCAACGAATTCGTCGAGGACAGCCTGGAGGCGCTGGCCTGGCAGCGCGACGGCGAGGACGACACGCGCCTGGAGGTCACCGCCCCGTGCATCCGCTGCGTGGTCCCCAACGTCGACCCGGCCTCGGCCCGCGTGGACGAGACGCTGCTGGACACGCTGGCCGGCCTGTCGCTGCAACGCCGGCCGGGCGGCACCGTCTTCGGGATCTATGCGCGCGGCGCCGCAGGCACGCGCCTGCGGGTGGGCGACGTCGCCCGGATGGTGCCGGCGTTCTAATGCGCCGAGGCGGCAGCCGCCTTCTGGCGCTCCGCCATCACGGCCTCCATGTCGTCGACGCTGTAGCGCAGCGACGAGCAGCGGTGGTTGAAGGCGGCCATGTCGTCGTTGTACGCGTGGCTCGCCGGCAGCGAGTCGTGCGCGTGCTTGTTCAGCTCGCCGACATGCCGGTTGTGCTCCTCGACCAGGCCGTTGTACGCCTTGACCGCGGTGGGGCTGTCGTGGTCGAGGTTGGCGTGCAGCTCGGCGATGCGGTCGCCCTCGGCCTCCACCTGCTTGACCATCTTCTCGTGGGTCTCCGTCGACACCTCCAGCGCCCGGAAGCGCTCCTTGAGGCTGGCCTCGGTCATCATGCAATCGCGCAACTGGTCGCGCGTCGCGAGGGCCGGCGCGTTGCCGGACGGATCGGCCGGCTTGCCGGTCGACAGCGTGGTGGCGCCGGCCGCGCCGACGGCGAGCATGGCAGCGGCGACGATGGCCAGGGTGCGCGAGGCGAGCATGGGACTGCGGGTCGATGAACAGGCCCGCATTGTCGCCTGCCTGTCGAGCAGGGCGCGCCCCTGCGCGGCGGCAGACGCGGCGGATGTCACGGCAAAGCTCCCGCGTCGACGACAGCCGGCCTCAGCCAGCGGCGGCCTTCTTGCGTTCCTTGTTGACGGCATCGACGTCGGCCGGCTTGTAGGTGAGGTTGCCGCACTTGTCGTCCATGTCGGCCTTGTCCGCCTCGAACGTCTTCATGCCGGCCTCCTGCTGCTCGGCCTCGGCGTTGAGGTCGTGCGTGTGCTGGGCGTGCGCCGTCACCGCCTGGTTGAAGGCCAGGATCGCATCCTTGTCGCTGCGATCGAGCCTGGCCTTGAGCTCCACCAGCCTGGCGTCCTCGGCATCGTTGGCGTCGAACTTCTTGTTGTGGTCCGCCGCGGCGGCCTCGAGGGCGTGGCGCCGGGCAACCATCGCGTCGCCCAGGTCGAGGCACTGGCGCAGCTGCTCGCGCGTGCCGAACGCGGCGGCCCTGGGCGGCTTCACCGTGGCGGCCTCGGCGGCACCGGCCAACAGCACGAAGGACGAGACGACCAGCAACGGGAAGCGCAATGGGGTCATGGCGGCCAGGGTCCGGTGGGAGCGTTTCCAATCGTACGCACCGCAGGCCGCGGCCCGAACCCCGCAAAGACCCTGAGTCCGCGTGCCAAAGTTGCGATTCGCCGCCACGGTACGCGCCGGTAGGCCCCTTCATGGACGAGACCGCTCCGCGCGCTTGCGCCAAGTGCAGCAGCCTTCCGGATTTCAGCGGACCGGAACCGGCGCCGCACCCCGGCGCCGCCGGCGCCACCAGGCCAGCAGCTGGAACAGCACCAGCAACGCGCAGGCGGCCATGAAGCCCCTGGCCACGGGGCGCGTCACGAACACCGACAGGTCGCCGCGCGAGAGCAGCATGGCGCGGCGGAAGCTCGGTTCCAGCTGGGGCCCCAGCACGAAGCCCAGGACGATGGGCGACAGCGGGAATTCGAGCGTGAGCAGGAGGGCGCCGATCACGCCGACCACGGCGGTGATGGCGACGTCGAACAGGTTGTGGCGCGTGCTGTAGACGCCCACGGCGATGAAGAACAGCGCCGACGGGAACAGGAAGCGGTAGCGCACGCGCAGCAGGCGCACCCACACGCCGATCAGCGGCACGTTCAGGATCACGAGCAGCACGTTGCCGATCCAGAAGCTGGCGATCAGGCCCCAGAAGATGTCGGGGTGGTCGGTCACCATCTGCGGGCCGGGCTGCAGCCCCTTCATGATCAGCGCGCCCAGGATCAGGGCCATCACGGCGTCGCCGGGGATGCCCAGCGACATGGTGGGGATGAAGTCCACCTGCGTCTTCGAGTGCGATGCGGCCTCGGGCGCGGCCACGCCCTCCAGGGCCCCCTTGCCGAAGCGCTCCGGCGACTTCGACCAGCGGCGCTCGAGCGCGTAGGCCAGGAAGGTGGTGATGGTGGGGCCGGTGCCTGGCAGCGCGCCGAACGCCGTGCCCACGCCGGTGCCGCGCACCATCGGCCAGAACGCCTGGCGGATCTCGGCCCAGCTGGGGCGCATGTCGCGCATGGCCACGCGCGCGTTGGCCGGGTTGACCGTCGTGCGGTTGACGCTGACGAGGAAGTCGGCGATGCCGAACAGGCCCATCGTGAGGCCGCCCAGCTCGACGCCGTCACGCAACTCGGACAGCCCCAGCGTGTAGCGCGCCGTGCCGCTGATCTCGTCGGTGCCGACCACGCCGCACAGCAGCCCGAGCACCGTCATCGCCACGCCCTTCAGCGGCGAGCCGCGCGCCATCGTCGCGCCCGCCAGCAGGCCCAGCAGCATGATGGCGCAGATGTCGGCGGGGCCGAAGCTGTCGGCGGCCTGCACCAGCAGCGGCGACAGGAAGATCATCACCACGATGCCCACCGACGCCGCGAAGAACGACGCCATCATCGTGATCCCGAGCGCCGTGCCGCCCTTGCCCTGCAGGGTCAGCGGATAGCCGTCGAGGCACGTCACCGCGTGCGGCGGATGGCTGGGCAGGTTCAGCAGGATGGCGCCGATCGCGCCGCCGTACTGCGAGCCGTAGAAGATGCCGGCCAGCATCAGGATGCCCGGCACCGGCGCGATGACCGCCACGATGGGCAGCAGCATCGAGATCGTCGACAGCGGCCCCATGCCCGGCAGCACGCCGATGAGGTTGCCCACCAGCACGCCGAACACGCACCACATCAGGTTCTCGGGCTGCAGCGCCACGCCGAAGCCGAACGCCAGCTGGATCAGGCTGTCGTGCATCGTCTCAGCGCCCGCAAGGCCGCGCCGAAGAGCGCTGGGCGCCCCTCGAGGGCCATGACTGCAGGGCGTCGGGGGCCATCATCTACCAGGTGAACAGCGGCATCAGCTGCAGCGCGTAGTGGAAGACGACCGCGCCCGCGGCCGTGAGCAGCGCGGCCAGCGTCGCCGCGGCGCGCACGCTGTTGCCGCGGTCGCCCATCGCCGCGATGAACACCGCGGCGAAGGATGCCGGCACCAGCCCGCCGTGCTCGCCCAGCACCACGAAGGCCAGCGCGGCGCCGAGGATGCACAGCCAGCCGCGCCACTGCACGACGGGGCCGGCCAGGTGCGCCGTCTCGGCAGGCGGCGTGTCGGCGGCGCCGCCCGGCGGACGCCCCGCGCTGAACAGCAGCGCCGTGCCGATGAGCGCCAGCAGCACGCCCAGCACCACCGGGAAGAAGCCCGAACCCATGCTGCGCAGCGTGCCCACGCCGTAGCCGACGCCGGCCACCACCACCGCGATGCCGACCAGGAGCAGCAGGCCGCCGCCGACGTGGTCCTTCGTCAACTTGTTCATCGGCCCGACTCTACCGCCGCCGCGCAACGACAATGCGCCCTGGGCAATTGCAGGAGCACCGGCATGGGCATCGAGATCGAACGCAAGTTCCTGGTGGTGGGCGACGCGTGGCGCGCCGCGCCCGGCGTGCCCTATGCGCAGGGCTACCTCAATCGCGACAAGCAGCGCACGGTGCGCGTGCGCATCGTGCAGCAGCAGGCCTGGCTCACGATCAAGGGCCCGAACGCCGGCGCCGTGCGCGCCGAGTTCGAATACGCGATCCCGGTGTCCGACGCGGAGCAGCTGCTGGCCCTGTGCGACGGCCCGCTGGTGCGCAAGCTGCGCCGCCAGGTCGAGCACGCGGGCCACACGTGGGAGATCGACGAGTTCCAGGGCGACAATGCCGGCCTGGTGGTCGCCGAGATCGAACTCCCCGCCGAGGACGCGGCCTTCGCGCGCCCCGGCTGGCTGGGGCCCGAGGTGACGCATGATCCGCGCTACTTCAACTCCAACCTGGCCAGCAGCCCGTATTCGACCTGGCCTGAAGCGCGCCCCCGCGCGTGACGCCCGGCGCGCGCCCCTGAAGAACAACCTCCAACGGAAAACAAGACATGGCCAACTCCCCCGACGTCACCAGCATGGCGCTGTTCTGCGACTTCGAGAACGTCGCGCTCGGCGTGCGCGAGACGCACCACGAGAAGTTCGACATCAAGCTGGTGCTCGAGCGGCTGCTGCTCAAGGGCAGCATCGTCGTCAAGAAGGCGTACTGCGACTGGGAACGCTACAAGGGCTTCAAGGCGCCGATGCACGAGGCGAGCTTCGAGCTGATCGAGATCCCGCACGTGCGCCAGTCCGGCAAGAACTCGGCCGACATCCGCCTCGTCGTCGACGCGCTGGACCTCTGCTACACGAAGTCGCACGTCAACACCTTCGTCATCATCAGCGGCGACTCCGACTTCTCGCCGCTCGTCTCGAAGCTGCGCGAGAACAACAAGCAGGTGATCGGCGTGGGCGTCAAGGAATCGACGTCCGACCTGCTGATCGCCAACTGCGACGAGTTCATCTTCTACGACGACCTGGTGCGCGAGAGCGGACGCCAGTCGATGCGCCGCGAGCAGCGCCCGGCGCCGGACAAGGGCCGCAAGGCGGCGCCGCCCTCGGGCAACCCGGACGACGACCGCCGCCGCGAGGAGGCGCAGGCGCGCCGCGACAAGGCCGTGGAGCTCGCGATGCAGACCTTCGAGGCGCTGTACGCCGAGCGCGGCGAGACCGGCAAGATCTGGGCGTCCGTGCTCAAGGAGGCGATCAAGCGCCGCAAGCCCGACTTCAGCGAGTCGTACTACGGCTTCCGCAGCTTCGGCGGCCTGCTCGAGGAGATGCAGTCGCGCGGCTTCCTGAAGATGGGCCGCGACGAGAAGTCCAACTCCTACGTGTACCGCAGCGGCGGCGCCGAGGGGTCGCAGGCGGCCGCGGAACCGGCCGTGCCCGAGGTGCTGCCGATCACCTTCCGCGCCGGGGAGACCGAGCCGCGCGGACGCGGACGCGGAGGCCGCGGCAGCCGCCGCGAGGCACCGCAACGCCACGACTACGAGCCCGTGGCGGCGCTGGAGACGCGGCCGGCCGCGCATGCGCAAGAAGAGGACGACGACGCCGCCGAGCGCTTCGCCGACGCGGCGCGCGCCGCGATGGCCACGCGCGACGTCAATCCGCCCGGCGAACCCGCGCCCGACGCCGAGACCTACGTGAGCGACACGGCCGTGGAAGCCGAGGAGGCCGCGCAGGCCGAGGAAGCCGCGGCCCGCGAAGGCGGCGCACGCCGCGGCGGCCGCGGCGGTCGCGGCCGCGGCGCGGCACG
>JBJMWE010000155.1:0-65522 GCA_045810285.1 Vitreoscilla sp. | reverse complement strand
CAGCCGGCCGGCCAGCAGCGCGAACAGGCTGGACTTGCCGGCGCCGTTGCGCCCGACCAGGCCCACCTTCTCGCCGGGATTGACATTGACGTTGACGCCATCGAGGACGATCTTCGTCCCCCGGCGCAGTTGCACATTGCGTAGCGTGATCATGATTCAGGAAGCGTTCGGGGCCGGCGCGAGGCCGTCCACCAGCATGGCGCGCGTGGCGAGCAGCACCGCGTCGTCATGCAGTTGCGTGGGAAGCCAGACGACTTCGAGACCGGGAAACGCGGCCTCGAAGAATTCGCGCTCGTTGCCGATCTCCAGCACGAGCACGGCGTCGTCGGTCATGCGGCCGGGCGCGGCGGCCAGCAGCGCCCGGATGAAGTCCATGCCGTCGCGCCCGCCGGCCAGCGCCATGGCGGGCTCGGCGCGGTATTCGGCGGGCAGCGCGTCCATGGACGCCTGGTTGACGTAGGGCGGGTTGCACAGGACCAGGTCGTAGCGGCGGCCGGCGGGCAGCGCGGCGAGGCCGTCGCCCTGGTGCAGCGCGATGCGATCGCCCAGCCCGTGGCGCTGCACGTTCAGCGCGGCGACGGCGAGCGCGTCGGCCGAGAGGTCGGCCGCGTCGACGTCGACATCGGGCCACGCCATCGCGGCCAGCACGGCGAGGCTGCCGTTGCCGGTGCACAGGTCGAGCACGCGTGCGGTGTCCGCCGGCATCCAGGCATCGATGACGCCCTCGGCCAGCACCTCGGCGATCAGCGAGCGCGGCACGATCACGCGTTCGTCGACGGTGAACGGCACGCCCTGCAGCCAGGCCTCGCCGGTGAGGTAGGCGGCAGGGCGGCGCGTGGCGATGCGCTCGCCGACGAAGGCGTCCAGCGTGGCGATCTCGCCGTCGCCCAGGACCCGATCGGCCACGCCGTCGAGGTCGTCCAGCGGCAGCCCGAGCTTCCACAGCACCAGCCAGGCGGCCTCGTCGACCGCGTTGGTGCTGCCGTGCCCAAACGAAACGCCCGCCTCGTCGAGGCGGGCGCTGGCCCGGTGCAGGTAGTCGATGAGGGTCATGATTCGTTGGGCACGAGGAGATTTTCCAGCGTGCGCCGGTAGATGTTCTTCAGGCGGGGCACGTCGGCCACGTTCACATGTTCGTCGATCTTGTGGATCGTCGCGTTGACCGGCCCGAATTCCACCACTTGCGGGCAGATGCGGGAGATGAAACGGCCGTCGGACGTGCCGCCCGTGGTCGACAGCTCGGCCTGCACGCCGCCGGTCTCGTCGCCGATCGCGCGCACCAGCGCCGCGCTGAGCGTGCCGGGCCGCGTGAGGAAGGGCGAGCCGCCCAGCGTCCAGGCGATGCGGTGCTCGACGCCGTGGCGCTGCAGGATCTCGACCACGCGCGCCTTCAGCTGCTCGGGCGTCGATTCGGTCGAGAAGCGGAAGTTCAGGTCGATCACCGCCTCGCCCGGGATGACGTTGGTGGCGCCGGTGCCCGAATGGACGTTGGAGATCTGGAAGCTGGTGGGCGGGAAGTGGTCGTTGCCGTCGTCCCAGCGCGTGGCGGCGAGCTCGGCGATGGCCGGCGCGGCGACGTGGATGGGGTTGCGCGCCAGGTGCGGGTAGGCCACGTGGCCCTGCACGCCCACCACGGTGAGGCGTGCCGACAGGCTGCCGCGGCGGCCGTTCTTGATCATGTCGCCCAGCTGCTCGACGCAGGTGGGCTCGCCGACGATGCAGCAGTCCAGCGTCTCGCCGCGCGCCTGCAGCGCGTCGACGACGCGCACCGTGCCGTCCACCGACGGGCCTTCCTCGTCGCTGGTGAGCAGGAAGGCGATGCGGCCGGCGTGATCGGGATGCGCGGCCGTGAACTCCTCCGCGGCCACCACCATCGCGGCCAGCGAGGTCTTCATGTCGGCCGTGCCGCGGCCGTACAGCTTGCCGCCGCGATGGCTCGGGACGAAGGGCGCGCTGTGCCACTGGTCGTGCGGGCCCGTCGGCACCACATCCGTGTGGCCCGCGAACACGAGCGTCGGGCCCGGGCGCGCACCGGCGCGCACGGCCCACAGGTTGCTGACGACGCCGTCGGCAGGGCCGAACGGCAGGTGCTCGCAGCCGAAGCCGACGGCCTGCAGGCGTTGCGCGATCAGGGCCTGGCAACCCGCGTCGTCGGGCGTGACGGAGGCCCGGGCGATCAGTTGCTCGAGCAGGTGCAGCGTGGCATCCATCGATTCTTCGTGGAACGTGACGGCGCGTCAGCCGTGCTTCGATCGATGCAGGCTGTCGCCGATGCCGCCCAGGCGCTGGCGCGGCACCTGCGGCTCCTCTGGGATCACGTCCAGCGTGATCTCGGTGAACGACGGTGCGTCGGATTCCACCTTGGCCGGCTGCACGCGCGACACGGGCGTCATCTCGTTCTGCAGGCGCCACAGCAGGTTGGTGGGGGAGTCGGCGCCCAGCAGGCCTTCTTCCTGCGTGACCAGGCCCATGTTGATCAGGCGGGCGATGTCGGCCTCGAACATCTGCGAGCCCTCGGCCAGCGACTTGTCCATGGCCTCCCGCACGCCGGTGATGTCGCCGTTCTCGATCAGCTCGGCGATGAAGCGGCTGTTCAGCAGCACCTCCACCGCGGGCACGCGGCCGCCGGCCGTCGAGCGCAGCAGGCGCTGCGACACGATGGCCTTGAGCGCGGCGGCCAGGTCGCCCAGCAGCGCGGGACGCGATTCCGGCGTGTAGAACGACAGGATACGGCCCAACGTATGCGAGCTGTTGTTGGCGTGCAGCGTGGCCAGCACCAGGTGGCCCGACAGCGCGTACGAGATCGCCATCGACATCGTCTCGCGGTCGCGGATCTCGCCGATCAGGATGCAGTCCGGCGCCTGGCGCAGCGCGTTCTTCAGCGCGATGTGCAGCGACGCGGTGTCGCGGCCGACCTCGCGCTGGTTGATGATGGAGCGCTTGTTCGAGAACAGGAACTCGATCGGCTCCTCGATGGTGAGGATGTGGCCCGACAGCTGCGTGTTGCGCCATTCGATCATCGAGGCCAGCGACGTGCTCTTGCCGTTGCCCGTGGCGCCCACCACCAGCACGAGGCCGCGGCGCTCCAGCGCCAGCGATGCCAGCACCGGCGGCAGGTTGAGCGTGTCCATCGACGGGATCTTGTGCGGGATGCAGCGGATCACGGCCGCGATCGACGCGCGCTGCTTGAACGCCGACAGGCGGAAGCTGCCCACCGCGCGGATGCCGATGCCCAGGTTGAGCTCGCCGGTCTGGTCGAGCTCTTCCAGCTGCACGGGGGTGAGCAGCTCGGCCAGCAGCGCGCGCGGCTGGCCGGGCGTGAGGATCTGGTCCGACACCGGCACCAGTTGCCCGTTGATCTTGAGCTGGATCGGCGAGTTGGCCGTCAGGTAGACATCCGATGCGCCCTTGTCGGCCATCAGATGCAGCACGCGTTCCATGTTTCCGCCGTCCATCGAGCGTCTCCCTGCTGGCGCCTCCTGAAGGCGCGTGGTTCGAATCGTCGCCGCTTGTGGCGGCTCCCAACTGTGTCTATCGGCCGGGCCGCGTGCGCGTCAAGCGCGCAGCAGCTCGTTGATGCTGGTCTTGGAGCGGGTCTGCGCGTCGACGCGCTTGACGATCACCGCGCAGTTCAGGCTGTACTTGCCGTCGGCCGACGGCAGCGAGCCGGAAACCACCACCGAGCCCGCCGGCACCCGCCCATAGGTGACCTCGCCGGTGGCGCGGTCGTAGATCTTGGTGCTCTGACCGATGAACACGCCCATCGAGATGACCGAGTTCTCCTCCACGATCACGCCCTCGACGACCTCGGAGCGGGCGCCGACGAAGCAGTTGTCCTCGATGATGGTCGGGTTGGCCTGCAGCGGCTCCAGCACGCCGCCGATGCCCACGCCCCCGGACAGGTGCACGTTCTTGCCGATCTGCGCGCAGGAGCCGACGGTGGCCCAGGTGTCGACCATCGTGCCCTCGTCGACGTAGGCGCCGATGTTCACGTAGGACGGCATCAGCACCGCATTGCGCCCGATGAAGCTGCCGTGGCGCGCGACGGCCGGCGGCACGATGCGCACGCCGGTGGCGCGCAACTCGGACTCGTCGAGGTGGGCGAACTTGGGCTCCACCTTGTCGAAGTACTGCAGGGCGCCGGCGTGCATCGCCTTGTTGTCGTTGAGGCGGAACGACAGCAGCACGGCCTTCTTGACCCACTGGTGCACCGTCCACTGGCCCACGCCCTCGCGCGTGGCCACGCGCACGCGGCCGGCGTTCAGGTCTTCCAGGACCGACGCCACGGCGGCGCGCACGTCGGACGGCGCGGCGGCGGGCGAGAACTTCGCGCGGTCTTCCCACGCGGCGTCGATGAGGGCTTGCAGGGGGGAGCTCATGAAATCTTTTCGATGTAGGCGAGGATGCGTTCGGCGGCCTCGACGCATTCAGGGGTCTCGGCCACCAGCGCCAGACGGATGCGGCCGGCGCCGGGGTTGACGCCCCGGGACGGACGGGCGAGCAGGCTGCCGGGCAATACCGTCACATTGTATTGAGCCAGCAGCCCCAGCGCGAACGCGACGTCGTCGCCGCCGTGCAAATGCGACGGAATTCCCGCCCAGAGGTAGAAACCCGCGTCCGGCAGGCGCACATCGAGCTTGCCGGCCAGCATCGGCGTGACCTGGGCGAACTTGCGGCGGTATTGCGCGCGGTTGTCGACCACGTGCGCCTCGTCGCGCCAGGCGGCTTCGCTGGCGGCCTGCACCACCGGGCTCATCGCGCTGCCGTGGTAGGTGCGATACAGCAGGAAGGACTTCACCAGCGCGGCGTCGCCGGCCACGAAGCCCGAACGCAGGCCGGGCACGTTGGAGCGCTTGGACAGCGACGTGAAGACCAGCAGGTTGCGGAAGTCGTCGCGCCCCAGCCGGCGGGCGGCGTCCAGCGCGCCCAGCGGCGCCTGGTCCTCGGGGCCGAACCAGATCTCGGAGTAGCACTCGTCGCTGGCGATGACGAAGCCGTGGCGGTCGCTCAGCTCGAACAGCGTCTTCCACTCGTCCAGCGGCATCACGGCGCCGGTGGGATTGCCGGGCGAGCAGACGAACATCAGCTGGGTGCGCGCCCAGGTGGCGTCGTCGACGCTGCCCCAGTCGGCGGCGAAATTGCGCGCCGGGTCGCTGTTGGCGAACGCCGTCTGGGCACCGGCCAGCAGGGCCGCGCCCTCGTAGATCTGGTAGAACGGGTTGGGGCACAGGACGACCGGGGCCTGCGCTCCGGGGCGTCCGCGCCAGGTCGGGTCGATCACCGCCTGCGCGAACGAGAACAGGGCCTCGCGCGAGCCGATCACCGGGAGCAGCTGCGTCGCGGGGTCCAGCGCGACGGCGTAGCGCCGGCGCACCCAGTCGGCCATCGCCTGGCGCAGGCTGGCATCGCCCAGCGTGGTGGGATAGCTGGCCAGGCCGGCCAGGTGGCTGGTGATGGCGTCCTTGACCAGTTGCGGCGTCGGATGGCGCGGCTCGCCCAGGCCCAGGCTGATCGGGCGGTGGGCCGGCGAGGGGACGACGTCATGGGCCAGCTGGCGCCAGCGTTCGAACGGGTAGGGGTGGAGCGTGCCCAGCAGCGGATTCATCGCCCGATTATCGAGGCTCGCCGCCCGGAGCCGCCTTTGGGAGTGGACAGGCGAGCCTTCGGCGGCGCCGGGCCCGGCCCGGCAGCGGGTTCAGCCTGATGACACGGTCGCGGACAGGATGGCCGGGACCCGGCAAAATGCAGGGTTCCTCCTGATCCCGCGCCCGGGCGGCGTTGCGCCTGCCATGACCCATCCGTACTCCATCGCGATCCGCGTCGGCATCTTCGTGCTGCTGATGGGCTCGGCCCTGTTCGTCCACCTGCGGGGCCGCGCGCGCTTCGGCCTGATGAAGGCGTTCACCGACTACACGGTGCTGCTGGCGCCGTACAACATGCTGATGGTGCTGTTCTCGCGCGTGAAGGCCACGCCGTACGCGCCCGTGGCGGCCTTTCCCGAGCTGGCGGTGCTGCAGGAGCACTGGCAGGAGATCCGCGCCGAGGCCCTGAGCCTGAACGACGCCGGCCGCATCAGCGTGGCCACCGGCTACAACGACATGGGCTTCAACTCGTTCTTCCGCTCGGGCTGGAAGCGCTTCTACCTCAAGTGGTACGGCGAGGAGCTGGCGTCCGCGAAGGCGGCGTGCCCGCGCACGGTGGAGCTGCTCAACAGGATCCCGTCGGTCAAGGGCGCGATGTTCGCGTCGCTGCCGCCCGAGGGCAAGCTGGTGCGCCACCGCGACCCGTACGCCGGCTCGCTGCGCTACCACCTGGGCCTGGCCACGCCCAACTCGCCCGACTGCTACATCGAGGTGGACGGCCAGCGCTACTTCTGGAAGGACGGCGAAGCCGTCGTCTTCGACGAGACCTTCATCCACCACGCGGCCAACACGACCGACCAGCAGCGCGTGATCCTGTTCTGCGACGTCGAGCGGCCGCTGCACGGGCGCATCCTGGCGGCCGTCAACCGCTGGTTCGCCAACAACATCATGGCCGCATCCGCGGCGCCCAACGAGGTGGGCGAGCACGTGGGCGGCATCAACCGCTTCTTCCAGAATGCGTACAAGCTGCGCCTGCAGGCCAAGAAGCTCAAGGCCACGCACCGTCGCACGTACTACGTGTCGAAGTGGGTGGCGATCCTGGGCGGGCTGTACCTGATCTTCTTCAGCTGGATGCTCTAGGGCGCTCACGGCGACTGCGGCAGCGCCTGCAGCGCCGCGACGGACGGGATGTCCGTCCAGGCCATCATCGCCTTCTCGAGGGGGATGTCGTTCGCGCGGAACCAGGCGGCCGCCGCATCGTCGGGCTTCATGCCGTAGGTGCGGTGCGAGTAGACGAGCGCCTGGCCGCCTTGTGGGGTCAGGCGAAAGCGCGCGAACACCATCTCGCGCACGCCCTTGTCCTGCAGCACGGCCACCACCATGTGCTCCGCCGGCCGCTCTGCCGTGGCCTTGAGCGAATTCGTGCGGATGATCAGGCCGGTCTTCTGGTAGGCCACCAGCACGCCGTTGGCCACGAAGGCCAGCTGGTCGGCGCTGGTGACCTTGTCGTACACCTGCACGGTGACCATGTCCTGCCACTTGTCCAGGTCGGGCTGCGCGGGCGGCGTGAACTCGTGCTGGCCGGCCTGCGACCAGCGGTGGACGAAGGGCTTGCCGGCGAACTGGAACAGCGCGGCGGCGGCGGCCGGTGCAGACGCCGCTGCCTCGCCCGGGGCGGCGGTGGCTGCGGGGAGCAGGGCGCCGGCGAACGCGGCGGCCAGCAGGAGTCGGTGGAGCGGGCTGCGGATCGTCATGCGTGCATTGTCGCGGGTCGACTCTCCGCGAGCGGCCGTCGGCCCGTTCACGCGCGCGCCGCGGCCACCATCTGTTTGAGTGCGTTGGCCACGTTCATCGGGCGCACGGGCTTGTCGAGCGTGGAGAAGTTCCACTGCGCGGACAGCTCGAGCAGGCTCTTCTCCATCTCGGAGTCGGCCATCAGCGCGCCCGTCACCACCAGGATCGGCACGCGCGGGCGGTGCTGGCGGATCTCCTCGACGATGCCCGCCGCGGTGCCGTCGGCCAGCAGCCAGTCCAGCACATAGGCGTCGAA
The DNA here is from genome assembly GCA_045810285.1 of Vitreoscilla sp. GTDB lineage: Bacteria > Pseudomonadota > Gammaproteobacteria > Burkholderiales > Burkholderiaceae_C > Scleromatobacter. The sequence goes on along the minus strand of JBJMWE010000155.1, from coordinate 57,890 downwards.
GCGGCGGTGGGCGATGGCCGCGCGCAGGGAATCGCTGTCGACGAAGGGCGACGCCACGATGCCCAGCGGGCGGAAGGCCTCCACCAGCGCGTCGGCGGCGCGGGTGTCGTCCTCCAGGAGCGCCACCTGCAGGTGCGCATGGCTGCGGATCGTCAATGCCTCGATGGCGTGGCGGCGCGCGCCGAGCGGCTCGTCGCCGTTGAGGTGCACTTCCCAGCTGGTGCCGACGCGGATCGCGACGAGGTCGCTGCTCTCGCCCGGTGCGAGTTCGGGGCCCGGCACCAGCAAGCCGGTGGACGGCAGGTTGGGCACGCGGATCAGCGCCGGCACGCCGTCGCTGCCCGGGTGCGCGAAGCGGGCCAGGTCGTCGCGCGGCAGCAGCAGTTCGTCGGGCGCCCCGAAGTGGTGGGCGATGGCCCGCAGGTCGGTGTGGCTCCACGCCACGTCGCCCTTCAGGCGGCGGTAGGACTGCGAGCGGTCGACGTTGATGATGCGCGCGATCTCGGAGGCGTGGTTGTGCTCCTTGACGCCGTGCGACAGCAGGAAGCGGCGCACGTTGACGCTCAGCGCGGGCTCGGTCGGCGCGTCGTTGTCGGCGGCGATGCGGCCGTGCAGCAGGTCTTCCATCGGGCTCCGTGTCGGCAAGCTAGGGGGAACGGACAGTTTAGACCGTATCACATCAAAATGCCCACAGAGTTCGGATTGATGGGCTCAAAGCAGTGTGTCACAGTGTATTCACGCCAACATTCTGACCATCAATATTTAAATGTTGTGTTCAATCACAACAGAATGGTGTTGGCCAGCTCACCTGAAACGACACGGAAAGGGAAGGCAGGATGCAAACCGGTGCGGCCAAGGGCCCGAGCGACCAGAAGACGCTCAACGAGGAAATCATCGAAGGCCTGGCGGAAGTCGCGCGGCGCAATCCGCAGCATGCGGTCGAGCTGTTCGGCGTGCCGCTGGGCGTGGCGATGCGGCTCGCCGCGCTGCCCGACGCCCAGCTCGACGACCTCGCCACCACGCCCGTCGCCCTGTGGCGGCCCGCGCTCACGGAGCGCCTGGTGCGGCGCCTGCCGGAGCGTCGGCCCATGCTCACGCCCGACCACGAGCAGTACCGGCCGCTGGTCAAGCGCATCAACCGCCTGGCGCTGGCCACCTTCGTGCGCTACGCCGATGACCCGGCCAGCGCGGCGCTGGTGTGCGACATCACCGATCGCGAGGTGATCCGCGCCCTGCAGGAGTTGCCCGCGTTCGCGTTCCTGGAATGGGGTGGCAACCCCGGCACGCTGCTGGCCGTGCCGCGCCTGACCGACGCGCTGATCGACCGGCTGCTGCGCCCCGATGACGACGGCGTCGAGCCCAACCTGCGCGGCCTGTTCGCCCTCACGCAATGCTGCGAGCAGGAGTTCGCGCTGATCCGCCATGCGGTGCAGCAGGAGGGGGCGGCCTACCGCGTCGCCGAGCGCACGCCGGTGAACAAGCGCTCCGGCCGGCCGCCGGCCACCTTCCTCATGCCCGGCACGTCCAGCCTGATCCTGGCCATGCTGCGCCACCAGATGCGGCCCACCGAGGTGGAGGACCGCATGCTGGCCACCAGCGACGTGCGGGCTGCGCAACTGCGCGGCGTCGCGGAGGCGCTGAACCGCAAGCCCAAGCGCGAGCGCGGAGCCCCGCGCGACCGCACGCGCGACCATCGCGACCTGTGGGGCAGCGCGCACCGACGCCTCAGCGCCACCGCCATCTTCTGCCTGCAGCGCCGCCTGGTCGACGCGGGGGTCGAGGCCTTCGAAGCCATGGTGTGGGCCTACGACTACTACGCCTGCACCTACGACGCCGAGTGCGGCGTCTCTCTCAGCCGCATGCTCAAGGAAGTGTTCACGCCGATGCGCGAAGGCGCCGACACCCACCTGGGCCACTGCGCCAAATGCGGCGTGGTGCACCTGGTGCACGAGGAGAAGGTCGGCATCATCGAATGCCCCGTGTGCGTGCTGGCGCGCTCGGGCAAGTTCGGGCAGCGCCGCGCACGCACGGGCGGCGAGCGGGCCGACGGGCCGCCGATGCGCGAGTTCCGATCCTGGCGCCAGGCGACGGGCTGGTCGGGAACGGGCGCGGGCACCACGCCGGGGTAGCAGGACGAGTCCGCACCGCCTGCCACGTCGTGGTTTGCGATTCGGCCAGGATTGCCGATATCGGGCCGTCAGAAACGAATGTCGAATTGCGTCGGTTGGCGCGAACGGCGGGTTACGCCTGCGGCTGACGCGCCCTACGTGTCTAATGGCGGGCATGACGACGACCGCGATCCGGCTGCTGCTGGTGGACGACCACCCGCTGGTGCGGGACGGCCTGCGCGCGCGTCTCGAGGCCGTCCCCGGCTTCGAGGTGGTGGGCGAGGCCGCCAACGCGCAGGAGGCCCAGGCGCAGCTCGGGACCTTGCAACCCACGCTCGTGCTGATGGACGTGGGCATGAAGGGCGTCAACGGCATCGAGCTGACGTCCGCGCTGCTGGAACGCGAACCGTCGCTGCTGGTGCTGATGCTGTCCATGTACGACAACCCGGAGTACGTGCAGCGCGCCCTGCAGGCCGGCGCGCGCGGCTACGTGCTGAAGGATTCGCCGGCCAGCGAGATCATCGCGGCCATCGAGGCCGTCGCCGGCGGCGGCACCTTCCTCAGCCCCGCGGTCTCGCGCCGGCTGTTCCGCAACCAGACGCCGCGGCCCATCCTGTCGTCGCGTGAATGCGAGATCCTGGCGGCGCTGGCCCGCGGCTTGTCCAGCAAGCACATCGCCCGCGAGATGGACGTCAGCGTGCGCACGGTCGAGGCCCACCGCCAGAACATCAAGCGCAAGCTGGCGCTCGAAGGGCAGGCGGAACTGATCAAGTACGCGGTGGAGCACGCGGGCAAGCTGGGGTAGGGCGCGTCTCCATTCGCCGGCCGGGGTGCGGCGCGTGGCGTGGCTTGGTCGGCCGGGGTGGATCCGGCGACTGCGCGCAGGGTGACGGCGTCGTGGCGGGACGCGCGTGCGGTGGACCGACGTGCGCCCGGGCGCGTGACGCGCGGGCGCGGGGCCGCCCGCGCGCGTCACGCCTCGTAGATGCCGAACCGCGGCAGGATCTTCTTGAAGATCGCGAAGCGCTGTTCCTCGGCGGCGTCGTGGAAGCGCTTGTAGTGGCTGGCCAGGAAATCGGGGTTGAACGGGTAGGTGACCGGCTCGACGTTGAAGTGGTCGGCCAGCGCTTCGGTGTGCTCGGCACCGGCCTGCAGCAGCTTGGCGCCGATGCGCTGCAGCAGGGATCGCTTCTCGAGCGGGATCGCCTCCAGGCTGCGTTGGGCGCCCTGCAGCCAGCTGAGGTAGAAGTCGCCGAGGGCGATGTGCTTCCACGAGCCCTTGCCCTTGCCCACGTAGCTCGGCGTGGCCGGGCCGAAACCGAAATGGTCGGCTGCCAGGGCCTTCAGCCAATGCGCCAGCCGGACGTCGCCGTCATCGTCGGTGACGCCCACGAGCAGGGTGGCCAGGCGGTCGCGTGCCACGTCGTCCAGGCCGGCGACGGCGGCGTCCGGGTCGCCCAGGCGATAGCGCTGGAACTCCTCGCACAGCCGGTTGGCGGCCACCTGGAAGTCCGTCGGGTTGTCGCGCTCGACCACCGTGCCGGCGCTGTCGTTGTAGCGCCAGTGCAGGAACGGTCGATCGGGATACGTGCTCACCTGGCCATGCCCGATGGGCGGTACGGGCATCCGCTGGAGGGCCTTGCCGGACGCCGTCTCGATGCGGCTCACGTCGTTGAAGCCCGTGCGTTCGCCGATGAAGCCGCGGTGCGCGAAGGTGTCGACGAACACGTGGGCGGCGATGCCCAGCCGGTGCAGGCTGTGATCGGGCGTGTGGGTCCTGGCCTCGATCACGTCGCGCATCATGGCGCGCGCCACGAAGCTGTCCGGTCGGCACACCAGGCGCTGGCGGTACTGCTCGCCGCTGGGCGCGCGGGATTCGAGGCCGTCGTTGCCGGGCAGGAAGTGGAACGGCAGCCAGCTCTGCGCGCCCACGTCGTTGCTGGCGTTCTTCAGGTCGAGCGGCGGATGGGCCGTGGCCTGGCGGTAGAAGCGCATGCCGTTGTCGAACCGGATGAACCCGGTGGTGGTCGAATCGTCGACGTACTGGGCGGAACCGGCGACGACCTGCGCGTCGGCGTCGTCGAAGCCGGCCAGTCGCGCGATCGCGTACGTGGCACCGAAGTGGAAGTCGATCTGCATGGGGCCTCCCCTGTGGCGGGAAGTCCGCGGCGCGAGACGTCGCGGCGTGTCCGCTGCTTCGAAGGCTAGCCGTCTTGGCGCCGCTTGGCGACCCGAAACGGCACTCGGACATGGTGTTCTCCCCTAAGTGAAGGCGCGCATCGCGCTCCGCGCTGCAACGGCTGCGCGCCGGCGGCCTGCGCGACAGAGTGGCGGCAGAGCGAAGGCGCATCGACCTTCGCCGCGTCGGAGACATGCCATGACCCATCCGCTGCACCGCGCCGCCGCGCGTGCCGTCCTGCCCGCCATCTCACCCCGCGGCCGCTGGCGGCGGCTGACCGGCGGGCTCGCGCTGCTGGCGGCGCTCGCGTCGCCGCTTGCCCGAGCCGATGCCGTGCCGATCCGCATCGGCGTCATCGCACCGCTGAGCGGCCCGTCCGCCGATTTCGGCAGCAGCGTTCAGCAGGGCGCCGAGCTCGCCGTGCGCGAGATCAACGCCGCCGGCGGCGTGCTGGGCCGTCCGCTGGAGCTCGTGGCCATGGACGACCGCGGCGACCCGGCCACGGGCCTGGCCGCCGCCACCGCGCTGGTGACCGAGCGTCATGTCGACGCGACGATCGGCTTCTGCAACACCGGCGTGGCGATGAAGGCGCTCGACGTGTTCGAGTCGCGCCACCAGCTCCTGATCGTGCCCTGTGCGCAGGGCACCGCCATCACGCGGCGGGCCAAGGACGGCGACAGCATGGTGTTTCGCGTCGCGCCCGTGGATGCGTTGAATGCGGAGTTCCTGGTCGGCGAGATCGTCGACCGACGCCGGCTCGCGCGCGTGGCGATCCTGGCCGACACCACCGGCTACGGCGACGGCGGCGTGGCCGACGTCGGCGCGCAGCTGGGCCGGCGCGGACTGCAGCCGGTGTACGTCGGCCGCTTCGCCGCGGATGCGCCGTCACTGGACGCGCAACTGCAGGCCGCGCGGGCGGCCGGCGCGCAGGCGCTGCTCGTCTACACCGTGGGGCCCGGCGAAGCCGTGGCGGTCAGGGGCCGCGCCGCGCTGCACTGGGACGTGCCGTATTTCGCGCCGTGGACGCTGTCGTTCCGCAGCGTGCTGCAGGCCGCCGGGCCGGCGCCGCTGGAGGGCACGATGATGACGCAGAGCATCATCCAGGACTCGGCCAACGAGGCGCGCACCGCGTTCATCGCGGCCTTCGCGCGCCAGAACGCGCATCGGCCACCCGGCTCGCTGATGGCGGCGGCGCAGACCTACGACAGCGTCAACCTGCTCGTGCGCGCGCTGTTCGCGACGCACGGCGACACCTCGCCCGCCGCCGTGCGCCTGGCGCTCGAGCAGCCGCGCGAGCCGCACCGCGGCGTCGTCACCACCTACGACCACCCGTTCAGCACGCGTGACCATGACGCCTTCAGCGTCAACATGATCTGGCTGGGCGTGTGGCGAGGCGGGGAGATACGCTATTTCCACGTCGCCGATGCGGGACTCTCGGGCGCGGTGCGCCACAAGCAGGAGCGCTGAGTCGTGCGACGGCGGTCCGCGTGCTTAGGGGTTGTCCCGTACGTGGTGCCGCTCGCGCCGCAACGCGACATGACGGATGCGGCGCCCGCCCCGAATTTCGACACTGACGGCAGAGCGGGCAGTGTTCCCGCCAAACCCTGGAGACAAGACATGCGCCTGCTATTGCTGCTGCCGTTCATCGGCCTGCTGGCCGTCCCGATGTTCAACACCGAGACGCCGCAGTTCGCCGGATTCCCGTTCTTCTACTGGTACATGTTCGCGTGGGTGCCCGTCACCTCGCTGCTGATCTGGCTGGTCAACCGCAACGAGACGCCGGAGGCCTGAGGACATGAACGGCGACATCAACTGGACCGCGCTGTCGGTCTTCATCTTCTTCTTCGCGCTGGTGACGGTCATCGGCTTCCTGGCCTCGCGCTGGCAGCGCGGCGGCGCGCACAAGGGCGCGCACCTGGACGAGTGGGGCCTGGGCGGCCGCAACTTCGGCACCTGGATCACCTGGTTCCTGGTCGGCGGCGATTTCTACACCGCCTACACGGTCATCGCGGTGCCGGCGCTGGTCTACGCGGTCGGTGCCTACGGCTTCTTCGCGCTGCCGTACACCATCCTGGTCTATCCGATCGTCTTCACCATCATGCCCAAGCTGTGGAGCGAGGCGAAGCGGATGGGCCACGTGACGGCCGCCGACGTCGTCTATGGCCGCTACGGCTCGCGCCCGCTCGAGACGGCGATCGCGCTCACCGGCATCGTCGCCACGATGCCCTACATCGCGCTGCAGCTGGTGGGCATGGAGGTCGTCATCAAGGCCCTCGGGCTGACCGGCGAGCTGCCGCTGGCGGCCGCCTTCGTCATCCTGGCGCTGTACACCTACGCCGCGGGCCTGCGGGCGCCGGCGCTCATCGCGTTCGTCAAGGACCTGATGATCTACATCGTCGTGCTGGTGGCCGTCGTCATCGTCCCGGTGAAGGTGGGCGGCTATGCCAACGTGTTCTCGTCCGCGCGGGATGCGTTCGCGCTCAAGGGCGGCGCCACCGGCCTGACGCTGCACCCCGGACAGATGCTGCCGTTCGCCACGCTGGCCATCGGCTCGGCGATGGCGGCGTTCATGTACCCGCATACCCTGACCGGCATCTTCGCGGCCAAGGATGCGAGCACGATCCGCAAGAACGCGATCTTCCTGCCGGCCTACACGGTGCTGCTGGGACTGATCGCGCTGCTGGGCTACATGGCCTACGCCGCGCACCTCTCGGTCAAGAGCAACAACGACGTGGTGCCCGCGCTGTTCAACGCGCTGTTCCCGTCGTGGTTCGCGGGCTTCGCGTTCTCGGCGGTGGCCATCGGCGCGCTGGTGCCGGCGGCGGTGATGTCCATCGGGGCGGCCAACCTGTTCACGCGCAACTTCTGGAAGCCGTACGTGAACGCGCGCGTCACGCCGGCGCAGGAGGAGAAGGTCGCCAAGGTCGCGTCGCTGGTCGTCAAGGTGGGCGCGCTGCTGTGCATCCTGCTGATGCCCACGAAGTTCGCGCTGGACCTGCAGCTGCTGGGCGGCGTCTGGATCCTGCAGACCTTCCCGTCGCTGGTGTTCGGCCTGTGGTCCAAGCGCCTGCAGGCGCCCGCGCTGCTGGCCGGCTGGCTGGTGGGCATCGTGTTCGGCACCTGGACGGCGTTCGCCGACGGCGTCAAGCCGGTGCACTCCATCGTGGTGGGCGGCGACAAGTTCACCGTCTACACCGGCCTGCTGGCGCTGGCGCTGAACGTCGTCGTGGCGATCGTCGTGCAGGCATTGCTGCGCTCGCCGGCTCCGGCCGCCGCGGTCAACAAGGCCTGAAGCCGCTGGTCCGAAGCGGGCCGCGCCGGCGTCGACGACGCCGGCGCGGCCTTGTCACAATCACGCCATGCGTCTGAAGGCCAAATTGATCGTGCTGGCGGCGGTGCCGTTGCTGCTGTCGCTCGTGCTGATCGCGGCGGCGGTGCAACTGCAGCAGCGCGAGCTCGCGCGGCGCGAACATGCGCTGGTGGAAGGCGGCTACCTGAGCGCGCGTCGCACGGAGTTGAAGAACTACGTGCAGCTGGCGATGAGCGAGATCGCGCCGATGGTCGAGTCGAAGGGGGACGTCGCCGCGTCGCGCGAGCGCGCACTGCGGCTGCTCGAGTCCATGACCTACGGCGACGACGGCTACTTCTTCGTCTACGACATGCACGGCACCGTGCTGATGCACCCGCGCCAGCGCGACCTGGTCGGCCAGGACCTGTCGGCGCTGCGCGACCCGCAGGGCAACGCGACGATCCAGGACCTGCTTGCGCGGGCGCGCGCGGGCGGCGGCTTCGTGGAGTACATGTGGCGGCGGCCGTCGACGGGCCGGATCGCGCCCAAGCTCGGCTACGTCACCCGCATCGCGCAGTGGGACTGGATGATCGGCACGGGCCTGTACCGCGACGACATCGACGCCGCGACCGCGCAGCTCGACGCCCAGGCCTCGTCCAACATCGGCGAGACGCTGCTGTGGATCGCGGCCATCGCGTTCGGCGGCGTCGCGCTGATCAGCCTGAGCGGCGTCTGGCTGAACCTGAGCGAGCTGCGCGTGGCCGACGCCAAGCTGCAGACGCTCGCCCGCCAGGTGGTGCGCTTCCAGGAGGACGAGCGCGCCCACCTGGCGCGCGAACTGCACGACGGCGCGACGCAGACGATGGTGTCGGCCAAGCTGCTGGTCGAAGCCGCCATCGACCAGCTCGAGCGCGACGCCCGGCCCGCGCCGCGCGCGCTGGAGACGGCGTTGACGGGCCTGAAGCAGTCGCTCGACGAGGTGCGCCGCATCTCGCACCGGCTGCGTCCGGCGATGCTCGACGAGCTGGGCCTGCCCGCGGCGCTGGAACTGCTCACGCGCGAAGCCGAGGATGCCGGCGCCGCGCCCGTGCACCTGAGCGTCGAGGGCGATCCGGCGCCGCTGCCCGACGAGGTCAAGACGGCGCTGTTCCGCGTGAGCCAGGAGGCGCTGGCCAACGTGGCCAAGCACGCGCGGGCGCGGCGCGTGGAGATCACGCTGGACTTCGCGCGCGACGGCGTGGCGCTGCGCATCCGCGACGACGGCCAGGGCTTCGAGGTCGATCGCATCCAGCTGGACCCCAACCGCGGCATCGGCCTGCGCAACATGCGCGAGCGCCTGGCCTCGATCGGCGGCAGCTTCGAGGTCCACGCCGCGCCGGGGGCCGGCACGCTGCTCCTGGCCAAGGTGCCGGCGGACGCGATCCGGAGGCTGGCGACTTCGACCGCCGCGACGTGAGCGGCGTCATCCCGCGATGCCCAGGCCTGTCATCCTGCGCGCAGTCGCAGGATCCACGCACGACGCAGCGTTTCGGCTGAAGTGGATTCTGCGACTCCGCTTCGCTACGCGCAGAATGACAGCGAGGGCGACGGGGCCAGGGCTTCCGTGGCGCCAACGCCCTGCACGCGCGGCCTAGAACAAGCTCCCCTGCGACTCCGGCGCCTCCCCTCGCTGACTGAACAACGACGTGTCCAACCCGCCGCGCCCAGGAAACGTCACGCCCAGCCGCGTGGCGGCCGCCTCGTAGCGCTGTGCGAGCGCCTCGGCCACGCTGCCGGTGCCCACCATGCGGTTGCCGAAGCGCGCGTCGTAGTCCTTGCCCTCGTGCATGCGGTGGATCAGGCGCCAGACCGCGGCGGCGCGCTCGGGATACCAGCGCCGCAGCCACTCCGCGAACAGGTCGCGCACCTCGCGCGGCAGGCGCAGCAGCGTATACAGGCCCTGCGTGGCGCCGCGCGCGACGCAAGCCTCCAGGATCGCCTCGATCTCGTGCTCGTTCAGGCTCGGGATGACCGGCGCGATGTACACGGCCACCGGGATGCCCGCGCTCGTGAGGGCCTCGATCGCCTCCAGGCGCCGCGTCGGCGAGTTGGCGCGCGGGTCGAGCCGGCGCGAGAGCTCGTGGTCCAGCGTCGGGATCGACATGTGCACGCGCGCCAGGCCCTTGCGTGCCATCGGCGCGAGGATGTCGATGTCGCGCGTGACCAGTGCCGACTTGGTCGTGATGCCGACGGCGACGTCGAACTCGGCCAGCACCTCGAGCACCTGGCGCGCGAGCGCGTAGTGGCGGTCGATCGGCTGGTAGGCGTCCGTCGCGGCGCCGAGCGCGACGATGCCCGGATCGAAGTCCTTGCGGCTCAATTCCCTGCGCAGCACCTGCGCCGCGTTCATCTTCGCGAACAGCTTGGTCTCGAAGTCCAGCCCCGGAGACAGGTTCAGGTAGGCGTGCGTCGGCCGCGCGAAGCAGTAGACGCAGCCGTGCTCGCAGCCCTGGTACGGATTGATCGTGAAATCGAAGTCGAGGTCCGGCGACTGGTTGCGGTTCAGGATGGACTTGGCCTGGCGCTCCGTGACCTCCGTCCTGCGCGTCGCGGGATCGACGTCGGCCGCCGCGTCCCACTCGTCCTTGACGAAGCGCGACGGGCGGTTCGAGCCCGCCCCGCGTCCCTTGACGAAGACGACGGGATGGTCGGCGGCCGGCTTCGTCGCGTCGGACATGGGCGGCGTCAGTCGCTGAACAGCGCGTTGAGCTCCGCATTGCCGGCCGCGCCGGCGAAGCCGTCGAACGAGCCGTGCTCGGCGATCGTCCTGGCGGCGCGCATGAAGCCGCCCCAGGCGCTGCGCGCCATCGCGCCGCCGACGCTGATGCGGCGCACGCCGAGGGCGGCGATGTCGGCCAGCGTGAATTCGCTCGTCGCGCCCACCAGCAGGTTGACCGGCTTGGGCGCGACGGCGGAGACGACGGCGGCGATGTCCGCGCGCGTCCTGACGCCGGGTGCGTAGAGGCAGTCGGCGCCGGCCTCGGCATAGGCGCGCAGGCGGGCGATGGTGTCGGCCAGGTCGGCACGGCCGTGCAGGTAGTTCTCGGCGCGGCCCACGAGCAACGTGTCGCCACCGGCGGCATCGATGGCGCCGCGCGCGGCGCGCAGGCGCGCGAGGGCGTCCTGCAGGTCGTGGATGGGACGCGCCGGGTCGCCCGTCGAATCCTCGATCGACAGGCCCGCGACGCCGGTGTCCACAGCCAGCCGCACGCTCTCGGCCACGTCGGCGGGCGTCGCGCCGTAGCCGCTCTCGAAGTCGGCGTTCACGGGCAGGTCGGTGGCCGCCACGATCTCGCGCAGGTGCGCCAGCACCGCGTCGCGCGGCATCGCGCCGTCCGGCTGCGCATGCGACCACGCGAAGCCGGAACTGGTGCTCGCCAGCGCCTTGAAGCCCAACGACGCGAGGTAGCGCGCACTGCCCGCGTCCCACGGGTTCGGGATGACGAAGCAGCCGGCGGCATGCAGCTCGCGAAAGGCGCGGCGGCGGGCGGCAAGGGTCGTCGGGGAGGGCGCGGTCATGCTGGAGGCTCCTGCGAAGGGATGGGCCTGCAGGTTAACGCCTCCGCCCGGGCGACGCTTCGCCGGTCAGCGAATCACCGCGGCCACAGCATGTCCACCAGCGTGTCGACGTCCGGCTTCGGATGCATGCCCTTCGTGGCGTCCTTCCACTCCTGCGGTGCCGGCGCATAGGCCTTGGGCGGCTTGTCGCTCCACACGCTCACGCGCAGCGCGAACACGATCTCGCGGCTCTTGACCGTCATCGCCGGCGCGTGGTCGACGGCATTGGCCAGCGCGACGGTCGTGGGCTCGGCCAGCGCCGGCTTGAAATCGAACCACGTGCGCGTCTTGCCGTCCGGCCGCACCGCCACGACGATGAAGCCTGCCGACGGGATCTGCGCCGGATGCGCCCGCACCGCGTCGGTGACGGCCGCGCCGAGCGTCTTCAGGTAGGCCGCCATCGCGTCGGAGCCACCGTCCACGCGCTGCTCGATGATGTCGCCCTTCTCGAGCAGCACCACGTCGTGCTGCACCAGCGGTTCGACGGCCTGCGCGGCCGAAGCGACGGCCAGCGCGAGCGCGAAAGCGAGAAGGCGCGGCGAGGCGCGGGAGGCGCGGGAGGCGAGGCGGGAAAGGGTCATGGCGCGATTTTCACACTGGCCGACGGTCGAGCGGCGAACCGCGGCGGCCGGCGGATCGGTTCCAATACGTCCATGAAATCGAATCCGAACGGCGGCCTCGTCTACTCGACCGACGCGGGCCGCATGTGCCCCGGCTGCCGCGAGCCGATCGCCCGATGCACCTGCAGCACGGCCGTGGCGCCGCCCACGGACGGCGTCGTGCGCGTCTTCTTCGAGACCAAGGGGCGCGGCGGCAAGGGCGTGACGGTGGTGCGCGGCCTCGGCCTGGCCGATCCGGAACTCGCGGCCGTCGGCAAGAAGCTCAAGGCCGCCTGCGGCGTCGGCGGCACGGCCAAGGACGGCGTCGTCGAACTGCAGGGCGACCACCGCGACCGCGTGCTGGCGCTGCTGCCGACGCTCGGGTTCAAGAACGTGAAGAAGGCCGGCGGCTGAGCGTCATCCAACAGGGATGTCATCGTGCGCGAAGTCGCAGGATCCACCCCCGGACAAGGTCGGTCCGCCGTCAGGCCTCGAGCGCCGCCGCGCCGCCGTGCGCGAGCGCGATGCTGCGCGAAAGCGCGTGGAACTGGCCGTAGGCCCAGCGCCGGCAGTTCCGGCACGGCGGGTTGTAGACCAGTTGGCCGTCGGGCAGCTTGTTGAACGGGATCAGCACCCAGTTGCCGGGCGCCTGCTTCATCACCCGCGTGATGTGATACCAGACCTTGGGCTCGGCGCAGTTCATGGCGCCGCGGCCATGGTCGGCGTAGGCCGCGTGCGTGATCTGGTCCGCCGTGAAGCCGCCGCCCTCGGCCGACTTCAGGAATTGCGTGATCACGTCGGTGACCGCGCGCTGCGCGTCCTTCCTGTCGCCGCCCACGCGCGCCACGAGCTTGTTGTAGCCCGGCCCGCCGGAGAAGTAGGTGACGGTCTGGTCGGAGGCGATCTTCAGGGCGACGGCGCACACCTTGTCGGCGTTGCCCGTCGAACTGTCGGTGGCGAAGGTGTCCTCGGCGGCGGATTGCGCCAGCTCGAAAAGCGAGCCGGCATCGGATCGAAGGGGCATCGGGTACTCCACGGGGTATGTGACCTGCATGGTATCGAAACGCCGCGCCGGCCGCGATCCCCCGGGCGGGCGCCTCTTCGAAAGCGGCTGCAGCTGCAGCTGCCGCTCACGGCGATCAGACGCACCTCGCTCGAGTCCCGAGGATCGTAAGACCCCCCATAGGAGGGTGCGTCCCTCAGCCCCTCGGCACCCCCTGTTTCGCATCCGGCGCGGCGCTAGGGATGTGACGGACGAAAGCGCGCGCCTATTGTCGCGCCGACCCATCCCGGGCCATCAACGCATTCCAACGAGAGGAGACCTCATGAAATCACGCCAAGCCTGGATCGCGGCAACCTTGCCCCTGGTCCTCACCCTGGCCTGCGGCGGCGTCGCCGCGCAGGAGCCCACGCTGGCCGGGCTCGCCGCCCAGGTGAACTCGCTGGCCGACCAGTTGAAGCAGGCCGGCGCGCTGGCCGCGCGCCAGCAGCAGGCGCTCGACACGCTGCGCGCGAGCAACGACCTGCTGACCTCGCGGCTGGGATGCGTGCTGCGCTTCAGCGGCCCGCGCGATCTCGTCGTCGACGGGTGCAACCTGCACGTGCAGAACGGCATGGGCCAGACGGGCACGACGAACCGCTACGGCAACCTGATCATCGGCTACAACAAGAACGAGGTCTCCACACGCACCGGCTCGCACAACATCATCGTGGGCGACCTGCATGAATACACGAGCTTCGGCGGCATCGTGTCCGGCACCGAGAACACGCTCGCCGCCTCGAACGCGACGATCCTGGGCGGGGGCCTGAACCACGCGAACTTCACCAGCGCCACCATCCTGTCCGCCGACCGCGGCACGGCCGACGGCAACGTGGTGCTGATCGGCGGACAGCGCAACTACGGCACGGCGGATGCGCACTTCAGCGCGGTCATCGGCGGCATCGAGAACGGGGTGACCGGGCCCAGTTCGGTGGTGGTCGCAGGCACGATGAACGTCGCTTCCGGCGGCCATTCGCTGGTGTGCGGCGGCAGCGAGAACACCGCCGGCGGGGGCAACGACGTCGCCTGCGGCGGCTCGCGCAACAAGAGCAGCGGCAGCGGCAGCGTGCTGATCGGCGGCAACCAGAACGCGGTGTCCGGCGCGCACGGCGTGGTCACGGGCGGGCAGCACTGCGACATCGGCGCCGTCGTCGACAAGTGGGCCGCCGGCGCGCTGACCTTCCCGGGCGGCTGCAGCGGCTTCGCCAACTGAGCGCGGGCGCCGCGGGCGCCGCGCCGCGGGCCCGGCTTCCGCCGGATCTGGCACGCGTGAGCGGGGCGCGCGCGGCGTTCGCGCCCGCGTCGCCGTTCAGTCCTCGACGTCGCCCCGCCCCGCATCCTCGGGCAGCTCGCGCAGCTGGATCACGTTGCCCTCGGGGTCGCACCCATCGCACACGCGCAGTCCCTGGAATTTCCACTCCTTGCCCGGCGGGTCCAGCTCGCCGCCGTTGGCCTTGGCCGACGCGCGCGCCTCGGCCAGGCTGGGCACCGCGAAGACGGGCTTGAACGCCGTGTTCTCGCGGCGCTGCGGCGGCGTCGTGATGACGATGCGCGCGGCGGTGGCGGCGGGGATGGCGACGATGACCAGCTCCACGGTCTCGGACTCCAGCACGATGTGGTCGTCGACCTCGTGCATGACCTCGAGGTCGGCCACCGCGGCGTAGAAGCGCGCGAGGACGTGGATGTCCTTGGCGTAGACGATGGCGCCGGCATTGAAGGGTTGGGCCACGGGCGGCTCCTGGGATGGTGTCGCCCCGCAGTATGCCAAGCGCGCCGGTCAGCTCGCCGCATACGGCTCGCGCGGCCGCTCGTTCTCGTCGATGCGCAGGCGCTTGCCCAGGGCCGGGAAGGCGCGCTGCGGGCAGCCCTGGCGGTCGCAGACCTTGCAGCCGGCGCCGATCGGCGTGGCGGCTTCGGGGTCGGCCAGCGCGAGGCCCTTCGCGTAGACCAGGCGCGACGCGTGGCGCACGTCGCAGCCCAGTCCGATCGCGAACGTGCGCTCGGGCGAGCCATAGCCCCCGGTGGGCCGCACGATGCTGCGCGCGATCCACAGGTAGGTGCGGCCGTCGGGCATGCGCGCGAGCTGCGTCAGCACCTTGTGCGGCTGCGCGAAGGCCTCGTAAACGTTCCACAGCGGGCAGGTGCCGCCCGTGTGCGAGAAGTGGAAGTCGGTGGCCGACTGCCGCTTGGAGATGTTGCCCGCGCGATCGACGCGCACGAAGAAGAACGGCACGCCGCGCGCGTCCGGCCGCTGCAGCGTCGACAGCCGGTGGCACACCGTCTCGAAGCTGACGCCGAAGCGCTGCGCGAGCAGGTCGATGTCGTAGCGCAGGGCTTCGGCGGCGGCGAGGAAGCGGCGGTAGGGCAGCACCAGCGCGCCGGCGAAGTAGCTCGCCAGGCCGATGCGCGCCAGCGCGCGCGGCTCGGGGCCGCTGAAGGTGCCTTGCGCCACGAGGTCGTCGATGGCCGCCTCGGCCTCGAGGTAGGCCAGCTGCGTGGCGAGCTGGAACGCACGCTGCGCCGGCTCGGCGGCGGCGTTCACCCAGACCTGCCGGCGCGCTGCGTCGAAGCGGCGCAGCAGGCCGGCGTCCGACTCGAACTCGCGCGTGGCGACGGCGTGCCGCTGCATCAGGTAGGTCTCCAGGTGCGCGGCGATCGCGTGCGCGTCGCCCGCGCCGGGCGCGGGCTGGGCGCGTGGCTTCACGGCCATCACGTCGGCGAACAGGCGCTCGGCGAGCTCGTCGAGTTCGGCGATGTGGTTCTGGCGCTCGTAGAAGAAGTGCCGCACTTCCTCGTGCGGCTGGCGCGTGGCCTGGGCCATCTCGCCGGCGCGCTCGCCCAGGCCGGCGGCGAGCGCGGCCAGGCGGTCCTCGGCGTCGCGGCCGCGATGGTGCAGGCGGATCAGCACCTGCGCGAGCGCCGGCATCTGTTGCGCCATCGCGCGCAGCTCGGCCTGCGACACGCTGCCGCCCTCGGGGCTCTGCGCGACGACGTCCAGCAGCTGCGCGGTCAGGCGCGCCTCGTCGTCGTCCGAGAACACCTGCAGGTCGACGCCGAGCGCGGACTGCAGGCGCAGCTGCACCGCCACGCCGAGCGGGCGCTGGTTGTTCTCCAGCTGGTTGAGGTAGCTCGGCGACAGCTGCAGCAGCTGGGCGAGCGCCGCCTGGGTCAGGCCGCGCTGCTCGCGCAGGGTCCGGAGCTTCACGCCGAGGTAGGTCTTGCGCATGGGAGGCGCGAAGTTCGCAAACTTCGCAGAATTGGCGATGTTGTTCGCAAATCTTCGCTATTTCCCCGGCATTTGAAAAGCAATACCCGACTGCGAAGATTGCAAATATGATGCAAGGCGCACACTCGCGCGTGGGGGGCTGGCCCTGCCGCGCGCCCTGATCGATCGCCCGGCCGCCGATGGAGACGACGGCGCCACAGACCCAAGAGAGAAGACCATGTCCGAGACCACGACCGCCCCGACGTTCAAGCCCAAGAAGTCCGTCGCCCTGTCCGGCGTCACCGCAGGCAACACGGCGCTGTGCACCGTCGGCCGCAGCGGCAACGACCTGCATTACCGCGGCTTCGACATCCTGGAGCTGGCCGAGCAGACCGAGTTCGAGGAAGTGGCCCACCTGCTGGTGCACGGCAAGCTGCCCACCGCGGCCGAACTGAAGGCCTACAAGGCCAAGCTCAAGTCGCTGCGCGGCCTGCCGGCCGCGGTCAGGCAGGCGCTCGAGGCGCTGCCCGCCGGCGCGCATCCGATGGACGTGATGCGCACGGGCGTGTCGGTGCTGGGTTGCGCGCTGCCCGAGAAGGACGACCACAACACGCCGGGCGCGCGCGACATCGCCGACCGCCTGATGGCCTCGCTCGGCTCGATGCTGCTGTACTGGTTCCACTACAGCCAGAACGGCAGGCGCATCGAGGTCGAGACCGACGACGACTCGATCGGCGCGCACTTCCTGCACCTGCTGCACGGCAGCAAGCCGAGCGCGGAATGGGAACGCGCGATGCACACGTCGCTGAACCTGTACGCCGAGCACGAGTTCAACGCGTCCACGTTCGCCTGCCGCGTCGTGGCCGGCACGGGCTCGGACATGTATTCGGCCATCACTGCCGGCATCGGCGCGCTGCGCGGCCCCAAGCACGGCGGCGCCAACGAGATGGCGTTCGAGATCCAGAAGCGCTACGACAACCCCGACGAGGCCGAGGCCGACATCCGCCGCCGCGTCGAGGCCAGGGAAGTGGTCATCGGCTTCGGCCATCCGGTCTACACGGTCAGCGACCCGCGCAACGTCGTCATCAAGGGCGTGGCCAGGAAGCTGTCGCAGACGGCGGGCTCCACGAAGATGTTCGACATCGCCGAGCGCCTCGAATCGGTGATGTGGGACGCCAAGAAGATGTTCCCCAACCTCGACTGGTTCAGCGCCGTCAGCTACCACATGATGGGCGTGCCCACGGCCATGTTCACGCCGCTGTTCGTGATCTCGCGCACCAGCGGCTGGGCGGCCCACGTCATCGAGCAGCGCATCGACAACAAGATCATCCGCCCGAGCGCGAACTACACCGGTCCGGAGGATCAGAAGTTCGTCGCCATCAAGGATCGCAAGTAAGTCGCTCCACGAGCCACCAAGCCAGCGCGAAGACGCCCGCCGCATGAACACCCAATTCCGCAAGAACCTGCCCGGCACCGCGCTGGACTACTTCGACGCCCGCGAGGCCGTCGACGCGCTGCGCCCCGGCGCGTGGGACAAGCTGCCCTACACGTCGCGCGTGCACGCCGAGAACCTCGTGCGCCGCTGCGCGCCCGACATGCTCGATGCATCGCTGATGCAGCTGATCGAGCGCCGCCGCGACCTCGACTTCCCGTGGTTCCCGGCGCGCGTGGTGTGCCACGACATCCTGGGCCAGACGGCGCTCGTCGACCTGGCGGGCCTGCGCGACGCCATCGCGGACATGGGCGGCGACCCTGCCAAGGTCAACCCGGTGGTGCAGACGCAGCTGATCGTCGACCACTCGCTGGCGGTGGAGTTCGCCGGCTTCGACCCCGACGCGTTCGAGAAGAACCGCGCGGTGGAGGATCGCCGCAACGAGGACCGCTTCCACTTCATCGAGTGGACGAAGAAGGCGTTCCGCAACGTCGAGGTCATCCCGCCGGGCAACGGGATCATGCACCAGATCAACCTGGAGCGGATGTCGCCGGTGGTGCACGCCAAGGACGGCGTGGCCTTCCCCGACACGCTGGTGGGAACCGACTCGCACACGCCGCACGTCGACGCACTCGGCGTCATCGCCATCGGCGTCGGCGGCCTCGAGGCCGAGAACGTGATGCTGGGGCGCGCGTCGTGGATGCGGCTGCCCGACATCGTGGGTTGCGAGCTGGTCGGCAAGCCGCAGCCGGGCATCACGGCCACCGACATCGTGCTCGCGATCACCGAAACCCTGCGCAAGGAGAAGGTGGTCGGCGCCTACCTCGAGTTCTTCGGCGAGGGCGCCGCGGCGCTGACGCTGGGCGACCGCGCCACCATCTCCAACATGACGCCCGAGTTCGGCGCCACGGCGGCGATGTTCTTCATCGACGACCAGACGCTCGCCTACCTCACGCTCACCGGCCGCGACGCCGCGCAGGTCAGGCTGGTCGAGACCTACGCCAGGCAGGCGGGCCTGTGGGCCGATGCGCTCAAGACGGCCGAGTACGAGCGCACGCTGCGCTTCGACCTGTCGACCGTCGTGCGCAACATGGCCGGCCCGTCGAACCCGCACAAGCGCCTGCCCACCAGCGACCTCGCCGCGCGCGGCATCGCGGGCCAGTGGACGCAGGCGCCGGGCCAGATGCCCGACGGCGCCGTCATCATCGCGGCCATCACCAGCTGCACCAACACCAGCAATCCGCGCAACGTGATCGCCGCCGGCCTGCTCGCGCGCAACGCGAACGCGCGCGGGCTGCAACGCAAGCCGTGGGTGAAATCCTCGTTGGCGCCGGGCTCCAAGGCCGTGCAACTGTACCTCGAGGAAGCCAAGCTGCTGCCCGAGCTCGAGAGGCTGGGCTTCGGCATCGTCGCCTTCGCGTGCACCACCTGCAACGGCATGTCGGGCGCGCTCGATCCGAAGATCCAGCAGGAGATCATCGACCGCGACCTGTACGCGACCGCGGTGCTCTCGGGCAACCGCAACTTCGACGGCCGCATCCACCCGTACGCCAAGCAGGCCTTCCTCGCGTCGCCGCCGCTGGTCATCGCCTACGCGATCGCCGGCACGATCCGCTTCGACATCGAGAAGGACGCGCTGGGCACCGACGCGAACGGCCAGCCGGTCCACCTGAAGGACATCTGGCCCAGCGATGCCGAGATCGACGCCATCGTCGCCAGCAGCGTCAAGCCGGAGCATTTCCGCAAGGTCTACGACCCGATGTTCAAGCTGCAGGCGGACGACGGCGAGCGCATCAGCCCGCTGTACGCGTGGCGCCCGCAGAGCACCTACATCCGCCGCCCGCCGTACTGGGAAGGCGCGCTGGCCGGCGAGCGCACGCTGCGCGGCCTGCGCCCGCTGGCGGTGCTGCCCGACAACATCACCACCGACCACCTGTCGCCGTCCAACGCGATCCTGCCGGACAGCGCGGCCGGCGAATACCTGGCGAAGATGGGCCTGCCCGAGGAGGACTTCAACTCCTACGCGACGCACCGCGGCGACCACCTCACCGCGCAGCGCGCCACCTTCGCGAACCCGCAGCTCGTCAACGAGATGGCCGTGGTCGACGGCAAGGTCAAGAAGGGCTCGCTCACGCGGGTCGAGCCGGACGGCGACGTCGTGCGCATGTGGGAGGGCATCGAGACCTACATGGAGCGCAAGCAGCCGCTGATCATCATCGCGGGGGCGGACTACGGCCAGGGCTCGTCGCGCGACTGGGCGGCCAAGGGCGTGCGCCTCGCGGGCGTCGAGGCCATCGTCGCCGAGGGCTTCGAGCGCATCCACCGCACCAACCTGGTGGGCATGGGCGTGCTGCCGCTGGAATTCAAGCCGGGCACGAACCGCCTGACGCTGGGCATCGACGGGAGCGAAGTCTTCGACGTGATCGGCGAGCGCAGGCCGCGCGCGGACCTGACGCTGGTCATCCATCGCGGGAGTGGCGAGCGCGTCGAGGTGCCGGTGACCTGCCGCCTCGACACCGCCGAGGAAGTGTCCATCTACGAGGCCGGCGGCGTGCTGCAGCGCTTCGCGCAGGAT
Organism: Vitreoscilla sp.; assembly: GCA_045810285.1. Classification (GTDB taxonomy): domain Bacteria; phylum Pseudomonadota; class Gammaproteobacteria; order Burkholderiales; family Burkholderiaceae_C; genus Scleromatobacter. The sequence continues at coordinate 37,867 of JBJMWE010000155.1, read as the reverse complement.
TTCCTGGCCTCGTCCGCCGAGGCCGCTTGAGGGACGACATGTCGCACGTACCGCAGATCAGGATCCCCGCCACCTACATGCGCGGCGGCACCAGCAAGGGCGTGTTCTTCCGCCTGCACGACCTGCCGCTGTCCGCGCAGCAACCCGGCCCGGCGCGCGACAAGCTGCTGATGCGGGTGATCGGCAGCCCCGACCCGTACGGCAAGCAGATCGACGGCATGGGCGGCGCCACGTCGTCCACCAGCAAGACGGTGATCGTGTCGCGCAGCACGCGGCCCGACCACGACGTCGACTACCTGTTCGGCCAGGTCGCCATCGACCAGTCGTTCGTCGACTGGAGCGGCAACTGCGGCAACCTGTCGGCGGCCGTCGGCCCGTTCGCAGTGGCCAGCGGGCTGGTCGACGCGTCGCGCATCCCGCACGACGGCATGGTCGTCGTGCGCATCTGGCAGGCCAACATCGGCAAGACCATCGTCGCGCACGTGCCCATCGCCGGCGGCCAGGTGCAGGAGACCGGCGACTTCGAGCTGGATGGCGTCACGTTCCCGGCCGCGGAGGTCGCGCTCGAGTTCATGGATCCGGCGGCCGACGAAGGCGAGGGCGGCGGCTCGATGTTTCCCACGGGCAACGTCGTCGACGAGCTGGACGTGCCCGGCATCGGCAAGCTGCGGGCCACGCTGATCAACGCCGGCATCCCGACGATCTTCGTCGATGCCGAGGCGATCGGCTACACCGGCACCGAGCTGCAGGGCGCGATCAACGAGGATGCGAAGGCGCTGGCGATGTTCGAGACGCTGCGCGCGCATGGCGCGCTCCGCATGGGCCTGATCCAGCAGCTCGTGGAAGCGCGTACGCGGCAGCACACGCCCAAGATCGCGTTCGTCGCGAAGCCTGCCGACTACGTCGCATCGAGCGGCAGGCGCATCGCGGCCAGGGACGTCGATCTGCTGGTGCGTGCGATGTCGATGGGCAAGCTGCATCACGCGATGATGGGCACCGCGGCCGTGGCGATCGGTACCGCGGCGGCCATTCCGGGCACGCTGGTCAATCTGGCGGCCGGCGGCGGCGACGCGCGCACCGCGGTGCGCTTCGGCCACCCGTCGGGCACGCTGCGCGTGGGTGCGGAGGCCCGGTTCGTCGAAGGGCAATGGCGTGTCGCCAAGGCGCTGATGAGCCGCAGCGCGCGCGTGCTGATGGAAGGCAACGTCCGGATCCCCGGCGACAGTTTCTGATTTCGAGATTTCCGACATGTCCACTCGCAAGACCCTCAAGACCCTCGTCAACGCCCGCCGCGGCGCCATCGTGCCGGGCGCGTTCAATGCGCTGTCGGCGCGGGTGATCGAGGACCTCGGCTTCGAGGCCATCTACGTCACCGGCGCAGGCGTCACCAACATGAACCTCGGGCTGCCGGACCAGGGCTTCATGGGCCTGGCCGAGATCGCCGAGGCCACCAGCCGCATCCGCGACGCCGTCCGCCTGCCGCTGATCGTCGACATGGACACCGGCTTCGGCAACGCGTTGAACACGTACCACTCGGTGCGCATCCTCGAGCGCGCCGGGGCCGACTGCGTGCAGCTGGAAGACCAGGTCGCCCCCAAGCGTTGCGGCCACTTCTCCGGCAAGGAAGTGATCTCCACGGAGGAGGCGGTCAGCAAGATCAAGGCGGCCGTCGACGCCCGCACCGATCCTGATTTCCTGGTCATGGCCCGCACCGACGCCGCCGCCACCCACGGCTTCGAGGCGGCCGTCGAACGCGCGCAGCGCTTCGCGGAAGCGGGCGCCGACATCCTGTTCGTCGAGGCCGTGACCACCGCCGAGGAGATCCGCGCGTTGCCCAGGCGCCTGGGGCCGCCGCAGCTGATGAACATGGTCATCGGCGGCAGGACGCCGATCTTCGGCGCCGAGGAACTCGGACAGCTGGGCTACGGCATCGTGCTGTATGCCAACGCCGCGCTGCAGGGCGCGCTCGCCGGCATGCAGCGCGCGCTGACCGTGCTGCGCGACACCAGGCGCATCGACGAGGATCCGACGCTCGTCGCGCCGTTCGCGGAACGCCAGCGCCTGGTCGGCAAGCCGGAGTGGGATGCGCTGGAGAAGCGCTACACCTGAGTTCGATTCCGGCGCACCGGACGGTGGTGCGTCGAGACCGAAGGGGTCTGGCCCTCCTCGAATCGCGCCCAGTTGCTGGTCGAAGGCATGGCGCTGATCGCGATTCGAGGCGGGGCCTGACCCCGATCGCTCGCCGACGTCTCCAGCGCAGCCGAGGTCAGGCACGGCCTCGCACCGCCTTCGGCGTCGCGAGGAGGTGCCAGACCCCTGCGATCAGCGGTCGCTCGTCAGTCGTTCCAGTTCGTCCAGGAACCGCGCCCGAGGCGGGCGGATCCAGGCGCGTGTCGTGGTCATCCGTGCTCGGTGAGCACCTTCACCACGCTGGAGAAGTCGAGGCCGCCGCGGCCGGCCTGGCGGTTCATCGCGTAGAGGTTGCGGGCGAGTTCGCCGAGGGGAATCGTGGCGCCGACCGCCAGCGCGGCCTCGACCGCCAGGCCCAGGTCCTTGAGCATCAGGTCGCTGCCGAACCCGCCCGTGTAGCCGCGCGAGGCCGGCGCGTTCTCCAGCACGCCGGGCCACGGGTTGCAGGCCTCGGTGGCCCAGCTGCGGCCGGTGCTCACGGCCATCATCTGCGACAACGCCTTGGCGTCGAGCCCGTGCGCCGTGCCGAGTGCGAGCGCCTCGCCGGTGACGGCCATGATCACGCCCAGCGCCATGTTGTTGCACAGCTTGGCCACCTGGCCCGCGCCGTTGTCGCCCATGTGGAAGATGTTGCGGCCCATGGACTGCAGCACGGGCCGCGCGCGCTCCAACGCCGCGGCGTCGCCGCCGACGATGAAGGTCAGCGTGCCCGCCGCCGCGCCCGCGGTGCCGCCCGAGACCGGCGCGTCCAGCATCGCGTGGCCGCGCGCGGCCGCGGCCTGCGCGACCGCCCGGGCCGACGCCGGGGCGATGGTGCTGCAATCGATCACGAGCGTGCCGGGCGCCAGCCGCGCGAGCAGTCCGTCGGCGCCGAGGAACAGCGCCTCGACATGCCGGCTGGCCGGCAGCATCGAGACGACCACCTGCGCGCCCTCGACCGCCTCCGTTGCCGACGAGGCGACCTGCAGGCCCTGTCCGCGCGCCCTGGCGAGCGCATCCGCGCCGAGGTCGAAGGCGGTCACGCGATGGCCGGCCCGATGCAGGTTCGCGGCCATCGGGCCGCCCATGTGGCCGAGGCCGATGAAGGCGATGGTGGGGGTCATGTCTGTCTCCGTGTCGTCGTCGAGGTTCAATGCAGGTCGGCCAGCGGATGCACGCCGTAAAAGCGCGGTGCGAGCAGCGACTCGACGAGCGTGTCGTCGGCCTCGGCCAGCGTCGCGGGGCGCCAGCGCGGCGACTTGTCCTTGTCGACCAGCAGCGCGCGCACGCCCTCGGCGAAGTCGCCGTGCATGCAGCAGCCGACCGAGGCCTGCCATTCGAGACGGAACACCTCGGCCAGCGAGAGCGCACCCGCGCGGCGCTGCAGCTCGAAGGCCAGGCGCGCGGAACTCGGGGCGCCCCTGGCAAAGGCGGTGGCCGCGGCGGCGAGCCACGGGTCGGCATCGTGCGCGAGGGTGCGCAGGCGCGTGGCGGCGGCGTCCAGTCCGTCGTGGCCGATGACCGCGTCGATGGCGTCGAGCTGCGTGCGCAGCGGCGAGGGCGGGGCCTCGACGCCGCAGGCGCGCGACTGCAGCAGCCAGGCGAGCCGCGCGTCGTCGTCCGTGCGCCGGCCGTGCCAGCGTTCGGCGGCGATCGCGTCGAGCACGGCGCCGTGGTCCTCGAGCCGCAACTGGAAATCCGCCAGTCCGGCGAAACGCGCGTCGCTCGCGTCCAGCGGGGCGCCGGTCAGCGCGAGGAACAGGCCGCCGCGTCCCGGCACCCGGCCGAGGAAGCGGCTGCCGCCGGCGTCCGGGTACAGGCCGATGCCGATCTCGGGCATCGCGAGCCGGGTGCGCGCCGTCACCACGCGATGCGACGCGCCCGCCATCAGGCCGATGCCGCCCCCCATCACGATGCCGTGGCCCCAGCAGAGCACGGGCTTGGGCGCGGTGTGCAGGCGGTGGTCGAGCCGGTACTCGCGTTCGAAGAAGGCCGCGGCGCGGCGCGGCACGGCGCCGGGCGGCGTCTCGCGGATCGAGCGGTGCAGCGCGACGACGTCACCCCCGGCGCAGAAGGCCTTGTCGCCGGTGGCGTCGAGGACGAGGCCGGCGACCTGCGGGTCGGCGATCCATGCGTCGAGCTGCGCGGCGAGCAGGTCGATCATGGCCAGCGACAAGGCGTTGAGGCTGGCCGGCGCGTTCAGCGTCGCGCGGCCGAAGACGTGGCCGGAGGCGGTGGCGATCGTCGAGAAGAGGACGGGATCGGGCATCGCGGCCTCAGGCGTTGCGCCACGCCGGCGCGCGCTTGTCGAGGAACGCCGCCACGCCTTCGCGCTGGTCCTCCGTCTCGAACAGGCCGACGAAGGCCTCGCGCTCGCGCACCAGCGCCTGCTGCGGCGACGACGAACGCGCCCCGTGGATCAGCTGCTTGCACGCGCGCACGGCGCCCGGGCTCTGCCGCCCGACCTGCCCGGCCATCGCGAGCGCCCGCGCGAGCGCGCCGCCGCGCGCGACGACCTCGTCGACCAGGCCGATGCGCAGCGCGGTCGGCGCGTCGACGCGCTCGCCCAGCAGGATCATGCGCTTGGCCCACGATTCGCCGACCGTCCAGGCCAGCCACTGCGTGCCGCCCGCGCACGGCAGCAGGCCGACCGAAGCCTCGGGCAGGGCCATGACGGCGTGCTCCTCGGCGACGCGCAGGTCGCAGGCCAGCGCGCATTCGAGGCCGCCGCCCATCGCGTAGCCGTTGATGGCCGCGATGCTCACGCCGCGGAAGGCGGCCAGCGTCTCGAAGGCCTCGCCGAAGCGGCGCTCCATCGTGCTGGCGGTGCCGGCGTCGCCTTGCGCGAACAGCTTCAGGTCGGCGCCGGCGCTGAAGAACTTCTCGCCGGCGCCGGTGATCACCAGCGCGACGATGTCAGGGTCGGCGTCGAGCGCGCGCACGAGGCGCGCGAGCGCGGCGAGGCTGTCCGCCGTCCAGGCGTGGGCGGGCGGGTTGGCGAGCGTGACGACGGCGGCGCGGCCGTGCTTCGCGAGCTGGAGTCCAGGGGTGTCGTGGTGGGTCATCGGAGGGTCTCGGTGGCGGTGTCCTGCAACAGGCGGCGCGCGACGATCACGCGCATGATCTCGTTCGTGCCCTCGAGGATCTGGTGCACGCGCACGTCGCGCAGCCAGCGCTCGAGGGGGTATTCGCGGATGTAGCCGTAACCGCCGTGGATCTGCAGCGCCTCGTTGCAGACGCGAAAGCCCACATCCGTGGCGAAGTGCTTGGCCATCGCGCAGTGGACGTTGGCGTCGGCGCCGCCGCCGTCGATCTTCGAGGCCGCGAGGCGCACCATCTGGCGCGCGGCGACGAGCTCGGTGGCCATGTCGGCCAGCTTGAACTGCAGTGCCTGGAACTCGGCGAGCGCGCGGCCGAACTGCCGGCGCCCGGTCATGTGGCGCCGTGCCGCGTCGAGCGCCGCCTGGGCCGCGCCGACCGAGCAGGCGGCGATGTTGACGCGTCCGCCGTCCAGCCCCTTCATCGCGAGCCGGAAGCCGTCGCCTTCCGCGCCCAGCAGGTGCGAGGCAGGCACGCGCACGGCGTCGAACGCGATGGCGCGCGTGGGCTGGCTGTTCCAGCCGAGCTTGTCCTCCTTGCGGCCGTAGCGCACGCCGGGCGTGTCGGCGGGCACCAGCAGGGCCGAGATGCCTGCCGCGCCCGGGCCGCCGGTGCGTGCCATCACCACGAGTGCGTCGGTGGCACCCGCGCCGGAAATGAAGGCCTTGCTGCCGTCGATCACCCAGTCGTCGCCGTCGCGCCGCGCCGTGGTGCGCAGCGAGGCGGCGTCCGAGCCGGCGTCCGGCTCGGTGAGGCAGTACGACGCGAGCCGGGCGCCACGCGTCAGCGCCGGGCCCCACGCCGCGACGAGCTCGGGCCGGCCGAACGCCGTCACCATCCAGGTGGCCATGTTGTGGATCGACAGGTAGGCGGTCGTCGACGGGCAGGCGGCGGCCAGCTCCTCGAGCACGATCGTGGCGTCCAGCCGCGACAGGCCCAGGCCGCCCGCGTCCTCCCCGGCGTAGAGGCCGCAGAAGCCCAGCTCGCCCGCGTGCGCGAGCGTCGCGCGCGGGAAGGTCGACCCGGCATCCCACTGCGCTGCGTAAGGCGCCATCTCCGCTGCGGCGAAGGCGCGCGCGGAGCGCTGGAAGGCGCGCTGGTCGTCGTTCAGCTCGAAGTCCATTGCCGCTACTTGAGGCTGATCGTCGTGTTGACGCCCGTCGACACGTCGTCCTCGAACCAGCGCGACGTCACCGTCTTCGTCTGCGTGTAGAACAACACGGCCTGCTTGCCATAGGGCCCCAGGTCGCCCAGCTTGGACGCGCGCGAGCCGCTGAACGAGAACAGCGGCACCGGCACGGGGATGGGCACGTTGATGCCCACCTGGCCGACGTCGATCTCCTCCTGGAACCGGCGCGCCGCCGCGCCCGACTGCGTGAAGATCGCGGTGCCGTTGCCGTTCGGATTCGCGTTCACCAGCGCGATGGCGTCGGCCAGCGTGGCGGCCTCGGCGATGCACAGCACCGGGCCGAAGATCTCCTGCTCGTAGATCGCCATGCCCGGCTTGACGCCCGAGAACACGGTCGGCCCGACGAAGTTGCCCTCGCGCAGGCCGCCTTCGAGCGCGGGCAGCCGGCCATCGAGCTCCAGCGTGGCGCCGTCCTCGACGCCGCGCGCGATCAGCGCCTCGACGCGCTCCTTCGCGGCGCACGAGATCAGCGGGCCGACGTCGGTCGTCTTCGCCGCACCGTCGCCCACCGACATCTTCCGCGCGCGCTCCACGAGTTCCGGGATCCACCGGCGCGATTCGCCCACGAGCACCGCCACGGAGACCGCCATGCAGCGCTGCCCCGCCGCGCCGAACGACGCGCCCGCCAGCGCGTCCAGCGTCTGCTGCCTGTGTGCGTCGGGCAGCACGATCGCGTGGTTCTTCGCGCCCATCATGCATTGCACGCGCTTGCCGGCGAGCGTGGCGCGGTTGTACACGTGCGTCCCGACCCGGGTGGAACCGACGAAGGAGATCGCCTTGACATCCGCGTGGTCGCAGATCGCGTTGACGACGTCCTCGCCGCCGTGCACGACATTGAGCACGCCCGGCGGCACGCCCGCTTCCAGCGCGAGCTCGCACAGGCGCATCGTCACCATCGGATCCTGCTCCGACGGCTTCAGCACGAAGGTGTTGCCGCAGGCGATGGCCATCGGGAACATCCACAGCGGGATCATCGCGGGGAAGTTGAACGGCGTGATGCCGGCGCATACCCCCAGGGGTTGCAGCAGCGTGTACGTGTCGACGCCGCCGGCCACGTTGTTGGCGAGCTCGCCCAGCTGCAGGTTGCCGATGGCCGCCGCGTGTTCCACCACCTCGAGGCCGCGGAAGACGTCGCCCTCGGCATCGGCCAGCGTCTTGCCCTGTTCGGCGGTGAGCAGGGCCGCGAGCTCCTTCATGTGCTCGCGGATCAGCTGCTGGTACTTCAGGAAGATGCGGGCGCGCGCGCCGATGGGCGTCCGGCGCCAGGTGCCGAACGCGTCCTTGGCCGACGCGACGGCGGCGTCGACCTCGGCCGCCGTGGCCAGGGGCACGCGCGCGAGCAGCTGCTGCGTGGCCGGGTTGACGATGTCGCGCCACTGCTCGCTGCGCGAATGCACGTGCTTCCCGCCGATCAGCAGCGGAAGGCTGGGGGCGTTCAGGGGGTCGGTCATGGGGTGATGTCTCCGTATCGGATCCGGCGGTCGCGCTGTCGTCTGGACAGCACGGAAAACTTCACACAGAATCTATCCACTCTCTTCACAAACAGCGATAACTCATTGATGTGAAAGAGAAAGCTTGCAAATCTCTTTGCAAGGATCTTGTGAATCCGTGAAGGTTGTGAAGATGGCGACGAGCGAGGCCTCCAGCGGCCGCAAGCTGTTCGCGGGTCCGCGCGTGCGACGCGTGCGCGAGCAGCACGGGCTCAGCCAGACGGCGCTGGCCGAGCGCCTGGCGCTGTCGCTCAGCTACGTGAGCCAGATCGAGAACAACCAGCGCCCGGTCACGGCGCCCGTTCTGCTGAAGCTGGCCGAGGCCTTCGGTGGCGACGTCGCGCAGTTCTCCGACGACACCGACAAGCGCCTGCTGGGCGAGCTCGATTGCGCGCTGCAGGACCGCACGCTGCGCACGAGCCCCGTGCCGGCGCCGCAGCTGGCGCGCATGATCGAGCAGGCCCCGGAGCTGGTCGACGCATTCCTGTTGCTGTACCAGCGCCACCAGCGCATCCAGGAGGACTACGCGCAGGCGATCGACCGCTTCTACGGCGAGCAGGGCGACGCCGACCGCGCCGCGCTGCTCGCGCCGCTGCCGCACGAGGAGGTGCGCGACCAGTTCAACCGCCGCAACAACTACATCGATCGCCTGGACCGGCTCGCCGAGGCGCTGGCCAGCGAGGCCGGCCTGCAGCCCGGCGAGCGCATGCCTGCGCTGAAGGCGCTGCTGCGCGAGCGCTGCGGCATCGAGGTCATCGCCAGCGACGATGCGCGCGGCCGCGCGGGCGACGACGCCGCGCTGCGCCGCTACGAGCCGTCACGCAGGCGCCTTTGGGTGCCCGCGCACCTGAGCGACGCGCAGCAGGCGTTCCAGGTCGCCACGCAGTACGCGCTGGTGGCGCACCGCGACGCCATCGAGGACGAGGTGCGCGAGGGCGGCTACGCCGATCCCGCCACCCAGGGCCTGGCGCGCCAGGGCTTCGCCCACTATTTCGCGGGCGCCGCGCTGCTGCCGTACGAGCGCATGCTCGCCGCGTCGCGCGAGTTCCGCTACGACATCGAGCGCCTGCAGCGCCATTTCCACGTCGGCTTCGAGACGGTGTGCCACCGGTTGTCGACGCTGCAGCGGCCCGGCCTGCGCGGCGTGCCGTTCTACTTCGTGCGCATCGACCAGGCCGGCAACATCTCCAAGCGCCAGAGCGCCACGGCGTTCCACTTCGCGCGTCACGGCGGGGCGTGTCCGCTGTGGCAGGTGCACGAGGCCTTCGCGCAGCCGGGCCGCATCCTCGCGCAGGTGGCCGAGATGCCCGACGGCGCGCGCTTCTTCGGCATCGCTCGCACCACCCGCCGCGGCGGCGGCGGCTTCGAGGCGCGCCGCAAGCTGTTCGCGATCGGGCTGGGTTGCGAGCTCTCGCATGCGCGCGAGCTCGTGTACGCGGACGGCCTCGACGTGGCGGCCCCGCGCGGCGTGGTGCCCATCGGTCCGGGCTGCCGCGTGTGCCCGCGCACGGATTGCGTGCAGCGCGCGTTCCCGCCGGCGGGCCGCACGCTGGTGACGGACACCGACGGCGAGTCGCTGGTGTCCTACCGTTTCGCGGCGGACTGACGCCGGGCCGCCGGCGCCGGCCGCTGCGCGAACTCGACGAAGGCCTTGAGGTAGTCGACGTCGACGTCGGACTCGCGCGCGCCGAGGAAGATCTGCTTGGGGATGCCGCGGCGGCCCAGGCGCACCGGCACGACGGGCATCTTCGCGGCGTACTCCTCGGCCAGCCAGCGCGGCAGCGCGGCCACGCCGCGGCCGCTGGCCACCATCTGCAGCATGATGTCCGTCGTCTCGATCGCCTTCTGCCGCCTGGGCGTGATGCCGGCGGGCATCAGGAACTGCGTGTAGATGTCCAGGCGGTCGATCGGCACCGGGTAGGTGATCAGCACCTGGTCGGACAGCTGCTCCGGCTTGACGTACGGGACCTCCGCCAGCGGATGCGTGCTGTCGACGACCAGCACCTGTTCGTAGTCGAACACCGGCACGAACGCGAGTCCGGGCTTGTGCAGCGGGTCGGGCGTGACCAGCAGGTCGATCTCGTAGCCGAACAGCGCGCCGATGCCCCCGAACTGGAACTTCTGCTTCACGTCGACGTCGACGTCGGGCCAGCGCGCGAGGTAGGGCGACACGATCTTGAGCAGCCACTGGTAGCACGGATGGCACTCCATGCCGATGCGCAGCGTGCCGCGCTCGCCCTCGGCGTACTGGCCGATGCGCGTCTCCGCGAGCACCAGCTGCGGCAGCACGCGGTTGGCCACCTGCAGCAGGTATTGCCCGGCCTGGGTGAGGCGCAGGCTGCGGCCCTCGCGCAGCCAGATGTCGGCGCCCAGCTGCTCCTCGAGCTTGCGCATGGAGTGGCTGATCGCCGACTGCGTCAGGTGCAGCGCCTCGGCCGCGGCGGTCATCGAGCCGAGCTTGTCGACCTGCTGGACGATCGCGAGGTGGATGCGTTCGAGCATGCGTTATCCATGAGTGGAATCGATCGATTCCTGAAATAAGACCATTTTACGTCATGGAGCGATTTTCCTAGGATGGCGGCTTCCCTGTTCAAGAAGAAGCGAATCTCCCATGGTCACGACGCACAACCTCGGCTTCCCGCGCATCGGCGCGAAGCGTGAACTCAAGTTCGCGCTGGAGTCGTACTGGAAGGGCGAGTCCTCGCGCGAGGCGCTCGTCTCGCTCGGGGCGCAGCTGCGCCAGCGCCACTGGATCAACCAGGCCAACCTCGACCTGGTGCCCGTGGGCGACTTCGCGTTCTACGACCAGATGCTGGACATGAGCTTCATGCTCGGCAACCTGCCCGAGCGCGTGCGCGGCTTCCATGGCGACGTCCTCGACAACCAGTTCCGTGTCGCACGCGGCCGCTCCGCGCAGGGCGCCGACCACGCGCAGTGCTGCGGCGGCGGCGTGGCCGCGGGCGAGATGACCAAGTGGTTCGACACCAACTACCACTACATCGTCCCCGAGTTCAGCGCCGACACCACGTTCACGCTCGACGCCTCGCGGCTGCTGGCGCAGCTCGCCGAGGCGCGCGCCCAGGGCGTCCGGGCCAAGCCGGTGATCGTCGGCCCGGTCACCTACCTCGCGCTCGGCAAGTCCAAGGACGGCTCGAACCGCCTCGACCTGCTGCCGCGCCTGGTTCCCGCCTACTGCGAGCTGCTGGAGGCGCTGGCCGCGCATGGCGTGGAATGGGTGCAGGTCGACGAGCCCATCCTCGTCACCGAGCTCGACGCCGACTGGCAGCACGCGCTGCGCACGGCGTACCACGACCTGAAGACGGCCAAGGTCAAGCTGCTGCTGGCGACCTACTTCGGCCAGCTGCTCGAGAACCTGCACCTGGCCGCCAACCTGCCGGTGGCCGGGCTGCACGTCGACGCCGTCAACGGCCGCGACGACGTGCTGCCGCTGCTGGGCCTGCTGTCGCCGGTCAAGGTGCTCTCGCTGGGCGTGGTCAACGGCCGCAACATCTGGAAGACCGACCTGGCCGCGGTGCTGGACTGGCTGGAACCGCTGGCCGAGCGCCTGGGCGAGCGCCTGTGGATCGCGCCGTCGTGCTCGCTGCTGCACGTGCCGGTCGATCTCGCCAGCGAGAAGTCGATGGATCCGGAGCTGCGCGGCTGGCTCGCGTTCGCGCTGCAGAAGCTCGACGAGCTGCACGTGCTCGCCGGCGCGCTGCGCCACGGCCGCGACGCCGTGCGCGACGCGCTCGACGCCAACCGGCTGGCGATCGACGCGCGCCGCCGCTCGCCGCGCGTCAACAATCCTGCGGTCAAGGCCGCCGTCGCCGCCGTCACGCCGCAGCTCGGGCAGCGCCAGAGCCCCTACGCGCAGCGCGCGCCGCGCCAGGCCGCGTTGCTGAAGCTGCCGGCGTTTCCCACGACGACGATCGGCTCGTTCCCGCAGACGGCCGAGATCCGCCACGTGCGCAGCGAGTTCAAGGCCGGCCGGCTCGACGCCGCGAGCTACCGCATCGCGATGCAGGGCGAGATCGCGCGCAGCGTGCAGGAGCAGGAAGCCCTCGGCCTGGACGTGCTCGTGCACGGCGAGGCCGAGCGCAACGACATGGTCGAATACTTCGGCGAGCAGCTGGACGGCTACGCATTCAGCCAGTTCGGCTGGGTGCAGTCCTACGGCTCGCGCTGCGTGAAGCCGCCCATCCTGTTCGGCGACATCTCGCGCCCGCGGCCGATGACGGTGGACTGGATCCGCTACGCGCAGTCGCTGACGCAGCGCCCGATGAAGGGCATGCTCACCGGGCCGGTGACGATCCTGAACTGGTCCTTCGTGCGCGACGACCAGCCGCGCTCGGTGTCGTGCAGGCAGCTCGCGCTGGCGATCCGGCAGGAGGTGCTGGACCTCGAGCGCGCCGGCGTGCGCGTCATCCAGATCGACGAGGCCGCGCTGCGCGAGGGCCTGCCGCTGCGCCGGTCGCAGTGGCGCCACTACCTCGGCTGGGCGATCGAATCGTTCCGCATCACCGCCAACGGCGTGGGCGACGAGACGCAGATCCACACGCACATGTGCTATTCGGAGTTCAACGACATCATCGCGTCCATCGCCGAGATGGACGCCGACGTCATCACGATCGAGACCTCGCGCTCCGACATGGAGCTGCTGGACGCGTTCGACCACTTCAAGTACCCCAACGAGATCGGGCCGGGCGTCTACGACATCCACTCGCCCAACATCCCCACGCAGGAGCACATCGTCGCGCTGATGCGCAAGGCCGCCGAGCGCGTGCCTGCCGAGCGGCTGTGGGTCAACCCGGACTGCGGCCTGAAGACGCGCCAGTGGGCCGAGGTGATCCCGGCGCTGGCCAACATGGTGGCCGCGGCCAAGGCGTTGCGCGCGGGCTGAGCGCGCGCCGACCGGGCGTCGTCCGGCACGCAGTCGCAGGATCCATGGCGGCCGCATGGCTTCATCTCCTGGGTGGGTCCTGCGACTTCGCTCCGCTGCACGCGGGACGGCGGGACTCGGCGCTAGACTGCCTCCCTGTCCAACGTCCACGCCAGGAGCCTGACGATGCCCCGCGCCATCCTGAACATCGACCCGGAACTCGACCTCGTGCTGGAGCGCGTCGTCGCCGTGCCGCGCCATCTCGTCTGGCGCGCATGGACGCAGCCCGAGCACATGGTCAAGTGGTTCTGCCCGCTGCCGTGGAAGACCACCGACGCGAAGGTCGACCTGCAGCCAGGCGGCATCTTCCAGACGACGATGCAGGGCCCCGAGGGCCCGGGCTTCACCAACACGGGCTGCATCCTGCAGGTGGTCGACGACGAACTGTTCGTGTGGACGGGCACGCTGGGCCCGGGCTTCCGGCCGCAGGACAAGGCGCTGTTCGCGGCGGTGCCATTCATGATGTCGGCCATCATCGCGCTGGAGGATGCGGATGGCGGCACGAAGTACACCGCCATCGCGCGCCACGGCGATGTCGCCGCCCGCCAGGCGCACGAGCAGATGGGGTTCCACGCCGGCTGGGGCAAGGCGCTGGACCAGCTCGTCGAGCACGCGCAGGCCGGCCACTTCGGAAGCTGAGCGCTTGAGCGGGATCCGCATCCGCCCCGTCGCGGCCGCCGACGCTGCGGCGCTGCTGGGCTTCGAGCTCGAGCACCGCGCCTGGTTCGAGCGCTGGGTGCAGGCGCGCGACCCGGCGTTCTACAGCGCCGGCGGCGTGGCCGCCGCCATCGCCGCGGCCGAGTCGGCCTGGGCCGCGGGACAGGCGCACCAGTACCTCGTCGTCGACGGCGAGCGCATCGTGGGCCGCGTCAACCTCACGCACGTCCGGCGCACGCATTTCCATTGCGCCGACCTCGGCTACCGCATCGGCGAGCAGGACGGCGGGCGTGGCGTCGCGTCGCGCGCCGTGGCGCTGTGCCTCGAGCAGGCCTTCGGCGAGCACGGCTTGCTGCGCATCGAGGCGACCGCACGACCCGAGAACGCGGGCTCGATCCGGGTGCTGGAACGCAACGGCTTCCGCCAGTTCGGCCATTCGCGCCGCAGCTTCGAACTGGGCGGGGAGTGGTTCGACCGCCTGCTGTTCGAGCGACATCGCGAAGCGCGTGCGGGGTAGGGCGGGTTAGCCGCAGGCGTAACTCGCCGTTCGCCGGCCTGGCGGGTTACGCCTGCGGCTAACCCGCCCTACCATCCGGCGCGGGCGCGGGCCACGTCCAATTCCGCCGTTCGCGACATCACGACACCTATCCGCCCGCATCCTCCGCCCTGCCGGGCCGCGTCCATTTCAGCACCATCGCCGCCAGCGCATCGCGCGTCAGCGGCTTGGTCAGGTGGTCGTTCATGCCGGCGGCCAGCGCGAGGTCGCGGTCGGTGGCCATCGCGTTGGCGGTGACGGCGATGATGGGCAGGCGGCGGGCGCCCTCGGCGCGGATGTGGCGCGCGGCCTCGTAGCCGTCCATGCCGGGCATCTGGATGTCCATCAGCAGTGCATCGAAGCCGCCGTTGCGGCATTGCGCGACGGCCTGCGCGCCGTCGACGGCGCAGGCCACGCGCGCTCCCATGCCTTCCAGCATCGCGACCACCACCTGCAGGTTGACCGGGTTGTCCTCGGCCACCAGCAGGTGCAGGCCGGCCAGGCGCCGGTCGGCGGCGGGCATGCCGGCCGCGGGCTCCAGGCCGGACGCGGCAGCGCCGGCGTGCAGCGCCAGCTCGATGCGGAAGGTCGAGCCGGCGCCGGGCCGGCTGGTGACGGACAGCGTGCCGCCCATCAGCGCGACCAGCTCCTTGCTGATCGCCAGGCCCAGGCCCGTGCCGCCGAAGCGCCGCGTGGTGGATTCGTCGGCCTGCGTGAACGGCTCGAACAACCGGCGCTGCGCCGCTTCGCTGATGCCGATGCCCGTATCGCGCACCTCGAACGCCAGCCGGTGCGCTGTCGCGTCGCCGCCGAGGCGCTCGGCGCGCAGCAACACGTGGCCGCCGCGCTCGGTGAACTTGACGGCGTTGTTGAGCAGGTTCGTCAGCACCTGGCGCAGGCGCGTCGGGTCGCCCACCACGCGCGCTGGCAGCGCATCGTCGAACTCGCCGGCCAGCGTGATGCCCGTCGCGGCCGCCGTGGCCCGGTACAACGCCAGCTCGTCGTCCAGCAGGGGGCGGAGGTCGAACTCGACGCGTTCCAGCGCGACCTTGCCGGCCTCGATCTTGGAGACGTCCAGCACGTCGTTGAGCACGTGCAGCATCGTCTGGCCCGACGCGTGCGCGGCCGCGGCGAGCTCGCGCTGGCGCTCGTCCAGCGACGTCATCAGCAGCAGCTCCGTCATGCCCAGGATGCCGTTCATCGGCGTGCGGATCTCGTGGCTCATGTTGGCCAGGAACGAGGACTTCGCCTGGCTGGCGGCGTCGGCCGCGGTCAGCGCGCCCTTGAGCTGGTGCAGGATCTCGCGCCGGCGCCGCAGCAGGCGGGCGAGGCCGATCGCGAAGGCGGCGAGCACGACGTCGAACGCCAGCGTGATCACGACGAGCGCCAGGCTCGTGCGGCGCCAGTGCGCCAGGATCAGGTCGCTCGCGGCGACGAGGACCACCACGGTGGGATAGGCGCGCGACAGCGTCGGAGCCACCAGTCGCCGCCGGGTGTCGAGTCGATCGACGACGCGCGGCCCGTCGATGAACGCCGTGCGCGGGACGTCGGAGCCGGCGCGCTGCAGCAGCTGGAACACCGGGCCGCCGGCGAAGCTGCGCCCCACGAACTCGTCGACCAGCGGCTGGCGCGCCAGCAGCACGCCATCCCGGCGCAGCAGCAGCACGGTGACGCCCTCGCGCGCGGAGTCGATCGACTCGTAGAAGTGCTGGAAGTATTCGCACTCGATGCCGACGATGGCCAGGCCGATCGTGTGCCCGTCGCTGCCACGCAGCTTGCGCGCGAGGTAGAACGTCCAGTGCCCGGTGCCGCGGTTCTTGACGGGCGACGACACGAACAGCGCGAGCGTGTCGTCGGCCAGGTGCGCCCGCAGGTAGTCGCGGTCCGCGAGGTTGATCGGCGGCGTCGGGAAGCTGCGCGAGAAGTTGATCAGCCGGCCGTCGTTGCCGACGATGGAGATGACGTCGATCTGCGGCAGGTCGCCCTGGCGCCGCCGCAGCAGCTCGTACATGCCGCGCGTGCCGGTCTTGCGCACGAGGTCCGGGCCGTCGACCGGTGCCGCCTCCTTCACGTCGTCGACCACGCGCCCCAGCACGGTGTCGGCCGCGGCCAGCGTCTGGTCGGCGTGCTGGGCGGCCATCTCCGACAGGTTGGCCAGGAAGTAGCGCCAGTCGTCGATCGCGTCCTCGCGCCCGCGCCAGCTGGCGTACCCGACCGCGGCCCAGGTCAGCAGGATCACCGCCAGCGTCGCGGCCAGCAGCGCGCGGTCGCGGGTGGGCGGAAGGACGTCGGCGGGACGCATCTGCCGATTGTGGCGCCGCAGCGCCCCGCGTGGGGGCCGCGGGCGCGAGATCGCCCGCCGACGATCTTTCCCTGGCCGCCGTGGCCCTGCGGCGGGCGGTGCGCGACCCCTCTTGAATTCCCGACCGCCGCCACCCACCTGCGAGCTCGAAGGAGATTCCCATGGGTGCCAACGATGCCTTCCTGCAGGACGCCTACTCACGCACGGTCAGCGAGGTGGTGGAGCGGGTCGGGCCCAGCGTGGCCGCGGTCCGCCTGCGCGGCGCGGGCGGCTCGGATGCCAGCCTGGGCGGCGGCTCCGGCTTCCTGTTCACGCCGGACGGCTACGTACTGACGAACTCGCACGTCGTGCGCGCGGGCAAGCCGCCGGCCGGCGCGCGGCCCGAGCTGCGCCACGAGGTCTCGCTGGCCGACGGCCGCGAGTTCGACGCACGCTGGGTCGGCGACGACCCCGATACCGACCTCGCCGTGCTGAGCATCGACGGCCTGTCCCGCGGCGCGCTGGGCCATGCGCCGCTGGGCCGCTCCGCGGGCCTGAAGCGCGGCCAGATCGCCATCGCCATCGGCAACCCGCTGGGCTTCGAGCACACCGTGACGGCCGGCATCGTCAGCGCGCTCGGGCGCAGCATGCGCACCAGCACGGGCCGGCTGATCCCCGATGTCGTCCAGACGGACGCGGCATTGAACCCGGGCAATTCGGGCGGGCCGCTGCTCGACTCGAACGGCGAGGTCATCGGCGTCAACACCGCCATCATCCGCGGCGCGCAGGCGATCTGCTTCGCGGTGGCGGTCGACATCGCCCACTGGGTGATCCCGCAGCTGCTGCAGCACGGCCGCGTGCGCCGCGGCTATCTCGGCGTGGCGGGGCAGACGCAGGAACTGCACCGGCGCGTGGTGCTCACGTACGAGCTGCCGCAATCGACCGGCGTGCGCGTGATGAGCGTCGAGCCCGAGAGTCCCGCCGCCCGCGTGGGCGTGCGCGAGGGCGACCTGATCGTCGGGCTCGACGGCGTGGCCATCGCCAGCGTCGACGCGCTGCACCAGGCGCTCGACGCCAGCCGCGTCAACCGCGACTGCGTGCTCAAGATCATCCGCGGCGTGCGCACGCCCGCGCCGGTGTACCTGACGGTGCGTCCGCTCGAGGTGCTGCGCAGCTAGAGGCGGCGTGTCGGACATGCTGCATGCGCCGGGGTGTCGTTCACGCGAGCGCCCGGGCCCAAGGCGTGATCTCGATGTCCTCCCGTCGCGATGATGCGCGAGTTGATATATGATCCGTATACGGAACGTATAAAGGAATCCCGCCATGGGCATCGTCAAGATCTCCGACCTGATGCATGACAACCTGCGCGACGCCAGCGACGCGCTGAGCCGCTCGATCAACGCGCAGGCCGAGCACTGGCTGCGCGTGGGCATGCTGGCCGAGCTGCATCCGGAGCTGAACTACAGCGACATCTGCCAGCTGATGCTGCGCGATGCGCGCGCCGGGGGCGGCGGGCTCGCCTTCGTCAAGCCGGAGGTCGCGGCCGCGGCCTCCGTCACCGCGAGCAAGGCCATCCGCAAGGCCGCGCGATGAGGCGCGGCGCCAATCTCGTCAAGTCGCCCGAGGAGATCGCCATGGCGCGCGCCGCCGGCGCGCTGGCGGCCGACGTGCTGCGCATGATCGCGCCGCACGTGAAGGCCGGCGTCACCACCGACGAGCTCGATCGCCTGTGCCACGACCACATCGTCCACGTGCAGAAGGCGGTGCCGGCCAACATCGGCTACCACGGCTACCCGAAGACGCTGTGCGCGTCGGTCAACCACGTGGTGTGCCATGGCATCCCCGGCGACAAGGTGCTCAAGGACGGCGACATCGTCAACCTCGACGTCGCGGTGATCAAGGACGGCTGGTACGGCGACACCAGCCGCATGTACGTCGTTGGCACGCCCGGCGTGGCGGCCAGGCGCCTGGTGGACACCACCTACGAGGCGATGCGCGCCGGCATCCTGGCCGTGCGGCCCGGCGCCACGCTGGGCGACGTCGGCCATGCCATCCAGCAGGTGGCGGAGAAGGCCGGCTATAGCATCGTGCGCGACTACTGCGGCCACGGCATCGGCCAGATCTACCACGACGACCCGCAGGTCTGCCACTTCGGCAGGCGCGGGGAGGGCCTGCGGCTGGAAGAGGGCATGGTGTTCACGATCGAGCCCATGGTCAACGCCGGCAAGCCCGGCACGCGCGAACTGGCCGACGGCTGGACGGTCGTCACGCGCGACCACTCGCTGTCGGCGCAGTGGGAGCACATGGTGGCCGTCACGCATGACGGGTTCGAGGTATTGACACCGTGGCCCGACGGCACGGGGGCCTACGCGCCCATCGGCTGAGCGGGTAACAGCCTGTCAGCGCTTGCGGGAAGTCCCCTAGGGAACCTGGCTCGACACGCGTAATTGCTGACGCGGGCGCCGCATCGGGGTTGGCATACTCCGCGCTCCGACAAGCCGCGTGAGTTTTGCCCATGTCCCGTTCGAACCTGGCGCTGCGCACGATCTGCGCAGCCCTCGCCGCCGCCAGCAGCCTGGCGCAGGCCGCGACGACCGCCCCCCCGGTCGCGCCCGTGAAGGCCGTCACCGATAGCTACTTCGGCACCGACGTCACCGACACCTACCGCTACATGGAGGACCTGTCGTCGCCGGACGTGCAGCAATGGGCCAGGGCGCAGGCCGAGCACGCCCGCGCGACGCTCGACGCGATCCCGGGGCGCGCGGCGCTGCTGGCGCGCATCCGCGAGCTCGACGACTCGGTCAAGGAGCGCGTCCAGTTCGTCGCGCTCGCCGGCGGCGGCCTCGTGTTCTACGAGAAGCGCGGCGCCGACGACAACCAGCTCAAGCTGTACGTGCGCCAGGGCTGGACGGGCACCGAGCGCCTGCTGGTGGATCCGGACGCGCTCGCCAAGGCCGACGGCGTGCCGCATGCCATCGAGTTCTTCCAGGCCTCCAACAACGGCAGGTACGTGGCCTACGCGCTGTCGGCCGGCGGCTCCGAGGAAGCCGTGATCCACGTGATGGACGTGGCCACCGGCAAGGACGTCATGGCGCCGATCGACCGTGCGCACTACAGCTACGTCACCTGGCTGCCCGACGATTCGGGCTTCTTCTACATGCGCCTGCAGGCCCTGCCCAAGGACGCGCCGGAGACGGACAAGTACAAGCACGCCAGCGCGTACTTCCATCGGATGAAGGGCGGCGCGGCCGACGTGGCCGTCGTCACCGCGGGCACCGACGCGCACATGAAGATCGCGGCGGCCGAGATGCCCGTCGTCATGCCCGTGGTGGGCACGGCCTGGACGGTGGCGATCCCCGCCAACGGCGTCGAGAACGAGATCGACCTCTACGCCGCGCCGATGGCCAGGGCCGTCGACCCGAAGCTGAAGTGGCGCAGGCTGTTCGGCCGCGAGTCGCAGGTCACCGGCTTCGCGATCCACGGCGACGACCTGTACCTGCTGACGCACCTGAACGCGTCGCGCTACAAGGTCATCCGCACCAGCGTGTCGCATCCCGACCTGGCCCTCGCCGACGTCGTCGTCGCGCCGGGCGAGGAGGTGGTCGACCGCATCGCCGCCGCCAAGGACGGCCTGTACATCCAGTCGCGCGACGCCACGGTCGGCAAGCTGTACCGCCTGCCGTATGCCAAGGACGCGCAGCCCGAGCCGGTGCGCCTGCCCGCCGCCGGCGCGGTGCGCATCGTCGACAGCGACCTCACGCGTGCCGGGGTGGTGATCTCGATCGACTCGTGGACGCACGACGAGGCGTTCTACAGCGTGGCCGGCGGCGGGGGCGCCGTGACCGACACCGGGCTGCAGGTGGCCGGCAAGTTCGGCGCGCCCGGCGACCTCGTGGCCGAGGAGGTCAAGGTCAAGAGCCACGACGGCCTCGAGATCCCGCTGTCCATCGTGCATCGCAAGGACATGAAGCTCGACGGCAGCAACCCGCTGATCCTCGAGGCCTACGGCGCGTACGGCGTGGTCGACACCCCGGGCTACGCGCCCCGCGAGCTCGCGTGGTACGAACTCGGCGGCGTCTACGCCACCTGCCACGTGCGCGGCGGCGGCATCTACGGCGAGAACTGGCACCTGGCCGGCAAGCAGCTGACCAAGCCCAACACCTGGAAGGACGCGATCGCCTGCGGCCAATGGCTGGTCAAGAACGGCTACACGAGCTCGGCGAAGATGGCGCTCGACGGCGGCAGCGCCGGCGGCATCACCGTGGGCCGCGCCGTGACCGAGCGGCCCGACCTGTTCGCCGTGGCCGTGCCCGAGGTCGGCGTGCTCAACGCGGTGCGCGCCGAGACCAGCGCCAACGGCGTGCCCAACATCCCCGAGTTCGGCAGCGTCAAGGACAAGCAGCAGTTCAACGGCCTGCTGGAGATGGACGCCTTCCACCACGTGCAGGACGGCGTGAAGTATCCGGCCACGCTGCTGACCACGGGCATCAACGACCCGCGCGTGCCGGCGTGGGAATCGATGAAGATGGCCGCGCGCCTGCAGGCCGCGTCCACCTCGGGCAAGCCCGTGTTGCTGCGCATCCAGTACGACGGCGGCCACGGCATCGGCTCCACGAAGAAGCAACGCCAGGAACTCGCGGCCGACCGCTGGTCGTTCATGCTGTGGCAGTTCGGCGACGCGCGCTTCCAGCCGGCCGCCAAGTAGTCCCGGCGGCCCACGAGGCGGTCGTCGATCGCGGCGAGGAAGCGCGGAGGGGTCTGGCCTTTCCTCGACATCGCGCCGCGATATCGACCGCGAGTGGAGGAGGCTCCCGCGATGTGGAGGACAGGCCTGACCCCGGCCCCGCTAGCGATCAGGCGTGCCGCCTGGCCTCCGCCTCCCTCGCTTGCGATCGGGGTCAGGCCTGTCCCTTGTCCGCGGCCACGTCTTTCGCTCTTGCCGGCTGGAGTGCGCGGACGCGGGAAAGGCCAGACCCCTCGGTGATCGGCCTGCGCTCGTCCGCCCGACGGCGGGTCGTGCTGGCAGGGTTCACGGCGTGGCGGCCGTCGGCTGCCTGCGCGCGCGCGTCACGCGCGCGCGCAAGGGCTCGCGAGCGCCATCGAGCGCGGCGTCCCAATAGGGCGTGTCGCCGATCACCTCGCGCAGGTGGGCGATGAACAGCCGCGCCTTGGCCTCGGATGAGCGGCCCGGCATGCGCACCGCGTGGATCGCGGGCAGCGTCTGCGGCTCGGGCGGCAGCATGTCGGGAAACAGCGAGACCAGCCGGCCCCCGACGATGTCCTCGCTGACCACCCAGCTTGGCAGGCAGGCGATGCCGATGCCGGCCAGCGCGGCCTGCAGCGCGCAGTCCTTGTCGTCGGTGCGCAGCTTGCCGCGCACCGGCAGCGCCGCGCCGCGGTTGACGCCGGCGAAGCGCCAGGCGGGGCCGACTGCGGACGGCGTCGCGGCGGTGATGCAGTGGTGCTGCACGAGGTCCTCCGGACGCGCGGGACGGCCGTGGCGAGCGAGGTAGCCCGGGCTGGCGACCACCAGCGGGCGCAGCGGCGCCAGGCGCGTGGCGAGCAGGTCGGAGTCCGGCAGCACGCCGATGCGGATCGCGACGTCGATGCGCTGCTCGACGAGATCCACCAGCGCGTCGCTCACGTGCAGGTCGACGTCGATCATCGGATAGCGCTCCAGGAAACTCCCGACGGCCTGCGCCAGGTGGCGGCGGCCGAAGATGGTGGGCGCCGTGACGGTCATCGTGCCGCGCGGGTCGGCGTTGATCGAGGCCAGCGCGTCCTTGGCCTGGGCCAGTTCCGCGAGGATGTTGCGCGCGCGCGGCAGGAACTGCTCGCCGGCATCGGTGAGCATCACGCGGCGCGAGCTGCGGTGGAACAGGCGCGTGCCGATCTCGGCCTCCAGCCAGTCGATCTTGCGCGTGACCGAGGACACGGCGACGGCCTGCGCCTTGGCCACCTGCGAGAAGCTGCTGGACGAGGCGACCGCGAGGAAACTGTGGAGGGCGTCGATCATGTCTTTTTGGTTGCGTCGATTGCAACGATGCTTTGCGGACATTGTGATTGTTCTGGAAATCGCAAAACAACACAATGCGATCCGCACCCCTGGTCGGCCGCGTCCCAGCCGCCTTCGAACGAACC
Organism: Vitreoscilla sp.; assembly: GCA_045810285.1. Taxonomy (GTDB): domain Bacteria; phylum Pseudomonadota; class Gammaproteobacteria; order Burkholderiales; family Burkholderiaceae_C; genus Scleromatobacter. The sequence continues at coordinate 15,367 of JBJMWE010000155.1, read as the reverse complement.
GAAAGAACCTGATGAACCGCATTTCCAACCTGTTCCGACTGAGTCTCCTGTCGGCCGCCATCGCCTTCGGCGGCGGCGCGCTGCTCGCCGTGTCGCCCGCCGCCCGGGCCGCCGCGCCCCAGGTGCGCACGCAGGCGCCCGGCTTCCACCGCGCCATGCTGGGCGACTTCGAGATCACCGCGCTGAGCGACGGCACCGTCGACCTCGACGTCCCCAAGCTGCTGCACGAGCCGGCTGCCAAGACGAACGCCGCGCTCGCGCGCGACTTCGTCAAGGCGCCGCTCGAGACCTCGGTCAACGCGTTCCTGGTCAACACCGGCACGAAGCTGGTGCTGATCGACGCCGGCTCCGGCACGCTGTTCGGCCCGACGCTGGGCAAGCTGCTGGACAGCCTCCAGGCGGCCGGCTACAAGCCCGAGCAGGTCGACGACATCTTCATCACGCACTTCCACCCCGACCACGTTGGCGGCCTGTCGGCCAACGGCCAGCGCGTGTTCGCCAACGCCACGCTGCATGCGGACAAGGCGGAGTCCGGCTTCTGGCTGTCGCAGGCCAACCTCGACAAGGCGCCCGAGGGGATGAAGGGTTTCTTCCAGGGCGCGATGGCCTCGGTCAACCCGTACGTGGCGGCCGGCAAGTACCAGCCGTTCGACGCCGACGGCGAGCCGGTGCCGGGCATCCGCACGCACGCCACGCACGGCCACACGGCGGGCCACACCAGCTACGTCGTCGAGAGCAAGGGCCAGCGCCTGGTCGTCATCGGCGACCTGATCCACGTGGCGGCCGTGCAGCTGCCCAACCCCGGCGTCACGATCGACTTCGATTCCGACGCGAAGGCCGCCGCGGCCGCGCGCGACGCCGTCTTCAAGCAGGCGGCCAGGGACGGCTCCCTCGTGGCCGCCGCCCACCTGCAGTTCCCCGGCCTGGGCCACCTGCGCGCGGCCGGGAAGTCCTGGCAGTGGGTGCCGGTGAACTACACCACCGAGTTGAAGTGAGCGTGCAGGGCCGCCGGCTTCGCGCCGGCGCCCGCCCGTCCGCGCGGACGCACGTGTCGGCGACAGAGGCGCACCTGTCGTAGGGCGGGTTAGCCGCAGGCGTAACCCGCCGTTCGCCGGCGTCCAGAAGGTCGCGTTCGCGGCAAATGGCCAGCAAGCCGTTCAACGACCCCGGCCCATCAGGACGACGGGCGTTCGCTGCGAAGCCGGCGCCCGAAGAAGACGCCCGCGAACACGACCACGGCGCCCAGCGCTGCCCAGGGTGCCCATTCGAGCGCCGACGAACCGGAACGCGATTCGTCGTGGCCACTCGCAGTCGGCGCACCGACCTGATGATCCGCGGCAAAGGGGCTGAATCCGCCCTGGCCCGGATCCGATGGCGCGGATGCCGGAGTGGCTTGTCCGGGCGCTCCGACGGATAGCGCCGGATCGAGCGTGGCGGGCAGTCCTGCGACGGTCGGGGCGTCGCCGGTTCCGAATGACCAGCGTCCATTCGACCAGGCCACGCGAAGACCTTCGCCATCGATGTTCGGATCCAGTGCCTGTTGGTGCACGAGCTGCTGCGCCCCCGCCGCGATCGACCAGATTTCCGCGACCGGATGCTCGCCGCGCGCCACCACGCACACGGCCACCGCGCCGTTGTCGGCGGCAGACAGGTGCGTCGCCGTCGACCCGTCCGTGGCGCCGAAGCGTTGCCACAGGCCCGCCGTACCGAAGGCGGTGTCGACCAGGCCGTTGCCCTTCAGATGCAGGACCACGGCGCGTGCCGGCTCCACGTTGGCGGCCACGCCGGCCACGAGCAGGGAGCCATCCGAAAGCGGCAGCAGGTCGTTCGGTTTGATGGCCAGCCCAGCCGGGCTGACCTGCGCCTTGCCTTGGACGCCCCAGTGGAGGTCCGGGGCGCCGTTGGAAAGGTAGCGCAGGACCACGACTTGCGGCTGTGCGCCGGCGATGCTCGCGCCGGTCACCCAGATGCGTCCGCGGTCGTCCACTCGAAGCGCCGAGGGCGCGTCATCTGCTGCGTCGATCGAGAGCGGGCGGCGGCCCCCACGCCCGAATGCGGGATCGAACTGGCCGTTCGCGCCAAGACGTTCGAGCACGTAGCCCTGGGCGTCGTCCGAGGGATCGCTGACGGCCCGCCATTGATTGCCCGCCGCGTCGCGCGCACTCGACGATGCGCCTCTGGCCGGATCCGCCGTGCACAGCAGGAGTGCGCACGCCGCCGCGGCGTATCCCCAGCGCGACGCCTGGCCTGCAGCCACGGCCGTGCACCTGCGCTCGAGTCGGCCCACCATGCCGGCAACGGCTAGCGCGCCACCGCGGCATGGGGCGCGGCTTCCCGCAGGCGTGATTCGACGGCGTCGGCCGTGAGGATGCCCTTCTTGCGTGAGCCGTCGCCGAAGAACAGCGATGGCGTGACCGAGATGCGCTGCTGGCTGGCAAAGGCGACATTGCGCTCGAGCGGCGCGACGTCGCATTTCATCGCGCGTGTGGGCTCGACGCGCCGCAGCATCCAGTCGCGCCAGGCCTTGGCCGGATCGCTGGCGCACCAGATGTCGCGCGCCCGCGCCTTCGACTCCGGCCCGAGGATGGGGATGATGAACGCGTAGATGGTCACGTCATGGACGTTGGCCAGGTCGCGCTCGAAGTTCTTGCAGTATTCGCAGTTCGGGTCGACGAACATGGCCATGCGTCGAGAGCCGTTGCCTTGGCGAATCACGATGGCGTCCTTGATCGGCAGCCTGTCGAAGTCCGTGACCATGAAGCTCTGGCTGCGGGCTTCCGTCAGGTTCTGTCGCGAATGGGTCTCGACGAGCGATCCATTGACGAACACATAGTCGCCGTTCTCGCTGCTGTAAAGGATCTCGGTGCCGTTGTAGCGCACTTCGTAGAGGCCCTGGACGGGCGACTTCGTGATCTCGTCGATGCGCGGCAGATCGGGAAGTCGATCGGCGAGGGCATGACGTATGGCCGCTTCGTCGGCGAAGGCGCCGGCGCTCGCCAGGACGAGCGGCAATGCCGCGGCAAGGATCGACGGGGTTCGTTCAGTGGACATCGGCTTGACCTCGACGTCGATTCTTGCACCGCGCTCGTGGCGACGCGCGCCTGAAGGGCGTCGACCCGGGCAGGGAAAGTCCCCGGTACGTGCGGCCGACATTGGCGAGCGCGTGGCGCGCAGGGGCGGTGAGAGCCGTCGTCGACGGCTTTCGAACATCGCGCATACCCCATTTCGGGTATCGCATCTGCGCAACCTCTGGGCCCAGCCCGATGTCATTCCGGAAGAAGGACGACTAATGTGCCTGATGGCCATTCTCCGATCGAGCCGTGGCCATCCATTCGACATCCCATCCACCCGAGAGGATTGCGCCATGAATATCGATGTTCCCGGTCGTCTTGCCCGTCCCATCGTCCTGTCCGCGCTCGCAGCCGCTGCGTTCGGCGCCCTGGCCCAGGAGCCCATCAAGGCCATGCCCGACACCGCTGCCAACGCGGAGGCGCCACGCGGGATCCACTGGAAGAACGACCCACAGTCGCTCGCGATGCCCGATTCCGTGGCCGCCCGGCGGGCCGCTGCCGAAGCTCAGTTGCATGCCGGCACCCTGGCCAAGCGGGCGTCAGGCAAGACGCTGACCTACTACGGTGGCCCGGTCGTCAAGAACATCAAGGTGATCCAGGTGCTGTACGGCAGCGGCACCTACCAGTCCTTCGTCCAGGGCACCGGTTCCGGCACGATGTCCGCGTTCTATGGCGGCGTCGTCGGCAGCCCGTACTTCAGCTGGCTCAACGGCGACTACGGCAGCGGCAGCGGCAAGACGACGCAGACGATCGGCTACGGCAACTTCGCGGGCCAGGTCGCGATCACGCCCTCGAGCTCGCGCAACGGCAGCACCATCACCGACGCGCAGGTCCAGGCGGAACTGGCTGCGCAGATCAGCGCCGGCCACCTCGCCGCGCCCAATGCCAACACCTACTACGCGGTGTTCTTCCCCAAGGGCAAGACGATCAGCCAGGGCGGTTCGAACTCCTGCGTCTCCGGCGGCTTCTGCGCCTATCACGGCACGGTGGTCGGAAGTTCCGCGACCTGGACGTACGGCGTCCACCCGGACAACAGCGCCGGGTCCGGCTGCGACGTCGGCTGCGGTGCAAGCTCGCCGTTCAACAACATGAGCTCCGTCGCTTCGCACGAGATGATCGAGACGGTCACCGATCCCGACGTCGGCATTGCGACGACCTACGCCTCGCCCCTGGCCTGGTACAACCGGACGTACGGCGAGATCGGCGACATCTGCAACGCCCAGCAGGGCAGCGTCGTCGGCACGGACGGCGTGACCTACACGGTGCAAAAGGAATGGTCGAACTCGCAGTCGATCTGCCGTCTCCAGTAAACGCCGCGTCCATCGTTGCTTGACTGCCCCGTACGCTCACTCGAGTGTCTGCGGGGCCCGACGGCGACGAGCGGTCCCGGCGCGTCGGTTTCATTCACAGGTACTGAAATCCGCAGCGAGCGCCTGCCCAGGCTGGAGCGCCCCGGAGCCGGATCATTTCGCCTGTGACGCCGCAGAAGCCGCAGAGGCTGCCGCCTGCGCCGCCGCCACCGTGGGCCCGGGCGCGGCGAGCGGCAGGCCCATCGCGCGCAGTTCGGCCGTCGCGCCTTCGTACTCGTGGAAGTTGATGGGGCACTCCTTGGCGGCGGTGCGGAACTGCTCGACGGCGTCGGGGCGCTGGCGCAGCAACGCGTCCTCGGCCAGGTAGAAGTGCGCCTCGCAGACCTGCGACAGGTCGCGCGCGTCCTGCGCGCGCTTCGCGTCGGCCAGCAGCGTGGCCGCGGGGATCGCGCCGTGCAGGAAGTCGATCACCGGCCCGGGCCACGGCAGGCCGGGGCCGGGCGGCGTGCCGGGGCCCAGCGCGCCCGCGGCGCGTTCCATGCCTGTCAGGCGGGCGAGCGCGAGGTAGCGCCAGATGCGCCAGTACAGGCCGTCCGGCGCGGCGGGCGGGCGCCTGGCCAGCGAGGCCGCGGCGTCGCCGAACTGGCGCTGCAGGAACTGCGTGGAGCCGATGACGAAGGGGTCGTCGGGGCGCGGCGCGAGCGCGTGCGCGGCCTGGTAGTCGGCCAGCGCGCCGGCGTGGTCGCCGCTGTTGTTGCGCAGCACGCCGCGCAGGCGCAGCACGGTGGGCGACTTCGGGTCGAGCAGGAGCGCGTGCTCGACGTCCAGGCGCGCGGCCGCGAAATCCGGCTTGGCCACGTTGATGGACGCGCGCGACTCCCAGGCCTGCGCCGCGTCGGGGCGCCTGGCGATGACGCGGTCGATGTCGGCGAGCGCCGCCGGCCAGTCCTTGCGGGCCAGCGACAGCTCGGCATGCATCATCGCCATGCCCACGTCACCCGGCGCGGCGGCGGCCGCGGCCTCGATGCCGGCCGGCGTGAGCTGATTGGCCAGCTTCAGCTGCAGGCCCGCGCGTGCGGTGACGAAGCGCAGGTCGTCCGGCGCGAACTGGTCGGCGCGCGCCAGCGCGGCCAGCGCCGCGTCGTTGCGGTTGGCGGCGCGGTCGGTGTCGGCGACCTTGGCCAGGGCCAGGGCGCAGGCCCGGTTGGCGGCCTTGTCGGCGGTGGGCGCCGCGCATCGGACGCCGGCAGCGGGCGGGGCGGCCGGGGACGCGGCAGAGGCGGCGGAGGCGGTCGTGGCCGGCGCGTCGGCGCCCAGGGCCGGAAGTGTGAGCGAGGCTGCGAGCAGGGCGGCGCTCGCGCGCAGGGAGACGTTCATGCGATGCGGTCGAGAAGGCACCGGGTGCCGATGGCGTCGATCTTGCCACGCGCCTGTAAAAGTCCTGCAAGCTCGCGCGCTACCATCCACCGGTCGTCAAGGGAGGGTCACGGCCATGAGCCAGCAGGAGAACATCGCGCGCAGCGCCGGCATGCCGTCGTCCGCCCTGGGCGACATGCGCTACGGCTCCGACCCGAACGGCCTGATCTGCGGCTACCTGTTCGCCGGCGGCGCGCCGGGCGTGGCGATCGACCTGGCCGGTGCGCTGGCCTGGCTGGCCCACGAGCCCGCCGCCGGCCCGGGCGATTTCGTCTGGCTGCACTTCAACCTGACCGACACGGGCGCCGAGCCCTGGCTCGCGAAGCACCTGGCCGTCGCGCCGGAGTTCTTCGAGGCGTTGCACGAGGGCTCGCGCTCGACCCGCATCGAGGACGCGCGCGACACGCTGGTGGCGGTCGTCAACGACGTGTCGTTCGAGTTCTCGTTCGACCCGTCGCAGATCGAGACGCTGTGGGCCAACGTCGGCCCGCGCATGGCGATCACGGCGCGCGTGCATGCGCTGCGCTCGATCGACCGCCTGCGCCACGCGGTGCGCCAGGGCATCACGTTCCGCTCGTCGCTCCAGTTCCTGGACCGCCTGCTGCGCGACCAGGGCGACGTGATGGTGCGCATCGTGCGCCAGGCCACGCTGCAGGTCGACGAGGTGGAGGACAAGCTGCTCGTCGGCCGCCTGGGCGACAAGCGCGAGGATCTCGGCAGGCTGCGCCGCGTGCTGGTGCGCCTGCAGCGCCTACTCGCGCCCGAGCCCGGCGCGCTGTTCCGACTGCTGCGCCAGCCGCCGCCGTGGACGAGCGAGTCGGATCTCGACGCGCTGCGCCAGGCCACCGAGGAGTTCTCGCTGGTGCTGCGCGACCTCGATTCCCTGCAGGATCGCATCAAGCTGCTGCAGGACGAGATCGCCGCGCAGGTCGGCGAGCACACCAATTCGAGCGTGTTCACGCTGACCGTCGTGACGGTGCTCGCCCTGCCCATCAACCTGGTGGCCGGCCTGCTGGGCATGAACGTCGGCGGCATTCCGCTCGCGCAGGATCCGCACGGCTTCCTGTGGGTGGCCGCGCTGGTCGGCGGCTTCACCGGCCTGGCCGGCTGGCTGGCGTTCCGGCGCCGGGACTGATGCGGCCGGATGCCGGCACGCATCGGCGCGAGCGACGTGTCGAGTTCGACGCGGTCGCGCCTCAGCCCTCGTCGTAGTAGTCCGGCACCATCATCTCCTCGGGCACGGCCTGGCGCGAGTAGTGCTCGTGGCGCAGGCGTTCGGGCAGTTGCACCGGCGGGTGCTGCACCTCGGCGTACGGGAACTGCTCGAGCAGGTGGCGGATGCAGTTCAGCCGCGCCAGCTTCTTGTCGACGGCCTGCACCACCCACCACGGCGACTCGGCCGAGTGCGTGCGCTCGAGCATCACTTCCTTGGCCTTGGTGTACTCCTCCCAGCGCCGGCGGCTCTCGAGGTCCATCGGGCTCAGCTTCCACTGCTTGAGCGGGTCGTGGATGCGGCTCAGGAAGCGCAGTTCCTGTTCGTCGTCGGTGATCGAGAACCAGTACTTGACCAGCTTGATGCCCGAGCGCTGCAGCATGCCCTCGAAGGCCGGCACGGAGCGGAAGAACTCCTCGTACTCGTCGTCGGTGCAGAAGCCCATCACGCGCTCGACGCCGGCGCGGTTGTACCAGCTGCGGTCGAACAGCACCATCTCGCCGGCGGCCGGCAGGTGGGCGGCGTAGCGCTGGAAGTACCACTGCGTGCGCTCGCGGTCGTTGGGCGCGGGCAGGGCGACGGTGCGGCACACGCGCGGGTTCAGGCGCTGCGTGATGCGCTTGATGACGCCGCCCTTGCCGGCCGCGTCGCGGCCCTCGAACAGGATGACGACCTTCTGGCGCGTGCTCGACACCCAGTCCTGCAGCTTCACGAGCTCGCCCTGCAGCCGGAACAGCTCGCGGAAGTAGCGCACGCGCGCCGTCGCGTCCTCGCCGCTGGCGTCCAGCGGGTCGGCGACGAGGCGGTCCTCCATCTCCATCTCGATCTCTTCGTCGTAGCCGTCGACGAGCTCGCGCTCGATGCGGCGGCGCATCGCGTCCTGGTCGAACAATGCATTCATGTGAGTTCCTCCGAAATCAGAACAGCTTGACGAACAGCCAGTACAGCGAACCGGACAGCAGGATGGCCGCGGGCAGCGTCAGCACCCACGCCATCGCGAGGTTGCGGATCGTGGCCCATTGCAGGCCGGACCGGTTGGCGGCCATCGTGCCGGCCACGCCGGACGACAGCACGTGCGTGGTCGACACCGGCAGGCCGAAGTTGTCGGCCAGGCCGATCGTGAACATCGCCACGAGCTCGGCCGACATGCCCTGCGCGTAGGTCAGGTGCGACTTGCCGATCTTCTCGCCGACGGTGACGACGATGCGCTTCCAGCCCACCATCGTGCCCAGGCCGAGCGCGATGGCCACGGCCACCTTCACCCACAGGGGGATGAACCGGGTGGCCGCGTCGATGTCCTTCTTGAACGCCATCAGCTTGTCGCGGGTGTCGGCGTCGAGCTTGACGTGGCCGTCCTTGTCGACGAGGCGGATCGTCTCGGAGGCGAGGTACATGTCGTTGCGCACGTTGGCGACGGCGGCCGCAGGCACCTTGGCGAGCGTGTCGTGCTGCTGCACCTGGTCGCCGATCGAGCCGGCGATGGCGGCCAGCGCGGGCAGGGTGTCGGGCGCGACCGCCTTGGTGCGGACATAGTGCGACAGGCTCGCGCGCGCGTCCGTGGGCGCGCCGCCCGGGGCGGTGGCCGCGAGCGACGCCTGCGCGGCATGGGCGACGATCGCGAACTGCGCGGTCTGGTCGACCGGCATCGCCCGGTTGAGCGCGTAGGAGATCGGCACCGTGCCCACGAGGATCAGCATGATCAGGCCCATGCCCTTCTGCCCGTCGTTGGAGCCGTGCGAGAGCGACACGCCGGTGCAGGTCAGCACCAGCAGGCCGCGGATCCACCAGGGCGGCGGCGTCGAGCCCTTGGGCGCCTCGTACAGCGCACGGTGCTTGACCAGCGCGCGCAGCGCCAGGAGCAGCAGGGCGGAGACCACGAAACCGACCAGCGGCGACAGCAGCAGCGAGTACCCGATCTTGACGGCCTGTGCCCAGTCGACGCCGCTGGTGCCGTCACGCCCGTGCATCAGCGCGTTGGCGACGCCCACGCCGATGATGGAGCCCACCAGCGTGTGCGACGACGACGCCGGCAGGCCCAGCGCCCACGTGCCCAGGTTCCACACGATGGCCGCGATCAGCAGCGCGAAGACCATCGCGAAGCCGGCCGACGAACCCACCTGCAGGATCAGCTCCACCGGCAGCAGCGAGATGATGCCGAAGGCCACCGCGCCGCTGGAGACGAGCACGCCCAGGAAGTTGAACACGCCGGACCACACCACGGCGACCTGCGGCGGCAGCGAGTTGGTGTAGATCACGGTCGCGACCGCGTTGGCGGTGTCGTGGAAGCCGTTGACGAACTCGAAGCCGAGCGCGATCAGCAGCGCGAGGCCCAGCAGCACGAATGGCCAGATGGCGGTGGCCTGCTCGCCGGAGCCGGCATAGTCGGTGGCGATGCTGTACGCCGTGTAGCCCAGGCCGGCCAGCAGCAGGGCGGCGAACACGATCCAGGTGGCGGCGCCCGGCTTGTGGTCCAGGTGCGGACGGCTGGGCGCCGCCATGCCGCCGGGCATGGAGCCGGCATTGGTGTTCATGATGGAATTCCCTCTTCTGGCTTGGCGTGGACAACCGGCGGATCGTCGGGCTGCCGTGTGACACCGGGGTGACAGGCATGCGACGGGAAAGTCGCGGCGCGCCCGAGGACGGCTGGGGAACCCGATCGGGCGCGACAATTGCTGGCCGCCAGGCCCCGCCAACCAGCGCCGACGCCATGATCCCCGCCTTCGACCGCATCGACCACATCCACGTCTACGTCACCAACCGCAACAAGGCGGAGCAGTGGTACGCCGACGTGATGGGCTTCCAGCGCGTGCCCGAACTGGAGGTGTGGGCCGCCGATGGCCCGCTGACGCTCGCGAACTCGTCGGGCACCGTGCACATCGCGCTGTTCGAGGCCGCCGCGCAGCCGTGCCGCAGCGTCATCGCGCTGTCGGTGGGCGCGCAGGAGTTCGTCGACTGGCGCCGGCACCTGGTCGACAAGCTCCAGCGGCCCGTCGAGCCCGAGGATCACCGGCTCTCGTGGTCGCTGTACTTCGCGGACCCGGACGGCAACCCGTGGGAGATCACGACGTACCAGCACGCGGTGGTCGCCACCCTGCTGAAGCCCGTCGGTACGTGAGGCCATCCGCCGGCGGTGATACTCGCCGGACAGGAGTCCGACGATGCCTTCACCCCAGACGCTCGAGCGATTCATCGCCATGGTCGAGAGCAACGACCACGTACAGGCCTGCGAGCTGTTCTACACCGAACAGTCGACGATGCAGGAGAACCAGGGCACGCCGCGCGTCGGGCGCGACGCGCACGTGGCCAACGAGCGCCAGGTGATGGCGCGTGCCGAGTCCGTCACGTCCACGTGCGTGCGGCCGGTGCTGGTCGACGGCGACCACGTGGTCATCCGCTGGATCTTCCGGTTCGCGTGGCGCGACGGCAGCGTCACGCGCATGGAGGAACTCGCGTGGCAGCGCTGGGAAGGCGAGCGGATCGCCGAGGAGACGTTCTTCTACGATCCGGCGCAGCGCGCGCCGCGCCGGGACGCGTGAGCCAGGCGGCGCGTCGAGGCGGGCTCGATGCGGGGCGACCCGTGCCGGTCAGAGCTCGTCGATGAGCGCGCCGGCGGCGTCGCAGGCCTTCGCGACGGCGGCGAAGGGCAGCTCGACGATGCCCTTGGCGACGGTGTGCACGGTCGAGACGGCGGTCTCCACGCCGTCCACCATCGCGTGCGCGCCGTCGGCGATGGCGTCGCCGACGTCGGTGGCCGCCGCCGAGATGCCTTTCTTCAGCGATTCGTAGACCGAGGCGTCGTGCTGCGCCGGCGCGGGCAGGGGCGTGGGTGCGCCCTGCGCCGCGCTGCCCGACGATGCCGCCGCGTGGCTGGCGGCCAGCGCCTGCGGGCTCAACGTCACGGTCGCGCTGGGCACCGGCGGCGCGCTCGACGACGGGGCCGGCGCACCGGCCGCGGGGACGGCGGGCGGGGGCGCGACGACCTTGGCCGCGGTCGACCCGGTGGTGGACGGCGGCAGATTGATGTTGAGGCTGGGGGTGATCATGCGGGCGGTCCTTCGGCGCGAAGCGACGTCGCGCCAGGCGAGTCTAGGCAGCCGCGTGGAATCCGACCGCCCGATCAGTGCCGGATTCCCGGTGCATTCCTGCCGGCGGCGCGGCCACCCGTCGTCCAGAATGACGGTCGAAAGCGGCTCGCGGGGCCGCGAGAAGGAACAGGATGGATTCAACGAAGGCCGGCGCATCCGTGCGCCGTCGAATCATGCTGCTGGCGCTGGCCTGCGTCGCACTGGCGCTGTGCGCAGGCGTCCGGCTGCTGCAGGTGGACGGGTTGTCCGTCGTCGCGGTCACGTGCCTCGCGCTGGGCGCCGTGGCGGTCGGGCTCGCGCTGTCGCTGCAGCGCCAGCTCGCGCGCTCGCTCGCGCCGCTGCAGGCCAGCGTGCGCGCGATGAAGGATGGCGACCTCTCGTGCCGCATCGGCGGCGTGCGCGGCGCCGAGTTCGGCGCGATCGCCGCGTCGCTCGACGACATGAACGCCAACCTGTCCGCGCTCGTGGCCGACATCCGCAGCGAGGCGACCTTCGTGTCGCAGGCCAGCGAGACGCTGGCGGCCGGCACCACCGAGCTGGCGCAGCGCACGGAACGCCAGGCCGCGAGCCTCGAGCAGACGACGGCCAGCGTGCAGGACCTCAGCGGCTCCGTGAAGCAGAACGCGCTGGACGCCCGCGCCGTCGAACAGCTCGCGAGCCGCGTGCACGAGATGGCCGAATCGGGGGGCAGCCGCATGCGCCAGGCGGTCGAGGCGATGCATGCGATCCGCGCCAGCTCGCAGCGCGTGCACGACATCATCGGCGTCATCGACGGCATCGCCTTCCAGACCAACATCCTCGCGCTCAACGCCGCGGTGGAGGCGGCGCGCGCCGGCGAGAGCGGCCGTGGCTTCGCGGTCGTGGCCGCCGAGGTGCGTACCCTGGCCGTGCGCAGCGGCGACGCCGCGCGCGAGATCAAGTCGCTGATCGCCGCGTCCAGCGAGCAGGTGGCGTCCGGCACGTCGCGCATCGACGAGGTGGGCACGCTGCTGGCCAGCGTCGTCGCGGGCATTGGCGAGGTCGCGGGCAACGTGCGCGCGATCACGTCGGCGGCGGAGCAGCAGAGCAACAGCCTGGGACAGATGTCGGAGGCGCTGCACGGCCTGGACGGCATCACGCAGGAGAACGCGGCGATGGTGGAACAGACCTCGTCGGCGTCCGCCGGCCTGGGCGAGCGCGCCAACAAGCTCGCACGCACCGTCAGCACGTTCCGGCTGCGCCAGGGCACGGCCGACGAGGCGCACGGGCTCGTCACGCGCGCCGTCGCGCTGTACAAGCGCCGCGGCGCCGCCTGCCTGGCCGAGATCACCGACGCGGCCAGCGGCTATGCCGACCGCGACATGTACGTGTTCGCCTGGGATCGCGGCCTCGTCTACCACGCATTCGCCGGCAAGGCGCACAACGTCGGCAAGACGGGCGCGCAGATCCTGGGCACCGACGTCACGCAGCTCACGCGCGACGTCTGGGCCGCGGCCGCGCACGGCGGCGGCTGGGTCGACTACGACTTCCTCAACCCGGCCACCGGCCAGGTCGCCCCGAAGACGTCGTTCATCGTGCCGGTGAGCGACGATCTCGTGCTGGGCTGCGGCATCTACAAGACGGTGCAGCGCCACTGACGGCGCGTCCGCGGGATCTACAGCCTGCGGGCGGCGAGGCGACGCCACCCGGCCTGACGCGGCCTCAGTGCGCCGCGGCCACGGCCGTCTCGCGCACGGTGTAGGGCGACGGCAGGTCGCACTTCTGCACGCCGTTGGCCACCGTGCGGCAGCCCTCGATCGTGTAGCCGGCGCCACCGCGAAGCTCGGCGACGACGGCCTCGCGGCTGCGCTCGCGGCCGGTCGGCACGTCGCACACCTGCACGCCGTTGGCCACGGTGCGGCAACCGGTGGAGGAATCGGCCTTCGCGTGGATCTCGGCGACGACGGCGTCGCGGCTGCGCTCGTGGCCGGTCGTGACGTCGCAGGTCTGGACGCCGTTGGCGTTGGTGCGGCAGCCGTCGTCGGCGGCGAAGGCGCCGGGGGCGCAGAAGGCCAGCGCGAAGGCGGCGGCGGTGAGGAGGTGGCGGGTGTTCATGGTGTTCTCGCTTTCGTTGATGGCGCGCGCATCTCTCGGGCGGGAGGGGGCACCGGTTGCGCGTCGTCGTGCGAGGACTGTATGAAGACCCGGCGCCCGGAAAAACCGGGCGCGGTGAAATTCACTATTGATGAAAACCGAAGTGCGGGGTCTTTGCGGCGGCCCCGGGCGCGATCGCGCGGGCCGTGGCAGGCACGCGCCGCGCAGCAGGCTCAGGGGGCCTTGGCCAGCGAGTCGCGCATGACCACCGTCGGCACGAACTTGCGCGAGACGGGCAGCTCGGTGCGGAAGCGGGTGTTGATCAGCATGCGGCAGGCGTTGAGCGCCATCTCGGCGATCGGGATGCGCACGCTGGTCAGGCGCGGCGAGAGGAAGGCAGCGACGTCGGAATCGTCGTAGCCCATCACCGACCACTGCTGCGGCACGCGGATGCCGTGGTGGCCGAGGAAGCTGATGGCGCCCATGGCCATCTGGTCGTTGGCGCAGAACAGCGCGGTGATCTTCGGCTTGCGCGCGACCAGGCGCTCGCAGGCGGCCCAGCCGGACGGCGCGCTGAAGTCGCCTTCCTCCACCATCACCGCGTCCGCCGCGATGCCCGCCTCGCCGAGGCGGTCGAACAGGCCCTGCAGGCGCTGCTTGTTGTCGCCGGCGATGGCCGGGCCGGTGATCACCGCGATGCGGCGATGGCCGTGCGCCAGCAGCGCGTCGGCGGCGGCGCGGCCGGCGGCGCGGTGGTCGACGGTGAAGCAGTGCGCCTTCATGCCCTTGACGTCGCGGTTGACGATGGCCAGGTTGGCGAAGTCGTCGCGCAGGGCGGCGAAGTCGGCGTCGCGCAGCGCGTTGCTGCACATGATGATGCCGTCGCACTCGCGTTCGATCAGGAAGCGCACGCCGTCCAGCGATTGCTGGCGCGTGTCCTCGTCGCCGCAGCCGTTGGCCGCGACCATGTGGCGGTCGTGCTGGCGCAGCTCGGCGTCGATCGCGTCCAGCAGCGGGCCGTAGAACGGGCCCTTGAAGTCGGGCACGAACACGCCGATGGTGCCGGTGCTCTGCAAGGACAGCGCGCGTGCGATCGCGCTCGGGCGGAAGCCCAGCTGGCGGGCCGCCGCCTCGACGCGCGCCGCGGCGGCCTCGGAGAACGAGCCCTTGCCGCTGATGACCCGCGAGGCGGTGCCCACGCCCACGCCGGCGAGCTTCGCGACGTCCTTGATGGTTGCCATGGCCGGACGATATCAGCGGGCGCGGTGCCGGAACGCCCCGGCATGCAGTTCGATGCGTTCCTGCGACACCGGGTCGAACACGCTTGCGCGATCGAGGTCCATCTGGACGCCCAGGCGGTCGCCGATCTGGTGCTGGCCGGTGGCCGGCGCGATGGCGGCCAGGCGCTGGCCCTGCATGTCCAGCCACACGACCTCGTGCGCGCCCATCGCCTCGACGAGCGTCACCTCGGCCTGGGGATGGACGCCGCCGGCCGGATGCAGCGCCAGGTGCTCGGGCCGCACGCCCAGGATGGCCGCGCCGCCCGCCGCGCCACTGCCGGGCGACACCTCGCCCTCGATGAAGTTCATGCTGGGCGAGCCCAGGAAGCCGGCCACGAACATGTTGGCCGGGCGTGCGTAGACCTCGCCCGGCGTGCCGACCTGCTGGATGCGGCCGCCGCGCATCACCGCCACGCGGGAGGCCAGCGTCATCGCCTCCACCTGGTCGTGCGTGACGTAGATCATGGTGGCGCCGAGTTCGCGGTGCAACGCCTTCAGTTCGCGCCGCAGCTCGGTGCGCAGCTTGGCGTCGAGGTTGGACAGCGGCTCGTCGAACAGGAACACTTGCGCCTCGCGCACCAGCGCGCGCCCGATGGCCACGCGCTGGCGCTGGCCGCCGGACAGCTGCGCCGGCTTGCGCGCGAGCAGCGGCTCGAGCTGCAGCATCTTCGCGGCGCGCGCCACGCGCCGGGCGATCTCCGACTTGGGCGTGCCCGCCACGCGCAGCCCGAACGACATGTTGCGCTCCACGTTCATCGTCGGATAGAGCGCGTACGACTGGAACACCATGCCGATGCCGCGATCCTTGGGGTCGGCCCAGGTGACGTCGCGGCCGGCGATCCGCACGCTGCCCGAGCGTCATCGCCTCCACCTGGTCGTGCGTGACGTAGACCGTCGTCGTCCCGAGCCGCTTGTGCAGCTGCTGCAGCGAGGTGCGCAT
>JBJMWE010000154.1:0-10000 GCA_045810285.1 Vitreoscilla sp. | reverse complement strand
GAGCCCTGGCTCATCCCTTGACCCTGTCATCCTGCGCGCAGTCGCAGGATCCACCTCTGCCGGGCCGCCGCGTGTGTCATGGACCCCGCTGCTCGCGGCAGCCGCACATGACCGACGAGCCATCTTGGCAGGGGTGGATCCTGCGACTGCGCGCAGGATGACGGGCAAAGAATCGACGTTCCGCGCAGCGTCCCACACCAGGTCTGGACAGACGCGCTCCCCGCACTTCGGCGATGAACCATGAAAAAGCCCGCGGGCATCGCTGCGCGCGGGCTTTCCGACGCCACGGGCCGGCGGGCCCCGGCGTCGATCTCAGAACGTGTAGCCGATGGACGCGTTGACCGCGACCGGGTTCAGGCGCGCCCGGGTCGTCTGGCCGGTGGACAGCTTGGCCTCGGTGTTGATGAAGGTCTTGAGCACCGCGGCGTCGACGAACCAGTGCTTGTCGATCTTGAAGCTCGCGCC
The DNA here is from genome assembly GCA_045810285.1 of Vitreoscilla sp. Classification (GTDB taxonomy): domain Bacteria; phylum Pseudomonadota; class Gammaproteobacteria; order Burkholderiales; family Burkholderiaceae_C; genus Scleromatobacter. The sequence goes on along the minus strand of JBJMWE010000154.1, from coordinate 9,535 downwards.
CAGCTCGGTGGTCACGCCCAGTTCCTTGTCGCCGCCGATGGTGGTCGGCGGGCCGCCCGGGTTGGTCACTGCCGTCAGCGCGGCGGAGCCCTTGCTGCCGTAGAACCACGCGAAGGTCGGGCCCACGCCGATGCGCGGACGGAACGGCGAATCGGCCGACAGGAAGCGGTACTGCATCAGCAGCGTCGGCGAGATCTGGTGGATGCTGCCGATCTTGCCGACACCTTGCACGGAGCCCGTGCCGACGATGTCGTGCTTGTACGGCAGGCCGCCCAGGAACTCGACGGACGCGTTGTCCGTGACCATGTACGCCGCCGTGAAGAACAGCGCGCTGGCGGACTTGATGTCGATCGTGGAGCCGGGCAGCGACGGCGCCGACAGGTCGGTGCTGCGCACCTTCGGCATGATCTTGTTCCAGCCGAGCTTGACCATGACGTCGCCGGCGGCCTGGGCGTGCGCTGCACCAGCGCCACAGAGGGCAGCCGTGGCGACGAGGGCGGTAGCAATGGAGTGCTTCTTCATGAATGTGTCCTTGCGTGTGTCTCGGTCGCCGGCTTACAGCCAGCCCTTGATGGCCAGTTGCTCGCTGACGAGTTCGGCCAGCAGGCGGTAGCCGTACGGCGTCGGGTGCACGCTGTCGGCGTACTCGTAGGTGTTGGCGGCGGTGGCGGCGGCGCCGGAGGCGGCCGGCGCGACGGCCCCGATGAGCGTGTTCTTCGTACACACCAGCGAGCTGCTGGACGTGCAGGCGGGCGTCGTGACGTTGTCCAGGCCGTATTGCGCCATGTTGGTGGCCTGGTCCTCGCTGGCCGCGAACGCGTCCACGAACACGAGGTTGGCGCTGGCCGTCAGGCTGCCCTGCAGCGTGCTGTTGAACGCCTGCGTCATGTTCTTGACCAGCGCCTGGCCCGACGGCCCGGAGGCGATGGCGAACGGCGTGAGGCTGACGTCGGGCAGGTTGATGACGACCACGTGCGTGGCGCCGTTGGCCAGGATCATCGCGTTGATGTAGCCCGCCTCTTCCGCGCCCGCGTGGGCCATCGCCGTGACGGCCGCGGTGGCGGCGGCAGTCGGGTCGCCGCCCGCGCCCACGGTGGCCTGGAACGTGGCCACGTTGATGAAGATGTCGTTGCCGCCGGCGAACACGGAGACCAGCTGGTCGTTCGTGAACTTGCCGCCGTTGTGGGCGAGGTAGTTGGCGATCTGGGTCTGCACCGGCACCGTCAGCTGGCCGATGGCGTTGCTGTACGTGCTGGGCACCGAGGCGTTGAACAGCAGCGCGTTGCCCGGGCCGACCGGATTGGTCACGCGGGCGCCGCCCTGCGCGTAGTTCGTGCACGTGCCGCCCGTGCTGGCGTCATGGAACGTGGCGGGCACCGGCGGTGCGCCGACCACGGCCTGGATGGTGTTCAGGCCCGTCTCGGCGGCGCACGGCGCGGCCAGGTCCAGCGTCGCGGAGAGAAATTCCGTCCAGTTCGTCCACAGCAGGCCGGTGGCGCCGATGCCGTTGATCGAATAGTGTCCACCGCCCTGGGCCGCGACCGCGCCGACCGCGTAGCTGCCGACGTCGCTCAGGCTGTCGCCGAAGCTGACCATCGAGGTGAAGGCGACGCGCGGCTTCTGGTTGCCGGCCTCGTTGCCGCCGCAGCCAGCCAGGAAAACCGCAGCCGCGAGGGCTGTGGTCAGGACGTGGAATTTCTTCATGTGCACCTCGCCGGAGGAGAAAGTCGAAAAGGACAATCGAACGGTCGTTCGATTCGAAAAAACTATACGCACCCGGGGTGTCGCGGATGATGGGGGACTTCCCTGTCGACATCACGCAAACAACACAACAAATGCGCACCGGAGGCCGACGTTATGTCGATGGCGAGGTAGTGTGAAGACAAGAAAGCCCTCGTGCGACAGGGACGTCGCAGGAGGGCCACATGGTGCGGCGCAGCACCGGAAGTGAGGATGGCGCCGTCGTTCAGAACGGGTTCGAGTGCGCGCGCGAGGCGGCCGCCGCGCCGAGCTGGTTCTGCATGACGTTGCCCAGGTGCGTGGCGTCGGCCCACAGGAAGTGGGCGAGGGCCACCTGGCCCGTGGTCGGGTCGTTGCGCAGCGTGTTGTCGTTGCACGTGGGCAGGGGCGCGGAGTCCAGGCAGCCGTAGGACTGGTTGTCCAACTGGATGTAGCCGGTGCCGCCGGGGTTGCGCACCGCGTTGCGCACGTAGTCGTCGACCTGCACCAGGCCGATCTTGCTGCCGTCGTTGATGAAGTTGGTGACCAGGCCGAGGTTGAACTGCGTGCTCATGTCCTGCAGCAGCTTGAGGCGGTCGAAGTCGCCCTTCTGCGATTCCGCGTAGGCAAAGGGCGTGAGGCTCATGTCCGGGATCGTCATCAGGATCACCTTGGCGCCGGAATTCTCGATCTGGTTGACGATGCCGGCCAGCTTGACGCCCTGGCCCTTCATGTTCGACAGCAGCACCGTCGGATCGCCGGTGGCATTGGCCTTGTATTCGTTGAGCACGTCGTGCATGCCGACCCAGATCGTGACGATGTCGTTGCCGTTGAACGTGTCGCCGGCCGTGAACGCGGCCACGCTGTTGGCGACGTCGTCGACGGTGGCGCCCACGGTCGTCAGGTCGATCGCGTTGGTCTCGAAGCTGGCGTTGACGTTGCAGTGCTGGAAGACGAGGCCGTACGAGTTCGCGACGACCTGGTTCCAGATCGGGTTCAGGTTGCAATCGACCTGCTGCGTGGCGGTGGAGAAGCCGTTGATGCTGTACTTCTGGCCCTGCCCGGCTTCCATGCGGCTGTTCTCGTCGCCGAAGCTGAGCAGGCGCGCGGGCACGAAGGTCTTCTGCTGGTAGGTGCCGCCACCGCACGAGGCCAGCGCGACGAGGGCACCGACCGCCACGAGCCCGGCGACCGATCGCGACGCGATGCGGCGCAGGCGTTCATTGAAAAGCATTCACACTCCTGATTGATGTTCTTGGTTCCGGCGGCCAGCCTGCCGGTTTCCCCGGGTTGTCATGCGGCGGCTGCACGCTGCAGGCGGTCGCGCACGCCGTCCCACGCGGGGTCGTCGGGGGGCGACTCGACCCAGATCAGATTGGCGCCCGTACTGTCGAGTTCACGTAAAGATGCGAACAGTTCGTGCGCGGCGGCCACCGGATCGTCCGGCATCGTGCGGCTGACACGCACCGAGCGGTCGGCCGTGACGGTGCGGCAATATACCGCCACCGGGTTAACGGTCGATTTCGCCAGCACGCCCAGGGCCACGCGCAACTGGTCGGCCGGCATCACGCGCAGCTTGGCGCGCGGCGCATAGTGCGCCTCGAGCGTGCCCGAGGCGCGCGGGGCGTCGTGGCCGGCGGCGCGCAGCGGCTGGCCGAGCGCGGCCTCGATCCGGTCGCGCGTGAGCACGCCCGGGCGCAGGAGCGCGGGCGCGCCGCGGCTGCAGTCGACGATGGCCGATTCGATGCCGGCGTCGCACTCGCCGCCGTCGACGATGGTCATGGCGTCGCCGAACTCCTCGAACACATGCGCGGCGGTGGTCGGGCTGATGCGGCCGAAGCGGTTGGCGCTCGGTCCGGACACGCCCGCCACCCCCAGCGCCGCCGCGGCCTCGAGCAACGCCCGCGCCGCAGGATGCGACGGGCAGCGCAGGCCGATCGAATCCTGCCCGGCGGCCGAGGCCGTGCCCATGCCCTCGCGGCGCGGGACGATGACCGTGAGCGGGCCCGGCCAGAAGGCCTCGGCCAGCTTCTGCGCGGTGGCCGGCCAGTCGCGCGCGAAGGCCTGCGCGGCGGCGATGTCGCGCACGTGCACGATCAGCGGATGGTCGGCCGGGCGGCCCTTGGCCGCGAAGATCTTCGCGACGGCCACGTCGTCATCGGCGCGGGCGCCCAGGCCGTAGACCGTCTCGGTGGGGAAGGCCACGAGCTCGCCCGCGGCCAGTTCGGCCGCGGCGCTCCGCAGGGCCGCCGGGTCGTTGCCGCTGACGATGGCCATCAGAACCCTTGCAGCCCCAGCACGGCGGCGGCCGCGTTCGCACGCTCGCGGGCGAGCGCGGGCGTGGCGGCCGTCACGGTGAGGTGGCCCATCTTGCGGCCCGGACGCGCGTGCTTCTTGCCGTACAGGTGCAGGTGCATGCCGGGCAGCGCCAGCAGCGCGCCCCAGTCGGGCTCGCGCTCGCGGCCGTCCTCGAACCACAGGTCGCCCAGCAGGTTGAGCATCTCGCAGGGCGAATGCTGGCGCGGCGTGACCAGCGGCAGGCCGGCCAGCGTGCGCACCTGCAGCTCGAACTGCGACAGGTCGCACGCGTCGATGCTGTAGTGGCCGGAGTTGTGCGGGCGCGGTGCCATCTCGTTGGCCACCAGCGAGCCGTCCTGCAGCACGAAGAACTCGACGCACAGCACGCCGACATAGTCCATCGACTCGGCGATGGCCGTGGCACGCGCGATGGCCTGGTCCGACTGCGACTGGGTGACGTCGGGCGCCGGCACGGTGGTCAGCGCGAGGATGCCGCCGCGGTGCAGGTTCTGCTGCACCGGCAGCGTGACGACCTGGCCGTCGGCGCCGCGCGCGGCGATGATGCTCAGCTCGTAGGCCAGCGGCAGGCGCTTCTCGAGCACGCACGGCACCTGGCGCAGCTGGGTCCAGGCCTCGGACAGTGCGGCGCGGTCGACGACGGTGACCTGCCCCTTGCCGTCGTAGCCCAGTCGGGCCGTCTTCAGGATGCCGGGGAGCAGGTCGTCGGGCACGGCCGCCAGTTGTCCGGCCGTATCGATGACCCTGTGCGGGGCGCAGGGCACGCCGGCGCGGCCGAAGTGGGCCTTCTCGGCGGCGCGATCCTGGCAGATGGCGACGGCGTCGGCCGACGGCGCGACGGGGATGTCCTGCGCCAGCGAGGCCAGCGACGGGGCCGGGACGTTCTCGAACTCGGTGGTGACGGCGTCGCAGCGGCCGGCCATCTCGGCGAGCGCGCGCTCGTCGTCGTACGGCGCGCAGAGCTGGTGGTGCGCGGCGCCGCCGGCGGGGCTGTGCTTGTCGGGGTCGAGCACCAGCGTGTCGAAACCGAGCGTCTGCGCGGCGTGCACGAACATGCGGCCCAGCTGGCCGCCGCCCAGCACGCCCAGCGTGGCGCCCGGCGCGAGCGCGCGGAGGATGGCGGGACCGTTCACTTCAGCTCCAGCGTCATCGCGCGGGCGGCCTCGGTCTGCTTCGCCCGGAACGCCTCGAGCCTGGCGCGCAGCGCCGCGTCGCGCGTGGCGAGCTGCGCCACCGCGAACAGGGCCGCGTTGGCGGCGCCGGCCACGCCGATGGCGAACGTGGCCACCGGCACGCCCTTGGGCATCTGGACGATGGAGTGCAGCGAGTCGACCCCGCTCAGGTGGCGGCTGGCCACGGGAACGCCCAGCACGGGCACGACCGTCTTGGCGGCCAGCATGCCCGGGAGGTGCGCGGCGCCGCCGGCGCCCGCGATGATGGCCTGCAGCCCGCGCGCGACCGCGCCTTCGGCGTAGGCGAACATGTCGTCGGGCATGCGGTGTGCAGAGACGACGCGCGCTTCGAAGGGAATGGCGAACTCGGCGAGAATGTCGGCAGCCGCCTTCATCGTTTCCCAGTCGCTGGCCGACCCCATGACGACGCCGACCACAGGCGAGGCACTATTCAAGAATCACTCCCGGTAAAACAGCGATTTTAGCCGGGGGCAAGGCAGAGCCCCACATGATCGACATCACCCTCCAGAATTTCGAGAACGACCTGCTGCAGGATTCGATGCGCCAGCCCATCCTCCTGGACATCTGGGCGCCATGGTGCGGACCATGCCGCAGCCTGGGGCCCCTCCTGGAGAAGCTGGAGACGGCCTACGAGGGCCGCTTCAAGCTGGCCAAGCTCAACAGCGACGAGCAGCCCGAGATCGCCGGCCAGCTCAGCCAGGCCTTCGGCGTGCGCTCCATCCCGTTCTGCGTCATGTTCCACCAGGGACAGCCGGTCGACGGCTTCGTCGGCGCGCTGCCCGAAGGCGAGATCCGCAGCTTCCTCGACAAGCACGTGCCCGGCGCCGACGAACTCGCCGCCGAGGACGATGCGCAGGCCGCCGAGGCGCTGCTGGCCGAAGGCGACACCGATTCCGCGCTCGCCAAGCTGCAGGAAGCCGTCGCCATCGACCCGTCCAACGAATCGGCCCGCTTCGACTACCTGCGCCTGCTGATCGAGACCAGCCGCAGCAACCCCGAGCTGCTGGTGCAGGCGCGCCAGGCCTACCAGCCGGTGGCCCAGCGCGTGCTGCCCAACGCGAAGTTCGACGCCATCGGCTTCTGGCTGGACGCCTGCGAGAAGGCCGCCGGGGCGCGCTCGCACGACGAGCTCGCCGCCGCCATCGCCGCCAACCGGCGCGACTTCGACGCCCGCTTCGAGCTGGCGCAGTCGTACTTCGCCGCCGGCGCATTCACGCAGGCGCTCGACGAGCTGCTGGAGATCCTCATGCGCGACAAGGGCTGGAACGACGAGCTCGCGCGCAAGGTCTACGTCGGCATCCTCGAGCTGATGACCAAGCCGGCCCCCAAGCCGGCCGCCGAGAAGGCCGCGGGCGACCAGCCGAAGCTGGAACTGACGGGGCATTCGGCGGCCGTCGGGGCGGACCCGGTCATCGACCAGTACCGTCGTCGGTTGAGCATGACGGTTCTCAGTTGAGGTGGTAGGGGGCTATGGCGGGTCGGGGCGCCGGCGAACGGCGGGTTACGCCTGCGGCTAACCCGCCCTACCCCGCCCTACCCCGCCCTGCCTGCCTACGTCTCGAAATCGACGGCGGCCAGGGCGTCTGCCCAGCGGCGTTGCTCGGCGCGGTGCATCTCGAGCGCCGTCTCGGCCTGCGCCGCGTGCGCGTCCGCCTGCTCGGCGCGTCCGAGCGCGCGCACGGCCGCGGCCAGGCGCGCGTGCGTGGCGGCGATGTCGTCGTGCTCGGTCATCAGCGGCATCGCGGCGTTGATGGCGCGCAGGCGCTTGAGGGCTTCGTCGACCCGGCCCAGCTTCACCTCCGCGAACAGCGCGTCGGCCAGGAAGCGCGCCTCGCGGTGCACCTGGCCCTCGGCGCGGGCGCGCGGCAGCTGCGCGTCGAACAGCGAGATGGCTGCGTCGTACTGGCCCAGCACGGTCATCAGCTGCGCGCGCAGCAATGGCACTTCGGCCATCAGCTGGCCGTTGCCCACGCCCGCGTCGTAGTTGCCGGTGGACTCGGCCTCCAGCAGCACGCGCTGCGCGTCGGCGAGGTCGGCACGCTCGAAGGCGCCTTCGAGGCTGATGCGGCCGGCCTGGAACGCCGCCATGTTGTGCAGCAGCACGCTCACGAGCGAGACGTCGCCCTCGGTGGCCGCGTGCTGGCGCGCGACCTTGTACCAGGGGATGGCGCGCCCGTCGTCGCCCGCCACGCGCCACGCGCTGGCGACCACCAGCGCGGCGCGCGCGCGGGCGGCGTGGGCCGCGGGCGGCGCGAGGCGCAGCGCCTCCTTGGCGTGGGCGACGGTGGCGTCGATGTCGTTGGCGTTGAAATCGGCGATCGCGAGCCACGCGGCGCACAGCGCGTGCAGCTCGGCGTCTCCCGCGGTGGTCGCGAGGTCGTACGCGCGCTGGAACTTGGCGCGCGCCGACGGCGACAGCGATTCGCAGTGCTCGATCAGGCCGTCGACGAACGCGACCCAGGCCGACAGCACCGGGTTGCGCAGGCGCTGGCTCTGCGAGCGCAGCCCCTGCAGCGCGAAGCGCGCCTCGGAGAACTGCCCATGGCGCGCCAGCACCGCCGCCCGCTTCGACTTCAGGCACTCGCGCTCGAAGACTTCCTCGGCCTGGGCGATCTGCGCGTCGAGACGTTCGAGCAGGCGGGACATGTGCTGGAGCAACGGAGTCAAGTTTTCGGTCAACCCGCCAGGCGTTCGAACGCCTCGCGGTACTTGGCCGCCGTGCGCTCGCCGACTTCGGCCGGCATCGGCGGGGCCGGCGCCTTCTTGTTCCACGGCTGGCCGTCGATGCGCACCGACTCGAGCCAGTCGCGGACGAACTGCTTGTCGTAGCTGGGCGGGTTGCTGCCTTCGGCGTAGCCGTCGACCGGCCAGTAGCGCGAGGAGTCGGGCGTCAGCACCTCGTCCATCAGCGTGAGCGTGCCGTCGGCGTCGAGGCCGAACTCGAACTTGGTGTCGGCGATGATGATGCCCTTGGTCAGCGCGTATTCGGCAGCGCGCTTGTACAGCGCGATCGAGACGTCGCGAACGTGGTTGGCGAGCTCGTTGCCGATCATGGCGCTGGCGACCTTGAACGAGATGTTCTCGTCGTGCTCGCCGGCCTCGGCCTTGGTGGCGGGGGTGAAGATGGGCTCGGGCAGCTTCGACGCGTTCTTCAGGCCGGCGGGCAGCTCGACGCCGCACACCGACCGGCTCTCCTGGTATTCCTTCCAGCCCGAGCCGGCCAGGTAGCCGCGCACCACCGCCTCGATGGGCAGCGGCTTCAGGCGCTTGACCAGCATCGAGCGTTCGCGCACCTGCGCCACCTCGTCGGCCTGCACGACCGATTCCGGCGACTCGCCCGTCAGGTGGTTCGGGACGATGCCCTCGAGCTTGCCGAACCAGAACAGCGCCATCTGCGTCAGCAGCGCGCCCTTGCCGGGGATGGGTTCGCCCAGGATGACGTCGAACGCCGACAGGCGGTCGGTGGCCACCATCAGGATGCGGTCGTCGCCGACGGCGTAGTTGTCGCGCACCTTGCCGCGCGCCAGCAGCGGCAGGGAGTGGATGGACGTGGTGAGCAGCGCGGCGGTCATGGGATCAGGCAGACTGGAATCGGCTAAACCCGTATTGTGCCTGCCGGCACGCCGCTGCGCGCCATTGCCCGACGCCATCGCAGGTCGCTCCGCGAGAAGTTCAAGGGAGCGGCGGATCCGGCTCCGCCGGTCCGCTCGCGGCCACGCGCCGAAGGCGCTCATTCCGGCGCCGCCGCTCGCCCGCAACGAGCGCAGTGCAAGGGAGCGGCGGATCCGGCTCCGCTGGTCCGCTCGGCCACGCGCCGAAGGCGCTCATTCCGGCGCCGCCGCTCGCCCGCAACGAGCGCAGTGCAAGGGAGCGGCGGATCCGGCTCCGCCGGGCCGCTCGCGGCCGGCCCCCTCGGGGGGCAGGGAGCGCAAGCGACCGTGGGGGCTCAATTCACAGTCTGCGCGAGCTCGCCGCTGGCGTACTTCGCGGCGACGACCTGCAGCGTGTCCGTCTTGATCTTGCCGGCCTGGCCTTCGCAGCCGAACTCGACGTAGCGCTGGCGGCAGATTGCCTTGGCGGCCTCGCGCGCCGGCTTGAGGTAGTCGCGCGGGTCGAACTTGTCCGGGTTCTCGAACAGGTACTTGCGGATCGCGCCGGTCATCGCGAGACGGATGTCGGTGTCGATGTTGATCTTGCGCACGCCATGCTTGATGGCTTCCTGGATCTCCTCGACGGGCACGCCGTAGGTCTCCTTCATGTCGCCGCCGAACTGGCGGATGATGGCCAGCAGTTCCTGCGGCACCGAG
>JBJMWE010000153.1:0-21536 GCA_045810285.1 Vitreoscilla sp. | reverse complement strand
GCGCCCCTCCCGCGCCGGGTACGGCGCTCCGTCCCCCGAGGGGACTGCGGGCCGGCTTGGGGCGGCCCGGCGCTCGTCCCGCAAGTGGCTTGGCACGGAGATCGTCAATTGGAAGGCCCCTGTTTCACGAAGGCGCCGCCCTGGTAGATGACGGCCGGATCGGCCGGATCGCCGGGCGGCGTCGTGCGCTCGATCTCGGCGACGAACGGCGCCGAGCTGTCCTGCGGCACGTAGCCGATGTGCGCGGCGGGGGTGTTGTCCCACCACACGTGCGGATTGGCGCTGACGCCGCAGACGATGCTGTGGCCCACGTCCTTGGCGGTGAGGGCGGCCAGCACCAGGCGCTCCATGTCGTCGAAGCTCATCCAGGTGTGCAGCATGCGGCGGTCGCGCGGCCTCGCGAACGAGGAGCCGATGCGCAGGCTCACCGTCTCGATGCCGTGGCGGTCGAAGTACAGCTGCGCCAGATCCTCGCCGAACGCCTTGGACAGGCCATACAAGCCGTCCGGCTTCGGCGGTGCGCCGGCGGGGATCACCTCGTCCTGGCGGTAGAAGCCGGTGACGTGGTTGGAGCTCGCGAACACGACGCGCTTCACGCCGGCCTGGCGCGCGGCCTCGTAGAGGTTGTACGCGCCCACGATGTTGGCCGGCAGGATGGCCTCCCATGGCTGCTCGGTGGAGACGCCGCCCATGTGCACGACGGCGTCGACGCCGTCGACCAGCGCGCGCACCGCCTGCGCATCGGCCAGGTCGGCCTGCACCACTTCCTCGTGCGCGGCGGCGGCGCCCAGCGGGGCGATGTCGGACACGCGCAGCACCGCGCAATGCGCGGGCAGGCGCCGGCGCAGCTCGGCGCCCAGGCCGCCGGCGGCGCCGGTCAGCAGGAGGCGATGGAACGATGTCGGGGCGGTGGGGGCGGGCATGGCGAATCTTGTCTCATGACGCGAATGCCGCGCCGACTCATAGGTTGTCGTACAACTAGGCGGAATGTAGAGGCAAGGGCGGCGACGGTACAGAGGGTTAACCCACATCGCCGCACGATAGCGAAGGCGCCGCCCTCAAAGTCAGCCGATTGCGGGGTTTCCCGAGGTCGCGTTAATCATCTATGTTGTACGATGACTGACAATAATTGATCAGCCTCGACCCCCAGCCGCCGCCCTCCGCCCGGCTGACGCTTCCCCCGGAGATCCGACGATGACCCCTCAAGAACTCAAGTCCGTGCTGCAGGCCGGCTTGCTGTCCTTCCCGCTGACCGACTTCGATGCGTCGCTGCGCTTCGACCCCGCCGGCTACGCCGCGCGCCTCGAATGGCTGCAGCCCTACGGTGCCTCCGTGCTGTTCGCCGCCGGAGGCACCGGGGAGTTCTTCTCGCTGGAGCCGCAGGAGTTCGCCGACGTGATCCGCGTCGCGGTGCAGACCTGCCGCGGCCGCACGCCCATCGTCGCCGGCGCGGGCGGCGGCACGACGCTGGCGATCAAGTACGCGCAGGAGGCCGAGCGCCAGGGCGCGCAGGGCATCCTGCTGCTGCCGCAGTACCTCACCGAAGCCTCGCAGTCGGGGCTGGTCGCACACGTCGAGGCGGTGTGCCGCAGCGTGAAGATCGGCGTGATCGTCTACAACCGCGGCGGCTGCCGGCTGGCGCCCGAGAGCCTGCAGGTGCTCGCGCAGCGCTGCCCGAACCTGGTCGGCTTCAAGGACGGCGTCGGCGACATCGAGAAGTTCGTGGCCGTGCGCCAGACGCTCGGCGATCGCTTCGCCTACCTGGGCGGCCTGCCCACCGCGGAAGTGTTCGCCGGCGCCTACAAGGCGATGGGCTGCCCCGTGTACTCGTCGGCCGTCTTCAACTTCGTGCCGAAGACGGCGATGGCCTTCTACAACGCGCACGCGGCCGGCGACACCGCCGCCTGCGACGCGCTGATCCGCGACTTCTTCCTGCCCTACATCGCGCTGCGCAACCGTGGCGAGGGCTACGCGGTGTCCATCGTCAAGGCCGGCGCCGTGATCGTCGGCCACTCGGCGGGGCCGGTGCGCCCGCCGCTGTCCGACCTGCAGGCCGACGAGTTCGAGCAGCTGCGCGCGCTCGTCGCCGCGCTCGGGCCGCAGTAGACGGCCGCCGTGCCGGGCGCGGCTGCGCGCGTCCCATTTTCGTGTTCGACATCAACGACAGACCGCATCAGGTCGCGAGGAGACATTCGATGATCCGCAGGAACTCCCCCTTTCGCATGAACCCGGTCGCCGCGACGCTCGTCTCGGCGGGCCTGCTCGTCGCCACGAGCGCCGCGCGCGCCGACCAGCTGGCTGACCTCGAGGCCGCCGTGCAGAAGCTCCAGGCCCAGGTCGCCGAGCTCAAGGCCCAGCGCGCCGCGGACGAACAGAAGGCCGCGGCGGCCCCGGCTGCGCCGGCCATCGTCGTCAACCCGCCCGTCACGGTACCGGCCGAGACCGTCGTCGGCAACGGTGCGGCACTGGTGCCGGCGCCCGCGCTGCTCCAGATCAAGGCAGCCGGCGGCAGCTTCAGGATCTACGGCGACGTCGACCAGTACCTGAACCACATGAGCAGCTCCAGCGGCGCCAAGATCAACGCGCTGCAGGACGGCGCGATCCTGCGCAGCCGCCTCGGGTTCACCGGCTCCAAGGACTTCGGTTCGGGCGTTGCCGGCAACTTCACGCTCGAGACCGGCTTCAACGCCACCAACGGCACGCAGGCCGACCAGGCCAACGCCAACACGACCGGCCTGACCACCAGTGGCCGCCTGTTCGACCGCCAGGCCTGGGCCGGCCTGACCAGCCCCTACGGCGAGTTCCGCGTGGGCCGCCAGAACACCGACATCCAGTCGCAGGGCAACTACATCGACTACACCCAGCGCAACCTGGGCTCGGTGGTGAACTCGTTCGGCGTGCCCTCGCGCTACGACGGCGACTTCGCCTACCTGTCGCCGCGCATGGCGGGCGTGCAGGTGGTGGGCCACATCGCCGTGGGCGGCGGCGGCAAGCAGGACACGGGCACCTTCAACCAGCGCGTGGCGCAACTGCGGGTCGACTACGCCGCGGGCCCGGTGCGCGTCGCCTACTCCGGCCTGACGGCCAAGGCCGCCCAGGGCTCGGCCCACGGCAACCAGGTCTACTACCACACCGTCTACGCGAACTACGACTGGGGCCAGGGCACGGTCTACGCGACCTACATCCATTCGAACAACGGCGGCGGGGCGCTGAGCAACACGGGCGGCAACGAGGTGGGCAACATCCCGTCGGTGCTGCCCGGCACCAACGCCACGGTCACCACGTCCTACGACATCTACCAGGCCTCGGCCGACTACCGCGTGACCTCGACGCTGCGCCTGGGCGCCCTGTACGGCAAGATCAAGGACAAGCAGGCCTCGAGCGGCAGCGCCACGGGCTGGTCGGCCGGCGCCTTCTGGCAGGCGTTCTCCAACCTGACGCTGTACAGCCTGGTCGACGAGATCGACAACAGCTCGACCGCGTCCTTCGGCCTGGCGGGCTCGGCCGGCCTGACCAAGAACTTCTCCGGCACGAACCTGACCGGGCGCAGGATCACCGGCGTGCAGCTGGGCGGCCTGCTGCGCTTCTGAGGTTCGAGCGCGCAGGGCGGGCGCGTGCTGCGTCGCGCGGGACGCGCGCCTGCGCACGCGGGAGCGCGTGCGTGCGCCGGGCGTGTTCCGGGCGTGGGGCGCCGGCGGGCTGCCTTATGATTCGCACGACCTGACGCGAACGCCAACCTTGCGGGGTTGGCGTTTTCGCTTTCCCGCCCGACAGCCATGCCCGCCATCCTCACCTCGCTGCGCGCCGACGCGATGCGCCTCACCCACGACGACGTGGCCTACGAGCCTATCGTCGACGACGCAGCGCTCGGCGCCTTGCTGTTCGCACTCGACCTGCTGGAGCGCGACGCCTTCGACGTGCCGGCCATGCGCTACGCGGACCGCATGGCGCTGGGCCCGGCGCTCGAGGCGGCGCGCCAGTATGGCCTGGTGCTCAAGCGCCACGTCGATCGCACGGATCGCGCGACGCCGCGCCTGCCGGCGGCCGTGAAGATAGCCCACGCCCACGCCTGGGTGCACGCGGCGGCGCTGGCCGTGCCCGAGTCCGAGCGCGACCGTTTCTGCTGGCGGCTGGCACGCCGCCTCGGCGACGACCCCTGGTGCGACGGCCGCCCGGCCATCGCGCTCGCGAACCAGCAGTTCGGCATGTTCGAGGAAGGCTTCGCGGAGATGGAGGCGCGGGAGGCGGCGGCGGCGTCGGCCGAGGCGGACCGGCCGGTCGAGCCGGACGACGCGCGTGAGGCCGTTCCCGTCGATGTGGCGCTGGACGGGACGCTCCTGGTGCCCGACGATGTGCCGCAAGGCGGTGGCGAGACGGATCCTCGACGCTGACACTCCGCGGGCTGTTCGCCGTGGGGATGGCCTGGCGCGCGTCGCGGCGGTAACGTCGGCGGCCTCGGCGCGCGGCAATCCTGGCTGCGGCCCTCCTGAACGATCGAGACCGAGTCCATGCCGTACATCTCGCCGAACTACGCCACCAATGCGAACGCGCCCGCGGGCAACTGGGTCTGTACCCGGACGTCGTCGCTCGGGCCATTCCCGGCCCACCCCGCGGACGGTCAACGCCACAACCCCGACTTCTGCGGCCAGTGCGTGTCCTACGTCACGACGGTGTGCCCGGACATCCCCGTCAGCACCAGCCGCTGGGCGAAGGGCGGCCAGGTCAAGGGCGACAACACGATCACCGAAGGCACCGCCATCGCCACCTTCGACGCCAATGGCCAATACCTCGGGCACGCCGCCATCTACGTCAAGCAGGATGCGGTCGGAGTCCACGTCTACGACCAGTGGATCACCGGCACCGGAAAGGCGGTGGGCCCGCGCGTCATCCGCTGGAACGGCATCGGTGTCTCGAACTGCGGTGAAGGCTTCCATGTCGTGGACTGAGCTCTCGCGTCGAATGGCCGGCGCCGCCCTGGCCGGCCTGCTGTCCGCCTGCGCTGCCGCCGACGGGAAGCCGGCGCCCGCCGGTGTCTGCCCGCTGCGCGCGCAGGCCTGGCCCAGCCAGATCGACGTCTTCGACGGGGACCCGGCCGATCAGGCGCTGCTGGCCCCCGACGACGACCGCGCGGGCGCCAACACCTACACCGTCAAGGGCGTCTACGACCAGGGTCGCAGCGTCACCATCCGTTGCCACTACGGCAAGGCGGAGGTCGACGTGAAGCTGGCGGCGCCGGTGAGCGTGTGCCGCTACTCGGGCGATGACGCGCACCCGCAGGTGTCGTGTCGATAGGCCGTCCCAGCAACTTCGAGCTGCCGCAAGAGCGGACCCCCGGGCCCTGCGGTCGTGCCGCAGCAACGTCGCGTTGTGCTGTTGCGCGAGCAGGACTCGTCTTGCTTGGCTGCTAGCGACCCATCAGCGACATTCGGGTGGTCGAATTCGACGCCTCAAAGCGGTCAGCCGGGTAGCCGAAGCTCGCTTCGGCCACCCACACTTTGGCCGTCACTCTGGGAATGCCCAAAGATCCTCCGGCGGCCCCAGCTTAGGCGAAGTATCACGGGACCAAATGCCGGCGGAGATAAGAGCAGCAGAAGCCAGACGCATGGTGTCCGAGTCATCGAACGGCTCACCTTGTGAGCGGAACCCCTGCCCACCCTGTCGCAAGCGCAACGCCGGCCAGCGCGAAGCGACAACACAGCGACAACAGCGACAACAGCGACAACAGCGACAACAGCGCAAACACGACCACGGCGAAAGACGCAGCGATAGCACCCGCCCTGGCCCAATGTCCCGAAAGTCCCAGCACACGCACGTTCCGTGCATTGAGCTCGAAGGCGGGCGCCCCTACGCTCCAGGCACGAGATCAACACGGAGACGACGATGCTGCACATCCCGACATCGAGCTCACCATGAGCGCGACGCGCACCCAGGTCGCCATCATCGGCGCCGGCCCCGCGGGCCTGCTGCTGGGCCAGTTGCTGCACGAGGCCGGCATCGACAACGTCGTGCTCGAAGCGCGCACGCCCGACTACGTGCTGGGCCGCATCCGCGCCGGCGTGCTCGAGCAGACGACCGTGCAGTTGCTCGAGCAGGCGCGCGTCGCCGAGCGCCTGCGTCGCGAGGGCCTGCGCCACGCCGGCACCGAGCTCGCGTTCGACGACCGCCTGCACCGCGTCGATTTCAAGCGCCTGACCGGCCGCTGCGTCACGGTCTATGGCCAGACGGAAGTCACGCGCGACCTGATGGCCGCGCGCGCCGCCGCCGGCCGCACGACGGTCTACGAGGCCGCCGACGTCTCGCTGCACGGCTTTGGCGGCGCCGCCCCCGTCGTGCGCTGGCGCGAGGGCGACGTGGACAAGGCGCTGCACTGCGACTTCATCGCCGGTTGCGACGGCTTCCATGGCGTCGCGCGCGCGAGCGTCCCGGCGGGCGCGATCGCCACGTACGAGAAGGTGTACCCCTTCGGCTGGCTGGGCCTGCTCGCGCACGTGCCGCCCGCACGCCACGAACTGGTCTACGGGAGCCACGAACGCGGATTCGCGTTGTGCAGCCAGCGCAGTGCCACGCTGAGCCGCTACTACGTGCAGGTGTCGCTGGATGATCGCGTCGAGGCGTGGTCGGACGACGCGTTCTGGGACGAGTTGCGCCGGCGCCTGCCCGTCGAGGTCGCGGAACGCGTGGTGACGGGCCCGTCGCTGGAGAAGAGCATCGCGCCGCTGCGCAGCTTCGTGGCGGAGCCGATGCGCTTCGGCCGGCTGTTCCTGGCCGGCGATGCCGCGCACATCGTGCCGCCCACCGGCGCGAAGGGCCTGAACCTCGCGGCGTCCGACGCCGGCACGCTGGCGGCCGCGCTGCGCGAGCACTACGCCGAGCGCAGCGACGCCGGCATCGACGCCTACTCCGAGCGCTGCCTGCGCCGCATCTGGAAGGCCGAGCGCTTCTCGTGGTGGTTCACGTCGCTGATGCACCGCTTCCCGGGCGACGGCGCGTTCGACCGCCGCATGCGGCACGCCGAGCTCGACTACCTCGTCGGCTCGCAGGCGGCGTCGGCGGCGATGGCCGAGAACTACGTCGGGTTGCCGCTGTGACTCCTGCCCGTGCCAGGGCGACAGGCGAGGCGCGGGCATCGCCTTGCGGCGCCCAGGAAAAACGCCCCGAGCTCTCGCGAGCCCGGGGCGCTTCCTGAGCGAAGGACCGACGAGCGTCAGGCCAGCGCGTTGTCCAGCACCGCGTTGAACGTCGCGCTGGGGCGCATCGCGGCGTTGGTCTTGTCGGTGTCGGGCTTGTAGTAGCCGCCAATGTCCACCGGCTTGCCCTGCACGTCCGACAGCTCGCCGACGATCGTCTTCTCCTTGGACGTGAGCGCGGCGGCGATGGGCTTGAAGTGCGCCTGCAGCTCGGCGTCCTCGGTCTGCGCGGCCAGCTCCTGGGCCCAGAACAGGGCGAGGTAGAACTGGCTGCCGCGGTTGTCGAGCTCGCCCGTCTTGGGCGACGGCGACTTGTTGTTGTCCAGCAGCTTGCCGGTGGCGGCATCCAGCGTCTTGGCGAGCAGCTTGGCCTTGGCGTTGCCCAGCTTGATGCCCATGTCTTCCAGCGACACGGCCAGCGCGAGGAACTCGCCCAGCGAGTCCCAGCGCAGGTGGTTCTCTTCGACCAGTTGCTTGACGTGCTTGGGCGCCGAGCCGCCCGCGCCCGTCTCGTACATGCCGCCGCCGGCCATCAGCGGCACGATCGACAGCATCTTGGCGCTGGTGCCCAGCTCCATGATGGGGAACAGGTCGGTGAGGTAGTCGCGCAGGATGTTGCCGGTCACCGAGATGGTGTCCTTGCCGCGGATCACGCGCTCCAGCGAGTAACGCATCGCGCGAACCTGCGACATGATGCGGATGTCCAGGCCCGAGGTGTCGTGGTCCTTCAGGTACGCGACGACCTTCTTGCGCAGCTCGGCCTCGTGCGGACGGTACGAATCCAGCCAGAACACGGCCGGCATGCCGGAGTTGCGCGCGCGCGCGACGGCCAGCTTGACCCAGTCGCGGATGGGGGCGTCCTTGACCTGGCACATGCGCCAGATGTCGCCTTCCTCCAGGTGCTGGGTGAGCAGCACCTCGCCGGTGGCGATGTCGACGATGCGGCCTTCGCCGGCCTCGGCCACCTCGAAGGTCTTGTCGTGCGAGCCGTATTCCTCGGCCTGCTGCGCCATCAGGCCGACGTTGGGGATCGTGCCCATCGTCACCGGGTCGAAGTTGCCGTTGGTCTTGCAGAAGTTGATGACTTCCTGGTAGATGCGGGCGAACGTGCTCTCCGGGATCACGGCCTTGGTGTCCTTCGGACGGCCGTCGGCGCCCCACATCTTGCCGCCGATGCGGATCATGGCCGGCATCGACGCGTCGACGATGACGTCGTTGGGCGCGTGCAGGTTGGTGATGCCCTTGGCCGAGTCGACCATCGCGAGCTCCGGGCGGTGCTCGTGGCAGGCGTGCAGGTCGCGGATGATCTCGTCGCGCTTGGAGGTGGGCAGCGATTCGATCTTCTCGTACAGCGTGGCCATGCCGTTGTTGACGTTGATGCCCAGCTCGTCGAACAGCTTGCCGTGCTTCTCGAAGGCCTCGCGATAGAAGATGCGCACGGCGTGGCCGAACACGATGGGGTGCGACACCTTCATCATGGTGGCCTTGACGTGCAGCGAGAACATCACGCCCGTCTTGCGCGCGTCTTCCATCTCGCGCTCGTAGAACTCGAGCAGCGCCTTCTTGCTCATGAACATCGAGTCGATGATCTCGCCGTCCAGCAGCGCGACCTTGGGCTTGAGCACGGTCGTCTTGCCGGCCTTGGTGACCAGCTCCATGCGCACGTCGCGCGCCTTGTCCAGCGTCATCGACTTCTCGCCATGGTAGAAGTCGCCGCCCTTCATCGTGGCCACGTGCGTCTGCGAGGCCTGGCTCCAGGTGCCCATCGAGTGCGGGTGCTTGCGCGCGAAGTTCTTCACCGCCAGCGGGGCGCGGCGGTCGGAGTTGCCTTCGCGCAGCACGGGGTTGACGGCGCTGCCCAGGCACCGGGCGTAGCGGGCGCGGATCTTCTTCTCGTCGTCGCTCGCCGGCTGCTCGGGATAGTCGGGCACCTGGTAGCCCTTGCCCTGGAGTTCCTTGATGGCCGACACCAGCTGCTGCACCGAGGCGCTGATGTTGGGCAGCTTGATGATGTTGGTGTCGGGCAGCAGCGTCAGCCGGCCGAGCTCGGCCAGGTTGTCGGGCACCTTCTGCTCGTCGGCCAGGTAGTCGGGGAACTCGCCCAGGATGCGGGCCGCCACCGAGATGTCGCTCGCCTCGACGGCGATGCCCGCCGGCGCCGTGAAGGCGCGCACGACGGGCAGGAAGGCGTGGGTCGCCAGCAGGGGCGCCTCGTCCGTCAGGGTGTAGATGATGGTCGGCTTGTTCGTGGTCATCGGGGCGGTTCCAGGGTTTCGAGGGGCGGAACCGCGACGGCCGTGAGCGCGCCGCGTGGGCGTGGCGCCGGGGTTCCCGGCCGGCATTTTCCACCCAACGGCCCGCCCGAGGGGCGCGCCCGGGCTATCAACCGGGTTACAGGCGCTCCCGCGCCTTGATGCGCGTCAAGCCGGCGTCAGCCCAGCTTGTTGATCTCGCCCTGCACCGCCCAGCGCTCGGCCTCGGGCAGCGCCTCGAGCAGCAGCTGGACGAAGCGCTCCTGGCTGCCGCCGGCGGCGTCGGCCGCGCGCTTGACCATCACGCGGGCGATCGGGCCCATCTTGCGGGTGGCGATCTGCGCGACATGGGTCTTGAAGTCCTCGGTCAGCGCGGCGCCGCCCGGCGCGGCCGTGACATGCGCGGGATGCTGCGGGACGGGCGTGGCGCCGCTGGCCATCGGCGAGCCGACCGGCATGATGCGGCTGCTGCCGCGCGCCTGGTCGATGAACTGCTGGCGCTTGGCTTGCTCGGGGATGTTATGCGCCACGGCCGTGGCCAGGCTGGTGGCGTCGTGGTGCGTGCGCGCGGCGTCGCGCACCATCACGCGCGCCATCGGCCCCACGTGCGTGGCGAGCGCGCGCTCCAGGCGCTGCAGTTCGGCCGGATCCCAGCTGCCGATGTGCAAGCCGGTGCCGCTGTGGCCGGAATGACTCGTGTGGCTGGCATGGCTGGCGTGGCCGGAGCTGCCCGGGTGGCTCGCGTTGCTGGCGCTGGCGTGCGAGGCGAGCGGATCGCGCCGCGGCGGCACCGTGTTCGGGGCGGCCACGCTGGGCGAGACGGCGCTGGTCGTGCCGGGGTGGTCGGCGTCGTGCGGGATCGGCAGGATCACCGTGGCCTTGGCGCCCGGCGCCGCGGGCGCGCGCGACAGCCCCTGCAGCGCGGCGCGCATCGCGGCCGCGTCGGGGTAGCGGTCGGCCGGGTTCTTGGCGATGGCGCGCGCGACGACCGCGTCGTACGCCGCGGGCCGCAGGCCCTTGGTGACCACGCTGGGCGCGGGCGGATGCTCGTTGAGGATCTTGTACATCACCTCCTGCGTGGCGCCGGTGAAGGCGCGCCGCCCGGTGAGCATGCGATACAGCAGCACCCCGCAGGCGAACAGGTCGGCGCGGTGGTCGATGCCCTTGCCGGTGAACTGCTCGGGGGCCATGTAGGCCGGCGTGCCGATCATCGACGAGACCTGCGTCAGGTTGGCGTCCTCCAGCCGCGCGATGCCGAAATCGGTCAGCTTGACCTGGCCCTGTCGCGTGACGATGAGGTTGGCCGGCTTGATGTCGCGGTGCCAGACACCCTGCGCGTGCGCCACCGACAGCGCCTCGAGCAGCTGGTCCATCACCGCCAGCACGTTGGCCTCGGACAGCATCTGCGGCACGGAGAGGATGTCGTCGAGCGTGCGCCCGTCGACGAACTCCATCGCGATGAAGGTGACGTCGCCGTCCTCGCCGAAGTCGTAGATGGCCACGACGCCCGGGTGCTGGATGCGCCCGACCGCCTTGGCCTCGTTGCGGAAGCGCGCGGCGATCGAATCGGCGGCCTGGCTGTCGCCCAGCAGTTCGCGGTGGATCGTCTTGATCGCCACCGGGCGGTGGATGTGCGGATCGAACCCCTTGTAGACCGTGCCCATCGAGCCGCGGCCCAGCACGGCGGAGATCGTGTACTTGCCGATGCGTTCGGGGATCGGGGGCGTCGTCGTGGACATGGGGCGGATCAGGAGCGGTGGATGGCCTGCCGGACGGGCGTGTCGGATTCGTTCACCGCGTCGTCAGCCTTCGAGCATCTTCATGGCGTGCGCCAGGCTCGTGCGCATGCGGTTGAACGAATCGGACAGCACGCCGATCTCGTCCCTGGACTTGACGGCGAACTCCGGCGCCTCGAACTCGCCCAGCGAGACGCGGTCGGCGATGCCGGCCAGCGTGCGCACCGGCCGGATGACCAGGCGGTACAGCATCAGGTTCAGCGCGGCGCCGATCATCAGGAACACGCCCGCCAGCACGCCGACGACGACCATCAGCTGGTGGTCGGCCTGCTGCAGCGGCAGCGTCAGCGGCACGGAGACGACCTGCGCGCCCAGCGGCTCGTTGAGCGTCCAGCCGAAGCCGTTGGCGGGGCCGTACTTGTCGGTCAGCGTCTTGGGCGCGGCCTCGGGCGTGCTGTGGCAGGCCAGGCAGCCGGGGTTGGTCAGGGCGATGGGGCGCGCGATGTACAGCGCGGTGCCGGTGGGCGTCTCGCGCTCGCCGATGAACTCTTTCAGGTCGGCCTGCTGCTTGAAGGTGCGCACGATGTCCTCTTCCCAGGCCACGGCGCGGTCGCGCGGGTTCGTCGGGTTGAGCATCGCCGACTTGAACGCGTAGTCGGGGTAGGTCTTCTGCAGGTGGCCCAGCACCTCGGCCGCGGAATACGCCGGGATCGACTGCGGCAGGAAGGTGTACTTCATCTGCGTCTCGAGCAGCGGCTTGATCTGCGTGGCCGTGTAGGTGCTGACGCCCTGGGCACCCGTCATCAGCAGGCGGGCGCGGTCGATGACCTCCGCCTTGGCGGCCTCGCGCAGCAGCCCGCGCGCGATCAGCGTGGATGCGGTCAGGCCCACCAGGAACACGAGCAGGAACACCAGGTTGAACTTGACGAGGAGCTTCATGGCTAGGCTGGCTGGATCAGGGATGGGAGGCCGCGGCGTGCTCGCGCGGGGGCGGGGGCGGCGGATACAGGATGGGGTGCCATTCCGGGTGCGACTTCAGGCCCGCGACGAGGCCGCTGCGGAACTGCGGGTCGGCCGCGAGGCGGCGCCAGCGTTCGGCGAACACGCGGCGCAGCGGCGCCTCGGCGTCGATCCAGGGCTGGGCGTCGGCGTAGGTCATCTCGCCCAGGCGGCGCGGCGCCACGTCGGTGGTGAACGCGGCCAGGCGCGACGGCAGCGAATCCATGAAGGCGCGCGGCATCGCCTGCACGAAGGCGGACGACGCGCCGCGCGCGAGCAGCGCCTTGCCGTTGGCGGGCACCGTGACCCGGTCGCCGGTCTTGAGCTGCTGCGCCTGCGCGTCGGGCGCGCGCGGCTGCACGCGCGAGGGGCCGGTCTCGGCGAAGGCTTCGGCGCTGCCGCCTTCGACGTCGAGGATGAGGGTGCCGGCGGCGGTGTCGGTGTCGGCCACCGGGCTGCGCAGCGCGCCCGGGCCGCCCGCGGGCGCGGCGATCTTGGCCCAGCCGGTCAGCAGGTACACGCCGGCGTGGGTGCTGTCGCCGCCGAGGTTGGGGGTGACCATCGCGCGGCTGTCGGGGCCCAGCGCGATGGCGGGGCCGCCGGCGAATTCCACCCGCAGCAGGCGCGTCTGGTGGCCCGTGGCCAGCAGGTCGCCCGCCTGCAGGCGCACGCCCTCGGCGAGCGCGAAGCGGGCGCCGTCCCGCAGCAGGGTGGCGTCGCCATCGAGCACGGTCACCAGCGGCATGCGCGCCGCCGCCGACGCCGCGACGGCGCAGGTCGCGAGGAGGGCGGCCAGGAGACGGCGGAAAGCGGGCGACGGCATAGTCGCGGATTATGGCCACCCCGGGCGCGTCCCGGCGTGACTTATGCCCCGATTTGGGGGGAGGCCCCCCTTGCTTCGGGCGCTTTCAGCGCTCGGTGGGACCCGCGCGGACGCGCTCCGGCTGCATCAGCCGGTCGATGAGGCCGTAGAAGACCTGCTCGGTCTCCTGGGCGTCGAGCGTGTACAGCCCGTGCAGCACGTCGTCGAAGAAGTAGCCCGGTTCGCCGTCGGCGCCGATGTTGTCGCGGCTGCGCAGGATCTCGGACTCCGGGATCTCGAGACGCAGCGCCGTCTTCAGCGCGATCATCGGCACCTCGGCCTCGCCGCCGTCCAGGAGGTCCTGCAGCACGTCCAGGAGCGCCTGCTGGCGCGGCGTGGCGTGGTACCAGGGATCGCTCCAGCCCGTCCAGTCCATCTTGCAGCTGATGCCGTCCGGGAGCAGGTGATACGCCGCGGCGCGCGCCTGGTTGACCGCCTTGGCGGCGGACACGGCGGCGCGCAGGGCGCCGATGTATTGACGATGGTTGGCCTGACTCATCGGAGCCTTCCGCAAGCGTTGGAAAAGCGGGCGCGCGTAGCCTTTTTTCATGCGATCGCGCGCTCGCCGTTCCCTGGCTTATCGGCGCGCCGGCCGGCCGGCTTTAACGTGGCCCTGGCACCGCGGGCCGGGAGCGGGCATTTGTCACTGCCGTGACGGCGACCCCGGCTGCCGGCGCGCGGCGTGGCATCGGGCACGCCAATCGTCAACTTGTTGATCTTGACCTGAGGACTTGGCATGTGCCGGCCCCCGCGCCGGAGTACGCTAGCGCCTGTAGCGCAACGCTGCGCGACGCGGGCCCGGGTCGGGCCCGGTGGCATGTCAAGAAGGTCGGGGTTCGACATGATCGGTCAGCGCTTCCTGGTTCGCATGCGGGCATGGCTGGCGCTGGGCACGCTGGCGTGCGCGGGGCTGGCGGCCGCCGCCGAGGCAACGCCGCCGCTGCACCTGCGCATCGTCGGCGGGCTCGGCAGCCTGAACCAGTTCACGCGCCACGAGCGCCCGTTCTGGGAGACCGATCTCGCCCGCCTGAGCCAGGGCCGCTACACCGCCGAGATCGTGCCCTTCGACCGCGCCGGCATCCGCAGCCAGGAGGTGCTGACGCTGGTGCAGCTGGGCGCCGTGCCGTTCGCCACGCTGCCGGTCTCGGGCGGCATCACCAAGGATCCGGAGCTGACGGCGCCCGATCTCGCCGGCCTGAACCCGGACATGGCCTCGATGCGCCGCTCGGTGGCCGCGTTCCGGCCCTACCTCGAGACGATGATGCGCGAGCGCTATGGCATCGAGGTGCTGGCGCTGTACGTCTACCCCGCGCAGGTCGTCTACTGCAAGAAGCCGTTCTCCGGCATCCAGGGGCTGGCCGGGATGCGCGTGCGCACCTCGGGGCCGGCGCAGTCGGACTGGGTCGAGGCGCTCGGCGGCAAGGCCGTCACCACCGGCTTCGCCGACATCCTGCCCTGGCTCGAGCGCGACGAGCTCGACTGCGCCATCACGGGCACGATGTCGGGCAACACGATCGGGCTGGACAAGGTGACGTCGCACATCCATCCGATGGCCATCAGCTGGGGCCTGTCGCTGTTCGTGGCCAACGGCGCCGCCTGGAACGCGCTGCCGGCCGATCTCAGGGCGCTGGTCCGGCTGCAGCTGCCGCGCGTGGAACACGACATCTGGGACGAATCGGAACGCGAGACGACCGACGGCCTCGCCTGCGACATCGGCGCGCCCTCGTGCAAGGCGGGCAGGCCGGGACACATGACCGAGGTGCCGTCGTCGGCCGCCGACGAACGCCTGCGTCGCCAGATCTTCGCCGCCACGGTGCTGCCGCGCTGGCTGCAGCGCTGCGGGCCGCAGTGCGTGGCGATCTGGAACCGCACCATCGCGCACGTCGCGGGGATCGAGGCTCGATGACGCCTTCGCTGCGGCGCTCGAGCGCGATCGTCTGGGCCGCGACCTGCGCGCTGCTGCTGGCCCTGGTGGCGACGGCCGCGTGGCTGGTGGCCGCCGGCCGGCGCGACGCGATCGCGCTGGCCGAGCAGGCCGTGACGCAGACGGTGGTGGCTTCGGAGTCGGAGCTCAATCGCGCGCTGCTGGCGATGGACCTGCAGCTGTCCAGCCTGGGTGACATCACCGCGCCGGCCTGGCGCGCGCCCGGCCAGCTCGATGCCGAGGTGGCGCATCGCGCGATGGCCGCCTTCAAGGATCGGCAGCTGCTGTTCAACGACGCGGCGCTGCTCGACGCGCAGGGCCGCACGCTGGCCGCCAGCCTGCCTTCGAGCGACCGCAACGGCGTGCACCTGCCCGAGGCCTTCGCCGCGCGCCTGCTCGCGCAGCGCGTGCCGCAACTGATGCTCAGCGACCCGGCCATCAGCCAGCAGACGACCGAGCCTTCGGTCTTCATGGGCCGCGCCGTCACGCTGCCGGACGGCTCGCATGCGATCGCCGTGGCGGAGGTGCCGCTGACGGGGCTGGCCACGATCATCGCGCAGGCCGGCGGCAGCCCGGGCCTGGCCGTCACGCTCGAACGCGGCGACGGCCAGGTGCTGGCGACGGTGCCCGGCGGCGCGGGCCTGCGCGCGCGCGAGCCGGTGCCGGCGCTACCCGAGGCCGCGCTGCAAGGCCGGCCCGTGGTGGCACCGTCCCGGCTGACGGGCGTGCCGGCGATCGTCGCGGCGCGCCCCACGCTGTACCGCTCGCTGCGCGTGACCGTGAGCCTGCCGCTGGACCAGGCGCTGCAGGCCTGGCGCAGCAATCGCAACATCATCCTCATCGCATCGGTGGCGCTGCTGTCCCTCACGCTGCTGGGCGGCGCGATGTCGCAGTGGCAGTTCAACCGGCTCGTCGCCGCCCGCAGCGCGGCCGCGCGCTCGGTGGAGGCGCTCGACAAGGCGCTGGTGGTGCTGCCCGACGGCTTCCTGCTGTGCGACCCGGCCGATCGCGTCGTGCGCTGGAACGAGCGTTACCTCGAGATGTTCCCGTGGCTGCGCGGCGTGATCCGCGTGGGCATGACGCACGCCGAGCTCGCCGATGCGACGCGCGGCGCCACGCAATTCGACGCGGCGCCCGAGGCGCGCCAGCAGTGGCTGGACGAGCGCCTGCGCAAGCGGCAGTCGGGCGAGTCCGAGTGGGAGCGCGAGCTCGCCAACGGCATGGTGGTGCACATCACCGACCGCCGCACGCCCGACGGCGGCACCGTCAGCATCTTCCACGACGTGACGGCGGCCGAGCGCCGGCTCGCGCAGGCCAAGGAGAACGCCGAGGCGGCCAACCAGGCCAAGTCGCAGTTCCTGGCCACCATGAGCCACGAGATCCGCACGCCGCTGAACGCCGTGCTGGGCCTGAACGAGCTGATGCTGCACTCGCCGCTGGACTCGCAGCAGCGCCGCCACGCCGAGTTGATCGGCAGCTCGGGCCGGTTGCTGCTGGCGCTGATCAACGACATCCTCGACGTCTCGCGGATCGAGGCCGGCCAGCTGCAGCTCACGTCGGCGCCGTTCAGCGTGCGCCCGGCGGCCGAGGGCGTGGTGGCGCTGATGCGCGAGCGCGCCGTCTCCAAGGGACTGGCGCTGCGGCTGGAGGCACCGCACGACGACGCGCTGATCGAGGGCGACGTGATCCGCATCCAGCAGATCCTGTTCAACCTGGTGGGCAACGCCGTCAAGTTCACCGACCAGGGCGTGGTGCAGGTGCGCGTGGCGGTCGAGCCCGGTGCCGGCCGCGACGCCGTCCTGAAGCTGGAGGTCAGCGACACGGGCATCGGCATCCCCGAGAGCGCGATGCCCACGCTGTTCGACCGCTTCACGCAGGCCGACTCCACCACCATGCGGCGCTACGGCGGCAGCGGCCTGGGCCTGGCCATCACGCGCGAGATCGTGCAGCTGATGGGCGGGGCCATCGCCACCACCAGCACCCCGGGGCTGGGCAGCCGTTTCACGGTCACGATCCCGACCCGCCTCGTCGAGCGCGCCGAGCCGGCGCCCGACGCCGCGCCGCCCGGCCAGGTCGAGCCGGCGCGCCCCGCGCTGCGCCTGCTGGTGGCCGAGGACAACGACGTCAACCAGATCCTGATCAACGCGCTGCTCGCCCGCATGGGGCACCGCGTGCACCTGGTGGCCAACGGCCGCCTCGCGGTCGAGGCCGTGCATCGCGGCGACTACGACCTGGTGCTGATGGACCTGCAGATGCCCGAGATGGACGGCGTGGAGGCCACCCACGCGATCCGCGCGCTGGGCGACCGCTTCGCGTCGCTGCCCATCATCGCGATGACGGCCAACGCGTTCGACGAGGACCGCCAGGCCTGCCTGGCCGCCGGCATGGACGATTACGTGGCCAAGCCCATCGACGTCGCGCAGCTGGCCGAGGCCATCGCGCGCTGCACCGCCACGGTGGGTTGAGCGGCGGCCCGGCACGCGACTTGCGTGCGAAACTGTCCGCCTGGGCGGAGCGCCGCCCGGGACCCGTTCGGCGCCGTGCCGGCGGGTGCCCTTCGAATGCCGTGATCCCCACCTGTCCGCTCACGCGATGCTTCGCCTCGAACTCATCGACATCTGCAAGCAGTACCCCGCCGTCAAGGCCAACGACCGCGTAGGCCTGTGCGTCGAGGCGGGCGAGATCCACGCGGTGCTGGGCGAGAACGGGGCGGGCAAGTCCACGCTGATGAAGATCATCTACGGCGCGGCGCGGCCCGACGAGGGCGAGATCCGCTGGGACGGGCGCGCCGTGGAGATCCGCAACCCGCAGGAGGCGCGGGCACTCGGCATCGCGATGGTGTTCCAGCACTTCAGCCTGTTCGACACGCTCACCGCCGCCGAGAACGTCTGGCTGGGGCTGGACCGGTCGTGGTCGCTGGCCGACGTCACCCGGCGCATCACCGAGGTGGCGCACGAATACGGGCTGGACGTCGATCCCCTGCGGCCGGTGCACACCTTGTCCGTGGGCGAGCGCCAGCGCGTCGAGATCGTGCGCGCGCTGCTCACCAAGCCCCGCCTCCTGATCCTGGACGAGCCCACTTCGGTGCTCACGCCCCAGGCCGTGCAGGCGCTGTTCGTCACGCTGCGCAAGCTCGCGGCCGAGGGCTGCAGCATCCTGTACATCAGCCACAAGCTCGACGAGATCCGCGCGCTGTGCCACCGCTGCACCGTGATGCGCGGCGGCCGGGTCACCGGCGCGGTCGACCCGCGCGGCGAGAGCAACGCGAGCCTGTCGCGCCTGATGATCGGCGCAGAGCCGCCGCAGCTCGAGCACCGCCAGGCCACGCCCGGCGAATCGGTGCTGGCCGTGCGCGGGCTCTCGCTGGCGCGCACCGGCGCGTTCGGCGCGGACCTGGCCGAGGTCGCGTTCGAGGTGCGCCGCGGCGAGATCCTGGGCATCGCCGGCGTGTCGGGCAACGGCCAGCAGGAGCTGATGGCCGCGCTGTCCGGCGAGGACGGGCGTGCGCCGCCCGACGCCATCCACCTGTTCGGGCGGCCCATCGGCGGCCACTCGCCGCGGCGCCGGCGCGCGCAGGGGTTGCACTTCGTGCCCGAGGAGCGCCTGGGGCGCGGCGCGGTCCCGTCGCTGTCGCTGGCGCAGAACACGCTGCTCACGCGCACCGAGGCGGTGGCGAAGTCGGGCTGGATCCGCGTCGGGCAGGCGGTCGCGCTCGCGCAGCGGCTGATCGAGCGCTACAACGTCAAGGCCGCGGGGCCGCATGCGCCGGCGCGCAGCCTGTCGGGCGGCAACCTGCAGAAGTTCATCGTCGGCCGCGAGATCGACGCCGGCCCGAAGCTGCTGGTCGTGTCGCAGCCGACGTGGGGCGTGGACGTCGGCGCGGCGGCGCAGATCCGCGGCGCGCTGATCGCGCTGCGCGATGCCGGCTGCGCGGTCCTGGTGGTCAGCGAGGACCTCGACGAGCTGTTCGAGATCTCCGACCGCCTGGTGGTGATCGCGCGCGGCCGCATCTCGCCGTCGGTGCCCGCGCCGCAGGCCACGCGCGAGCAGGTGGGCCGCTGGATGAGCGGCCTGTGGGACGACGACGCGGCGAACGCCGGCGGCGGGGCGGTGCATGCTGCGGCTTGAAACGCGTCCCGCGCCGAGCCGCGCGGCGTCGATGCTGTCGCCGCTGCTGGCGCTGGCCATCACGGTGGCCATCGGGGTCGCGCTGTTCGCGCTGCTGGGCAAGGATCCCGCGCGCGGGCTGGCGATGTTCTTCGTCGAGCCCTTCCGCGGCGCCTACGCCGTCTCCGAGCTGTGCGTGAAGGCCACGCCCCTGATGCTGATCGGCCTGGGGCTGGCCGTGTGCTACCGGGCCAACGTGTGGAACATCGGCGCCGAGGGCCAGTTCGTGCTCGGCGCGATCGCGGCCACCGGGGTGGCGCTGTGCGCGACGCCGGACACCGGGCACTGGATCGTCGTGCCCATCCTGCTGGCGGGTGTCCTCGGCGGCATGGCGTGGGCCGCGGTCGTCGCATTCCTGCGCGACCGCGCCAACGCCAACGAGATCCTCGTCAGCCTGATGCTGGTCTACGTGGCCGTGCAGCTGCTGAACTGGCTCGTCTACGGCGCATGGAAGGATCCCGCGGGGTACAACTTCCCGCAGACGATCACCTTCCTCGACGCGACGAAGATCCCGCGGCTGGTCACGGGCCTGCGCGTCAACATCGGCTTCGTGCTCGCGCTGGTGTCGGTCGGTGTGTTCTGGCTGTACCTGTTCCGCGCGTTCGGCGGCTTCCGGATGCAGGTGGGCGGCCTGTCCGCGGCGGCGGCGCGCTACGCGGGCTTCTCGTCGCGGCGCGCGGCGTGGACGGCGCTGCTGGTGTCGGGCGGCATGGCGGGCCTGGCCGGCGCGCTGGAAGTGGCGGGGCCGGTGGGCCAGTTGACGCCCTACGTGCCCGCGGGCTACGGCTTCGCCGCGATCATCGTGGCCTTCGTCGGGCGCCTGCATCCGGTGGGCATCCTGTTCTCGTCGCTGCTGATGAGCCTGTTCTATCTCGGCGGCGAGTACGCGCAGTCGCGCCTGGGCCTGCCCAAGTCGATCACGGGCGTGTTCCAGGGCGTGCTGCTGTTCTCGCTGCTGGCCAGCGACACCCTGATCCACTACCGCGTGCGCTGGCTGCCGGCGCACTCGAAGCACGCCGCGCCGGGGAAGGACGCCTGATGGAGACCTACGCGCTGCTGCTCGCGGCCACGCTCAATGCCGGCACGGTGCTGGCGATCGCGGGACTGGGGCTGCTGGTCAACGAGCGCGCCGGCGTCGTCAATCTCGGCGCCGAAGGCATGATGCTGGTCGCCGCGATCGCGGGCTTCGCCACCGCCGTGCACACCGGCAACGACTGGCTGGCCTTCGGTGCCGGCGCGGCGGCCGGCGGCTTGATGGCGGCCGCCTTCGGCCTGCTGGTGATCTGGCTCAACACCAACCAGTACGCCACCGGCCTCGCGCTGAGCCTGTTCGGCAACGGCTTCTCGGCCTTCGTGGGCATCGGCTACGTGCAGGAACACCTCGCCACGCGGCCGCACTTCGCGGTTCCCCTGCTCGGCGACCTCCCGTTCGTCGGGCCCGCGCTGTTCCGCCAGCACCCCATGGTCTACCTCGCCGTCGTCCTGGCGGCGGCGCTCACATGGTTCCTGTACCGCTCCCGCGCCGGCCTCGTGCTGCGTGCCGTGGGCGAGTCGCCCGAGTCCGCGCAGGCGCTGGGCTACCCGGTGCGCCGCATCCGCCTGCTCGCGGTGGTGTGCGGCGGCGCGCTGTGCGGCGTGGCCGGGGCCTACCTGTCGGTGATCTACACGCCGCTGTGGGTGGAGGACATGGTCTCGGGCAAGGGCTGGATCGCGCTGGCGCTGACCACCTTCGCCACCTGGCGTCCGATGCGCGTGCTGCTGGGCGCCTACCTGTTCGGGGGCGTCACGATGCTGCAGTTCCGGCTCCAGGCCGAGGGCGTGGCCGTCTCGAGCCAGCTGCTGACCATGCTGCCCTACCTGGCCACCATCGGGGTGCTGGTGCTGATCTCGCGCAACCCGGCGTGGATCCGTGCCAACATGCCCGCGTCGCTCGGCAAGCCCTTCTTCCCCGGCGGTTGACCGCCCGCCCGTCCGCAAATCCAAGAGGAGAGATCCATGACGACATCCACGCGCCGCAGCGTCCTGCGCGGCACCGCCCTCGGCAGCATCGCATTGGCCGCCGCGCTCGCCGGCTGCAGCAAGAAGGACGAGGCCGCGCCGGCCGCGCCGTCGGCCAGTGCCGCGGCGGCCCCGGCGTCGGCCGCATCCGGCCCGCTGAAGGTCGCGTTCGTCTACATCGGGCCCGTCGGCGACCACGGCTGGAGCTTCGCGCACGACAACGGCCGCAAGGCGCTGGAAAAGGAACTCGGCGCGCAGGTGCAGACCACGGCCGTCGAGAAGGTGCCCGAGTCGGCCGACGCCGAGCGCGTCTTCCGCGACATGGCCGCCCAGGGCAACACGCTGATCTTCGGCACCAGCTTCGGCTACATGGAACCCATGGTCAAGGCCGCCGCCGACAACAAGGGCGTG
>JBJMWE010000152.1:0-3733 GCA_045810285.1 Vitreoscilla sp. | reverse complement strand
GCAGCTCGTCCTCGTTGCGCTTGCGCTCGGTGATGTCGATGATGGAGGCCAGCACGAAGCGACCGTCGCTCATCTCGAGCGGATTGAGGCCGATCTCGATCGGCACTTCGGACCCATCCTTCCGCAATCCGTAGAGTTCACGGCCGGCGCCCATCGGCCGGGCCTCCGGGCGGGCCGAAAATCCGTGGACATGACCAGGATGCCCCGCCCGGTAGCGCTCGGGCACCAGCGTCTCGATCAATTGGCCGATGATGTCGCTGCGCCCATGGCCGAACAGCTCTTCCGCACGGCGATTGACCAGGCAGATGCGCCGCTGGTCGTCGATCATGACCATCGCATTCGGGGCGGCTTCGACCACGAGCTGGAAGCGTTCCTGCGCCCGCTTGCGTTCCGTGATGTCGATGATGGAGGCCAGCGTGAAGAGGCCATCGGGCGTCTCGATCGGGCTCAAGCCGATTTCCACCGGGATCTCGCTGCCGTCCTTCTTCCGCGCGAACAATTCCCGGCCGGATCCCATCGCCCGTGCTTCGGGCTGTGAAAAGAACCCGCCGACGTGCCCGGGATGGGTCGCCCGATAGCGCTCGGGCAGCAGGGTCTCGATCGCCTGGCCGATCAGCTCGCGGCGCTCGAAGCCGAACAGCTCTTCGGCTTTGCGGTTGACGAGCGTGATCCTTCGCCCGCGCTCGATGAGCACGATGGCGTTCGGAGCGGATTCGACGATGGCGCGGAACCGTTCGTTGTCAGCAGTGGCGGCCAGCGGTGCACCGAGACCGTCCACCGACATGGCGTCCGCCACGACGACCACCTTGCCGGGGTCCATCACGCTCGAACGAGCCGGCATTGCGCCTCGCTGGCCGTCGCGGGTTGCTCAGGCCTTGTTTGCCGTCCCTGGCTTCTCATTGGCGCTCCTTGCGCTGCGCCGCTTGTCTGCGGCTCGTGTCGCTCACAGCAGCCTTGGCGGATGGACCCGAGGCCGTGCAGCTGCCAGGAAGTATGGGCGCTGCAGCTCATGCTGCGGAGATGCCCACATGCAAGGCATATGTATTGCCGAGTCAGCCACGCGATCGTCGCCGCGTCGGTTCCCACTGATTCGAACGTTAGGCACCGAAATGATGCGCGTCCGTGAGCCCTTGACCCGCGAGTCCGGCCCGGTGCGGACGGCTGTGGACGATCGCGTCTCTCGCGGTGGCGAAACGGCTATTCGAACGCCCCGTACGTGTAGGCCTCCTGGAAGGGCTCGGGCGCCGACGAGTCGACCATCTCCCGCATCCGGGCCAGGTGGGCCTGGAACTCGGCACTTCTCATGAGCACCGACTGCGATTCGCGCGATTCGAACAGGCTGATCAGCACCGTCTTCGAACCGTCCTCGTTTCGATACATGCGCCCGCCAAGCAGCCCGACGTGGCGGCTGCACATGGCGTTCGCGAAAGCGCGTTGCGACGCGATGAACTCGTCGATTCGGCCGGGCTTCACGGCCAGGGGATTGATCACGGTGATCGTTGTCATGGGGTTCCTCGTGCGTTTCAGGGTGTCGGGGAACGCCAGTCTAGGAGGCCATACTCATTTACTCCAGTGATGTCTTGTGACGGATACACTCACTGGAAATGAGCCTTTCGAATTTCGACCTCAACCTGCTGCTCACGCTCGACGCGGTGATGACGGAGGGGAGCGTCGCACGGGCGGCCCAGCGCCTGCACGTGACACCTTCGGCAGTCAGCAACGCACTGGCACGCCTGCGCACGCTGTTGGACGACCCCCTGTTCGTCCGGAGCGGGCGGGGCATCGTGCCGTCACCTCGCTGCATGGAGCTGGCGCCCACGATCAAGCGGCTCCTCGGCGAATTCGAGCAGGCACTGCGTACTGAACGATTCGATCCGGCGACGACCACACGGCGATTCACCGTCGCAGTGTCGGATGCCGGGCAGATTTCGTGGCTTCCCGCCTTCGTCCGCCTGATGTCCGCCCACCTGCCCCATGCCAGCCTCCGCGTCGTCGGTATCGACAGCTACCTCGCATGGGGCGGCGCGCCCAGCACGGAGTTGGACGTCGCGATCACCACCGTCGGCGAGCCGGCGCCGGGGGTCCATGTCGCGCCCCTGTGCGATGAAACGAGTGTCCTGGTCGTACGACGCGGGCATCCGCTTGCGAGTCGACAAAAAACCAGGAAGCAGGTGGCGGCGCTAGAGCATGTCGAGGTGCAGGTCGCGCCTGGACGCGGTTACCGTGGGCTCGCGGAACTGTACGCCGGCGTGGGCCTGGAACGCCGCGTCGCGATGACCGTCCCCAGCTTCGTCGCCGCAGCGGCCGTGGTGGCCTCGACCGACCTGGCGACCACCCTGCCGGCCCGGCTCCTGGAGGTGATCGGGAAGAGATTCGATCTCGTCGTCGTCAAGGCGCACGCACCGATCTTGACGACGACGCTCAACCTGACCTGGCATGACAGGACGCACCACGACGCCGCCGCACAGGCGTTGCGATCCTTGATCGTCAGGTCCTACGCGCACCGCGAGTGAGGCTGTCGGCACCGACGGCGACGTTTGCACGCCGTTCCCCCGAAGGCGGCTACGCGCGGCCATGCTGCCAACGGCGGCCTGGCTCCGTTCGGACATCGCTCCGATGGCCTGGAACTCGACGTTTGACGGCGCATGCCGGCCAGGAGGGTCGTTCACCAAATGGAGCCCTGCATGCTACTCAGTTCAGGTCAGCACTCTGTCGAATCCGCTCAGCGCCGATTCCGCGAAGCGCCCGTTGGATGCGAGGTGCGGCTCGTTCCGGGCAAACCATGTCCGCCGCCGACGGGCCCGCAGGCCATACTCGCAGCGCGAACAACCATCGAGTTCCAGGGAGGAACGACATCGTGAACAGGCACCTCGAACCGACCGGCCGCACCATCGGTCTCGCCTCCTTGGTCGCAGCGACCATCACGCTCGCCGCCTGCGGCACCGCGCCCGGCTCCTTGCGCCCCATGGCGAATCCGGCGTCCCTGCAGTTGCGGTCGCCGGTCAAGTGGACGCTGTCGCGCGCATTCATCGACCTCCACGAGACGCTGATCGCAGGTACCTACGTCGCGGTGGGCGAGTCGGACGAAGGCACTTACTACCTCGGCCCGCAGCCATGCCTGGTCGAAGCCAACGAACTCAAGGACAAGACGCCGCCATGGGGCGGTGTCGCGCGCGATTGCGGCCTCTTCAAGCCGAAGAAGGCCGACGCGCAGCCGACAGTGTTCTTCGTACAGAACGGGTTCTGGATGGTCACCGATTTCACGGCGGACGGCACGCCCAATCTGGACAAGCTCTCCGATCACCGCAACCTCGGCGGACAGCCGGACGCCGCGCCGCAGCGCACGGTGCTCGACCCGAATGCGCCGGTGATGCCCGCAGCGACGACCGCGGCGGCGGCGACCGGTCGTGGACCAGTTGCAGCGGGCGTCGGCAACGCCATCGGCACCAGCTTCGTCGCCGGGTTTATCTCGGCGGACCTGGGCACCTACCATGAACTCGGCACCCAGCCGGCCCCGGGCTCGCTGGCCGCGGCGCTGGCGCCCAAGGCGGCCAACTAGTGTGCTGTCCCGGAAGTACGCGCGCAGGCGAGACGCGCTGCAAACGAGTCGGAGCCAGGCGCAAAGGCGAGTCGTACCGGGCAGTACGGCGAGGCTTTGCAACGACGCTTCGGCTCGTTTGCAGCCGTATCGCGCGTGCGAACTGTCCGGGACAGCACACTAGCCTCACCTGCG
>JBJMWE010000151.1:0-11975 GCA_045810285.1 Vitreoscilla sp. | reverse complement strand
GGCTGGTGCTGCTGCCGCTCGTCACGATCCTCGTCGTCCCCGCGCTGCCGCAGCGGCCCGCGTGGGGCCTGCCGCCCGCATTCGCGCTGGCGGCGCCCGCCGTGATCGCGCTCCTGGCGCTGGCGTGCGTGCTGGTGGCGCACGGGCTCGGGCGGCTGCTCGGATGGCTGCCGGGGGACGCACCCGCGGCCGCCGCGCCGGCCGCCTCCGCCGCGACCCCTGGCACGCTGCGGCCCTCCGCGTCCGTGCGCCTGTCGTTGCAGCTGGTCGTCTCGCTGGCGGTCGCGTTCGCCGTGGGGCTGGTCGCGTTCCGGGATCACTGGCGCTGGCTGGTGCTCACGGCGCTGCTCGTCAGCATTGGCGGCGCCGGCCAGTTCGACGTCCTGCGGCGCGGCGTGCTGCGCGTGCTCGGCGCGGCCGGCGGCACCGTGCTGGCGATGGCGGTGGCCGGCCTGGCGGGCGGCGACGCTCCCACCGTCGGCGCGCTCGTGATGGCCTGCGTGTTCGCCGGCCTGGTCCTGCGCGTCTTCGGCTACGGCTGGTGGGTGCTGTGCGTGACGCTGGCGCTCGCGCTGCTGCAGACGCTGGAGCCCGCCGCCGAGCCGCTGCTGCTGTGGCGCCGCCTGCTGGAGATCGTCATCGGTGCGGCGATCGCCATCGCCGCGGCGTCCTTCGTGTTCCCGATCCCGTCGGCCGACATCCTGCGGCGTCGCATCGCCGGCGCGCTGGCGGCGATGTCGGAAGCGCTCGATCCGGACGCGGCGGAGCGCCGCCCGCAAGCGGTCGTCGGCGCGATGGCGCTGGTGCGCCAGATGCAGCCGGTGTTCCGCGCCCAGGGCGTCGCCCACCGCCTCGCACGGCGCCGCGCGCCGCCGCGGCCCACGCTCTGGATCGACACGCTGCTCGCCTGCGAGGCGCCGCTGCTGGGGCTGGTCGAGCGCGGCGAGGCGCCCGGCGCAGTGCGCAAGGCGATCGGCACCGCGCGCAAGGCGCTGCGCGAGCCCGACGAGATCGGGGCGGCGCTGGCGGCCTTGCGCGGCACGCTCGAGACGGCTGGGCCGCCATCGCCATGACGCGTCCCGCTGCATAGAATCGTCCGCCCGCGCGGCCCGTTCGCGCCAAGGCGTGACGGCCGCGCGGACGGCAGGCGATCGAAGGCAACCCATCATCAATCGGAGAGTCCGGCATGAAACGAGTCACTGGCATCGGCGGCATCTTCTTCAAGGCGAAGGATGCGCCCGCGCTGCGCGCCTGGTACAAGCGCCATCTGGGCATCGACGTGCAGGCCTGGGGCGGCGCCGCCTTCGACTGGACCGACGCCGACGGCAAGCCCGTCGGCGGCACGACCGCCTGGTCGGTCGCCTCGCACGACACCGACCAGTTCGCGCCCAGCCACGCGTCGTTCATGGTGAACTACCGCGTCGACGACCTCCGCGCGCTCGTCGCCGCGCTGAACGCCGAAGGCTGCGACGTCCTGGACAAGGTCGACGAGTCCGAATACGGCAAGTTCGGCTGGGTCGTCGATCCCGAGGGCAACAAGGTGGAGCTGTGGGAGCCGCCGGCGGGACAGTGAGGCCGTGACGGCTGAGGTGACGACGGAGCCGCCCGCGGCCGACGCGCCGCGGCAGCTGCAATTCAGGCTCCAGGTGGACGCGGCGCATTGCGACCGTGCGGCCCAGGGCCTGCGGGCGATGGCGCGCTACCAGTACCGTGCCCTCGTGCGCCGCTACGAGGGCGGCGGCCTGCTCGAGCGAATCCGGACGGGCGCCCGCCGGTTCGCCCCGGCGTTGGGCGCGGTCGCATTCGCGGGCGGCGTGCTCGCGGCGTGCCTGAGCTTCGCACAGGAGCCGTCCCGCCTCGCCTGGCGCGTGCTCGCCGCGAGCCTGTTCCTGGAGGCCGTGGCGCTGTGGATGTTCCCGCCGCGGGCCGATCGCATCAGGGCCGCCATCCGCCGCTTCTTCGAGCGGCGTTTCGGCAACCGGGCCGCTGCGCGCATGGACAAGACGCGGCGCGACGCGCCCTTCGAGGCCGTCTACGACCTGCGCGGCGACCTGCTGGTCTATTCGCGCGTGGAGCAGGGCGCCTGGACCCAACGCTGGCACCGGCAGCTCGGCAAGTTCCGCAAGCGCGGCGTGGCGCTGCAGGTGCCGGGCCTGCTGGCGATCTACGCCAATCGGCGGCTCACGTCGCCGTCCATCATCGTCCTGACCGCCGACGATGGCGCGCTGGCGGCGGCGATCCGCGCGCAGGGATGGACCATCGTGGACGTCGATCCGGCCTCGGGCGACGCGCTCGCCACGGCGTAGCGCGCAGCCGGGCGCAGAATCTGTGGATGAATCCGCCGCTCGGGCGAGCGGGATTCGTTCTCAGCTTGTTCAGTCCTCGAACACCCCGTCGCGCTCCGCCAGGTTCACCACCACGGCCGCCGGGTCGAAGCGCGGCCCGTGCGCCTGCGCGAGCGCGCGTGCGCGCTCCACGAAGCGCTTCGCGCCCATGGCATTGACGAACTGCAGCGCGCCGCCCTGGAACGGCGCGAAGCCCCAGCCGAAGATCGAGCCGACGTTGGCGTCGGCCACCGAGTGCAGCACGCCTTCCTCGACGCAGCGCGCGGCCTCGTTGGCCTGCACGAACATCAGGCGGTCGACGAGCTCGCGCTGCGGGGGCTGCTGCGCTGCCACCGGGAACATCCGGGCCAGGCCCGGCCACAGGCTGCGGCCCGCGTCCGTCCAGTCGTAGAACCCGAGGTTGGCCTTGCGACCGACGCGGCCGATCTCGCACATCTGGCGCAGCACGGCCTCGCCGGGATGCTCGACGTAGGCCTTGCCTTCGGCGGCGAGATCCTTGCGGGCCTGGTCGGCCACGTGCAGCGCCAGCGTCAGCGACACCTCGTCCTGCAGTGCCAGCGGCGGCATGGGCATGCCGGCCTGCAGGCCCGCGGCCTCGATGTGGCGCGGGTGCACGCCTTCGCGCAGCATCGCCAGGCCTTCCATCACGTAGGTGGCGAACACCCGGCTCGTGTAGAAGCCGCGCGAGTCGTTCACGACGATGGGCGTCTTGCCGATCTGGCGCACGAAGTCGAAGGCGAACGCCAGCGTGGCATCGTCCGTCTGCTGGCCCATGATGATCTCGACCAGCGGCATCTTGTCCACCGGCGAGAAGAAGTGCAGGCCGATGAACTGCGCCGGGCGCACGCTGGCCTGCGCGAGGCCGGTGATCGGCAGCGTCGACGTGTTGGACGCGAACACCGCGTCGGCGGCCAGCAGCGCCTCCGCGCGGCGCGTGACGTCGGCCTTGACGGCACGGTCCTCGAACACCGCCTCGACGACGAGCTCGCAGCCCGCGAGGTCCTCGAACTGCACGGTGGGCGTGATGCGCGCGAGCGTCGCGTCGCGCTGTTCCTGCGTGCTGCGGCCCTGGCGCACGGCCTTGTCCAGCAGGTCCTGCGAGTACTGGCGGCCGCGCACCGCGGTGTCGGGCGAGGAGTCGAGCAGCACGACGTCGATTCCTGCGCGGGCCGCCACGTAGGCGATGCCCGCGCCCATCATGCCGGCGCCCAGGATGCCCAGGCGCTTGACGAGGCGCCGCTCGGGCCCGGCCGGGCGCGAGGCGCCGCGCTCGATCGCCTGCAGCTGGTACCACAGCGTGCCGATCATGTTCTTCGATTCCCGCGACATCGCGCAGGCCGCGAAATAGCGCGATTCGAGCTCGAGCGCCGCGTCGAATCCCACGACGCCGCCCTCGAACACGCACGACAGGATGTGCGTGATCGCGGGGTAGTTGCCCTGGCTCCTGGCCGACGCCATGGACGGCGCCACCGAGAACATCTGCGCCGCGGCGGGCGTGCGCGAGTCGCCGCCGGGGTAGCGGAACTTCGGGGAATCCCA
Organism: Vitreoscilla sp.; assembly: GCA_045810285.1. Classification (GTDB taxonomy): domain Bacteria; phylum Pseudomonadota; class Gammaproteobacteria; order Burkholderiales; family Burkholderiaceae_C; genus Scleromatobacter. The sequence continues at coordinate 8,091 of JBJMWE010000151.1, read as the reverse complement.
CGGCTGCTTCGGCGCCGGGTTGGCGGCGATCCAGGCCTTGGCCCGGGCCAGCATGTCGTCGGCCGACGTCGCGAGCTCGCCGACCAGGCCCGTCTCGAGGGCCTGCGCGGCGCGGATGTCCGAGCCTTCGCCCATCCACTGCAGCGCCTGCTGCATGCCGACCAGGCGCGGCAGGCGCTGCGTGCCGCCACCGCCGGGCAGCAGGCCCAGCTTGACCTCGGGCAGCCCCAGCCGTGCCTTGCCGTCGTCCAGCACGATGCGGTGGTGGCAGGCGAGCGCGATCTCCAGCCCGCCGCCCAGGCACTTGCCGTTGATGGCCGCGACCACGGGCTTGCCGCACAGCTCCAGGCGGCGCAGCGCCTTCTTCAGGCGCATCGATTCGTCGAAGGCCTCCTGCGCGGAGGACAGCGCGCGCAGGCGGTCGATGTCGGCGCCGGCGAGGAAGTCCTTCTTGCCGGAGCGCAGCACGAGGCCCCGGACCTTCGGGTCGGTCTCCAGGCGTTCGACCAGCGCGGCCAGCGGCTGCGCGAGTGCGTCGTTGAGCACGTTCATCGAACGGCCCGGGGAATCCATCGTGGCGATGGCGATGCCGTCGGCGTCGACGATCACGTCCAGTACGTCGTTCATTGGAGCCTCCAGTCCGCCGGGTATGGCATCCAGCCTCCTGAGGAGGCGCGGGCCTTCTCGGGAGCGGCCCGCTGGACATTCGATTGACATGGAATCGACATTTCAGATCCTCTCGATGATCGTGGCGATGCCCATGCCGCCGCCCACGCACAGCGTGGCGCAGCCGAGCGCCTGGTCGCGGCGTTCCAGCTCGTCGAGCAGCGTGCCCAGGATGATGCAGCCGGTGGCGCCCAGCGGGTGACCGAGCGCGATCGCGCCGCCGTTGACGTTGACGCGGTCCAGCGCGACGCCGAGGTCGCGCGCCGTCTTCATCGGCACCGCGGCGAAGGCCTCGTTGATCTCCCACAGGTCGATGTCCGCGGCCTGCAGTCGGGCCTTGGCCAGCGCCTTGCGGCAGGCCGGCGTCGGCCCGGTGAGCATGATGGTGGGCTCGGAGCCGACGACGGCCACGCTGCGGATACGAGCCCGGGCGCGCAGGCCGGCGCGCGCGCCGGCGTCACGCGAGCCCAGCAGCATCAGCGCCGCGCCGTCCACGATGCCCGAGGCATTGCCGGCGTGGTGCACGTGGGTGATCTTCTCGACGGTGGTGTACTTGCGCAGGGCGGTGGCGTCGAAGCCCATCGTGCCCATCGCGGCGAACGACGGCTCGAGCTTGCCCATCGCTTCCAGCGTGGCGTTGGCGCGGATCGTCTCGTCTTCGGCCAGCATCAGCAGGCCGGCGATGTCGTGCACGGGCACGACGGACTTGCCAAAGTGTCCCGCGGCGCGTGCCGCGGCCGCGCGCTGGTGCGACTGCAGCGCGTACGAATCGAGGTCGTGGCGCGAGAAGCCTTCGAGCGTGGCGATCAGGTCGGCGCTGATGCCTTGCGGGATGAAGCCGATACCCTGGTTGATGCGCGGATCCATGAACCACGCACCGCCGTCCGACCCCATGGTCCAGCGCGACATCGACTCGATGCCGCCGGCCACCACCATGTCCTCGAAGCCGCTGGCCACCTTGGCCGCGGCGAGGTTGACGGCCTCCAGGCCCGAGGCGCAGAAGCGCGACAGCGTGACGCCGGCGACGCGCTCGTCCCAGCCGGCGTCCAGCACGGCGGTGCGCGCGATGTCGGCACCTTGCTCGCCGACCGGCGTGACGCAGCCCAGCACGACGTCGTCGACGAGCGCCGTGTCCAGGCCGAGGCGCTGCTGCATCGACTGCAGGAGGCCGCGCAGCAGCCACACCGGCGTCGCCTGGTGCAGGCTGCCGTCCTTCTTGCCCTTGCCGCGCGGGGTGCGGACGTGGTCGTAGATGAATGCGTCGGTCATGAGGGCCTTTCAATCGGAAATGACGTCACGCCCGTCATCCTGCGCGTCGTCGCAGGGTCCGCCCCGCCGAGGCGTCTGCTCGGGGGTGGATCCTGCGACTGCGCGCAGGATGACATGCAAGCGTGGCCTCTGCGTTCAGCGAAGCGGTCGGCGCCCATTTGCCCAGCCCCCGCTTGACGGTTGCATTGTTGATGCGCAGCTCCAAATGACGCCGCGCACGTCATCCTGCGCGCAGTCGCAGGATCCACCCCCGCCGAGGCGTCTGCTCTTGGGTGGATCCTGCGACTGCGCACAGGCTGACATGCAAGCGTGGCCTCTGCGTTCAGCGAAGCGGTCGGCGCCCATTTGCCCAGCCCCCGCTTGACGGTCGCATTGATGATGTGCAGCTCCAAATGACGCCGCGCAGGCTGACATGCAAGCGTGGCCTCTGCGTTCACCGAAGCGGCCGGCATCTATTTGCCCAGCCCACGCTTGACGGTCGCATTGATGATGCGCAGCTCCGCCAGCGAGGCGTCGATGTGCGCGCGCTTCTGCTCCAGCTCGGCGATCGCCTTCGACGTCTTGTCCAGCACGTACTTCATCTGCACCGCGCGGCCTTCGCCGTGCGCGCCGTAGAGATCGAGGTAGTGCTTGATCTCGGCCAGCGACGAGCCAATGGCCTTGGCGCGCAGGATCAGCTGCAGCCGCGCGCGGTCGCGCCGGGTGTAGACGCGCGTGCCGTTGACGCGGCGCGGCGCCAGCAGGCCCTTGTCCTCATAGAAGCGCAGCGCGCGCGGCGAGATGTCGAACTCCTTGCAGAGCTCGGTGATGCCGAACAGCTGGCCGGCGTCGTCGCTGCGGTGGTCGGCCACCACCTCGTCGGCGGTCTGCGCGCGGGCGCCGCGCACGGCTTTGGATGCCAGCGGTTCCATCGCGCTGCTCAGATGACGCGTTGCAGCTTCAGCGCGACGCTCATGTCGCCCGAGACCTTGAACTTGCCCATCATGAAGCCGGTGGTCGGCTCGAGTTCGCCCGACAGCAGGTCGCCCAGCGTATCGACGCTCAGCGCGACGGTGCAGTCGGCGACGCGGTCGGCATCGTTGGACAGCCCGTTGGGCACGGTGGTGGCGTCGATCACGACGGCGCCGTCCGCGCCGCAGTCGAACTTCAGCACGGCGCCCAGGCCGCAGTCCTCGCCGACCTTGGCGCGCAGTTGATCGGTGGCGTTCTGGATGTCCATGCGAAGAAGTTCCTGGTGCAGGAGAGGTTGGCGGGCAACGGCGCGCGGTGGCACGCGGGCAATCGCCGCCATCCTAGGGCCAGCGCATGACGCTGGCATCAGTGAAATTCCCGACACGACATGAGGTTGACGTTAACGTCACCCTGAAGCCTAATGCGGCACGTGCCAGGGGTCCCGCCCCGTGCTTCTCGGAAACGACCGTGTCCACATGACGACAGCCTCTCCCGATCCGGACGACGCCACCATCCCCTCTTCGCGCTATCGCAGCGTGTTCGCCCCGGGGCTGTTCGCCGGCCGGCGCGTCTGGGTCACCGGCGGCGGCTCGGGCATCGGCCGCGCCGTCGCGCACGAGCTGGCCTCGCTCGGCGCCGACGTGGTGATCAGCGGCCGCAGCACCGACAAGCTCGAGCGCGTCGCCGCCGAGATCGCCGAGGACGGCGGCCGCTGCACCTGGCGCGCGTTCGACATCCGCGACGACGAGGCCGTGAAGGCCAGCGTGGCCGACGTCGTCGCCAGGGAAGGCGTCGTGCACGGCCTGGTCAACAACGCCGGCGGCCAGTTCCCGGCGCCGATGATGGCCATCAGCAAGCGCGGCTTCGAGGCCGTCGTCGCCAACAACCTGACCGGCGGCTTCCTGATGATGCGCGAGCTGTTCCTGCAGAGCTTCCAGGCGCACGGCGGCGCGATCGTCAACATGACGGCCGACTTCCGCAACGGCATGCCCGGCATGGCGCACTCGGGCGCGGCGCGCGCGGGCATGAGCAACCTCACGATGACGGCGTCGTTCGAGTGGGCATCGAGCGGCGTGCGCGTCAACGCGGTGGCGCCCGGCTGGATCGCCTCCAGCGGCATGGACACCTACGGCGGCGCCATGAAGACGTTGATCCCCGAGCTCAAGCGCCACGTGCCGCTGCGGCGCATGGGCCTCGAGGCCGAGGTGAGCGCGGCCATCGTGTTCCTGCTGTCGCCCGCGGCTGCGTTCATCACGGGCGTCACGCTGCAGATCGACGGCGGCGCGTCGCTGGGGTCGCCGCTGTTCCCGTCGGTCGACCACGATCGCTCGGTGCCGTTCGACGGCTTCCATCGCGCGGTCACGCCGCAGGTGCTGCGCGGGGAAGGCACCTGATGCCGGCGATCGTCTCGCGCATCGACGTCCGGTCCGCGGCCTTCGCCGCCAATGCCGCGCGCATGGCCGACAAGCTGGCCGAGGTGCGCAAGCTCGAACGCCAGGTCGTCGACGAGAGCGCCGCCAGGCGCGACAAGTTCGAGCAACGCGGCCAGCTGCTGCCACGCGAGCGCGTCGCGCAACTGCTCGATCGCGGCAGCGGCTTCCTGGAGCTGTCGCCGCTGGCCGGCCTGGGAATGCACGACGACGACGGCAGGAAGAACGTGCAGGGCGGCGGCTCCATCGTCGGCATCGGGCTGGTGGCGGGCAAGCGCGTCGTCGTCTCCGCCAGCGACAGCGCGCTCAAGGGCGGCACCGTCTCGCCGATGGGCCTGCGCAAGGCGCTGCGCGCGCAGCAGGTGGCGCTGGAGAACCGGCTGCCGTTGATCTATCTCGTGGAATCGGGCGGCGCCAACCTGATGTACCAGAGCGAGATGTTCGTCGAGGGCGGGCGCAGCTTCGCCAACCAGGCCCGCCTGTCGGCCGCGGGCATTCCGCAGGTCGCGGTGGTGCACGGTTCGTCGACGGCGGGCGGGGCCTACCTGCCGGGCCTGTCCGACTACGTCGTGCTGGTGCGCGGGCGCTCGAGCATCTATCTCGCCGGCCCGCCGCTGGTCAAGGCCGCGATCGGCGAGGACGCGACCGACGAGGATCTCGGCGGCGCGCAGACGCACGCGGAGATCACCGGCCTGGGCGAATACCTCGGCGAGGACGATGCGCATGCGATCGCGATCGCGCGCGAGCTGGTCGACAAGCTGCAATGGGACGTCGCGCCCGCGGCCGGCCAGGCGGCCGCGCCGCTGTACCCGGCCGAGGAGCTGCTGGGCGTCGTGCCGGCCGACGAGCGCGAGCCCTACGACGTGCGCGAGGTGATCGCCCGCCTGGTCGACGGCTCGGACTTCCTGGAATTCAAGCCCGGCTTCGGCGCCGACACGCCGTGCGGCCATGCGCGCGTCGACGGCCACGTCGTCGGCCTTCTCGGCAACAACGGCCCGATCCAGCCCGCCGGCGCCAACAAGGCGGCGCAGTTCATCCAGCTGTGCGACCAGTCCGGCACGCCGCTCGTCTTCCTGCAGAACACCACCGGCTACATGGTGGGCTCGGCCGCCGAGCGCGGCGGGGCGATCAAGCACGGCGCGAAGATGATCCAGGCGGTGGCCAACGCGCGCGTGCCCAAGTTCACGTTCCTGATCGGCGGCTCCTTCGGCGCCGGCAACTACGGCATGTGCGGCCGCGGCTTCGACCCGCGCTTCATCTTCAGCTGGCCCAACGCGCGCACCGCGGTGATGGGCGGCGCGCAGGCCGGCAAGGTGATGGAGATCGTCGGCGCGGCCAAGCTCGCGCGCAGCGGTGCGCCGGTCGACGCCGACGCGCTCGCCGCGATGGGCAACCAGCTGCGCGACCGCATCGACCGCGAATCGCACGTGCTGTTCGGCACCGCCCGGCTGTGGGACGACGGCATCGTCGACCCGCGCGACACGCGCCGCGTGCTCGCGCTCGTGCTGGCGCTCGCGCGCGAGGCCGCCCGAAGGACGCTGCACCCCAACGCGTTCGGCGTCGCCCGATTCTAGACATGACGACCCGGCTCGCTCCGCTCCCCGCCCCCGAGGGGCTCACGCCGGCTCGCTCCGGAGCGGCCGCGCGCTCCCCGGCGCATCTCCTTGTATCCCAACCTCGGCTCACCCCATGAAATTCACGACCGAACACAAGGCCCTGTCCGAGACCGTCAAGCGCTTCGTCGAGAAGGAGCTGAACCCGAACGTCCCGAAGTGGGAGGCCGACGAGCAGTACCCGGCGCACGAGGTCATGAAGAAGCTGGGCGACCTCGGCCTGCTGGGCCTGAAGTACCCCGAGGAGTTCGGCGGCGCGGGCCTGGACTTCAGCTACTCGATGGTGATGGCCGAGGCGCTGGGCGAATGCGGTTGCGGCGGCGTGCCGATGTCGATCGGCGTGCACACCGACATGTGCACCCCGGCGCTGGCGCGCTTCGGCTCGGACGAACTGCGCCGCGAGTTCCTCGCGCCCTCGATCGCCGGCGACGTGCTCGGCTGCGTGGCGGTCAGCGAGCCCGGCGGCGGCTCGGACGTCGCGGCGCTGAAGACGACCGCGCGCAAGGACGACGGCGACTACGTCATCGACGGCAGCAAGATGTGGATCACCAACGGCCTGCAGGCCGACTGGTGCTGCCTGCTCGCCAATACCAGCGACGGCCCGGTGCACAAGAACAAGAGCCTGATCATCGTGCCGATGAACCTGCCGGGCATCACCAAGCAGAAGATCCACAAGATCGGGATGGACTCGTCCGACACCGCGCTGCTGTTCTTCGACGGCGTGCGCGTGCCCCAGCGCTACCTGATCGGCCAGGAGGGCATGGGCTTCGCGTTCCAGATGATGCAGTTCCAGGAAGAGCGCATGTGGGGCGCGGCGTCGTCGCTGCGCAGCCTCGATCGCCTGATCGACCTGACCATCGAGTACACGCGCGAACGCCAGGCCTTCGGCAAGAGCATCCTCGACAACCAGGTGGTGCACTTCCGCCTCGCGGAGCTGCGCACCGAGGTGGCCGCGCTGCGCGCGCTCACCTACCAGGCCGGCGAGCTCTACGTCTCCGGCAAGGACGTGACCAAGCTCGCGTCGATGTGCAAGCTCAAGAGCGGCCGCCTGAGCCGCGAGGTGTCCGACAGCTGCCTGCAGTACTGGGGCGGCATGGGCTTCACGCGTGACAACCCGGTCTCCCAGGCCTACCGCGACTCGCGCCTGATCTCCATCGGCGGCGGCGCCGACGAGGTGATGCTGGGCATCATCTGCAAGCTCGAGGGCACCTTGCCCAAGGGCGGCCATTGATGGACACCCCGGCGTACCGGACGCTGTGGGTGCGCCAGGACGGCGGCGTGCTGCACGTGACGCTGAACCGTCCCCAGCAACGCAATGCGATGTCGCTGCAGATGGTCTCGGAGCTGGCCGCGGTGCTCGCCGATGCCGAGGCCGCGGGCGAGGTGCGCGCCATCGTGCTGCGCGGGGCGGGCGGCCATTTCTGTGCCGGCGCCGACCTGCAGGACATGGCGCAGGCGCGCCAACGCGAGATGGCCGGCAACGGCGATGCGATCGCCGACGCCAACGCCCGCTTCGGCCTGCTGTGCGACGGCTTCGCCCGCACCGGCATCGCGACGATCGCGCTGCTCGAAGGCACGGTCATGGGCGGCGGCCTGGGTCTGGCCTGCGTCGTCGACGTGGCGCTGGCCGGGCAGGGCGCCCAGTTCCGCCTGCCGGAGACATCGCTGGGCGTCGTGCCGGCGCAGATCGCCCCGTTTCTCGTCGCGCGCCTGGGCGCATCGCAGGCGCGGCGGCTGGCGGTGACCGGCGGCAAGTTGTCTGCCGCGCAGGCGCTGCAGATCGGACTGGTGCACGAGGTGCATGAGGACGGCGCCGGACTCGACGCCGCGCTGGCCGCGACACTCGCCGTGATCCTGCGTTGCGCGCCGGGTGCGGTGGCGGCGACCAAGGCGCTGATGTCGCGGGCGCTGCACACGCCGTCCGCCGACCTCGTCGCCGACGCGGCTCGCCTGTTCGCCAGCGCGACGCGTGGCGCCGAGGGCCTGGAAGGCATGGCGGCCTTCCTGCAGAAGCGCTCGCCATCGTGGGCGCCGCAATGAGCCTGCGCAAGATCCTGGTCGCCAATCGCGGCGAGATCGCCTGCCGCGTGATCCGCACGGCGCGCGCACTGGGCTATCGCACCGTCGCCGTCTACAGCGAGCCCGATGCCGCATCGCCGCAT
>JBJMWE010000150.1:0-10554 GCA_045810285.1 Vitreoscilla sp. | reverse complement strand
GGCATCACGCAGGCGCTGGTGTTCGTCAACTCCAAGCTGGGCGCGGCGCGCCTGGCGCGCACGTTCGAGCGCGACGGCATGCGCACGTCGGCGTTGCACGGCGACAAGTCGCAGGACGAACGCCTCAAGGCGCTCGCCTCGTTCAAGAAGGGCGAGGTCGACGTGCTGGTGTGCACCGACGTGGCCGCCCGCGGCCTGGACATCGCCGACCTGCCCGCCGTCTTCAACTTCGACGTGCCGTTCAACGCCGAGGACTACGTCCACCGCATCGGCCGCACGGGCCGTGCAGGCGCGTCCGGCCTGGCGGTGACGCTGGTCACGCGCGACGACGCGCGCAACGTCTCGGACATCGAGAAGCTGATCAACAAGAAGATCGAGCTCGAGCCGTTCGAGGTCGAGGACGACCGTCCGCGCCGTCCGCCGCGTCCGCGCTTCGACGACGAGCCGCGCCGCGAGCGCGAGCCGGCGTACGCCGCGCCGCGTGCCCCGGCCCCGGTGCGCGCGCCCGCGCCGCAGAAGAGCCGCGATCCGTTCTTCGACCGGCCCTACGAGGCCAGCTCCACGGCCGACAAGGCCGAGTGGGAAGCGATTACCCCCGCCCCGACGGCGACCGGTCGCGCGTCGATCTCGGCCAACATCCGCGCCAAGCGCAAGGTCGCGTCCCTGCTGGGCGGCGGGAAGGCCTGACGCCCTTGGCGACACGCCCGGCGGGTCAGATCCTGTCGAGCACGCGCAGGTCGTAGCGGCGGGGCGCCGCGCCCGCCAGGGGCGCCGGGCGCCGCATGCGCAGGCGCGAGGGCTGCAGGTCGAGCGCGAAGCCGCGCTCCGCCAGCAGTGCCGGCAAGCCGTCGCCCGCCAAGGCGTTGATGCGCCAGGCCGGCGGCATCGCGTGCGCCAGCAGGTCGGCCACGGCGGCGTCGGGTCCCTGCCACTCCGCCAGGATGGGGCCGCGCGCATCGCGCACCACGATCGCCGATGCATCGGCGGACTGCCATCGCTCGCCCGAGGCCGCGAACGGCGGCAGCCCGCGCGTATCCCCACTGCCCGGCCAGGCGTCCTGCGTGGCATCGACGGCCAGGGGCGCCATGCCGGCGGGCGCGCAGGCCGAGCCGTAGAGGCCGTCGTCATCCAGCGCGAACCCGTGCCGCTCGTAGACGCCCGGCTTGCCCGTCCACAGCACCAGGTCCGCGAGACCGAGCGCGTCGGCGTGGGCGATCGCGCGTTCCAGCACGCGTGACGAATGACCCTGGCCGCGATGCTTCGCGTCGACGCAGACGAGGCCGATCGCGGCCCCGCGGCGCGCGCGCGTCCGGTCGTCGATGAAGCGCATCGCGCAGCCCGCGATCACCGCGTCGTCCACGCGCAGCGTCACGAAGACCGCCTGTCCCGGCACGTGCAGCCACGGGAAATGCGCGTCCATCGCCACGCCGCGTCCGCGCGACCGGAAGAACACTTCCCAGCACAGTGCGATGTAGCCGGGCGGAGGCGCGTCGTCGAGCCCGACGACGGCACGCGTGTCGGGAGCGGCGCTGTGCGAATCAGTGGACGGCATGGCGCGATCGTATCCGTGCGGCCTCAGGCGCGGCTCGCGAGGCGGCGGCGCGCGAGCTGTGCCGGCAGCGTCGGCAGGCCCAGGTGGTCCGCGGCACGGCCCAGCGTGCGCACCACGCGCCATTGCCACGGCGCGAGGCGCCAGCGTGCGCCGTCCAGCCCCAGCCGCGCGCGAATGTCGGCGGGCAACGCCTGCACCGCCGCACGAAGCAGCAGTCCCTGCAGCGGTCGCAGCGGGCCGGGCAGCAGCGGCATGGCGCGCATGATGGCCAGGAACTCCCCGACGATGGGCGAGGGCTCGAGCAGCGGGCGCATGCGCTCGAACAGCGCCTCGAGCGCGTGCTCGGAGCCTGGAGGCGACGCCACGCCGTACAGCCGCGCCGAGGCCTGGTTCTCGGCGTAGAACGCGTCGCGCCGCGCGGCGTCCAGCGGCCGCACGCACAGCACGTAGCCCTGCAGGAAGCCGAAGGTCGCGGTGGCATGCACCCAGGTGAGCAGGTCGACGTCGTCGGCCCGGTACGGCACGCCGGCCGGCGTGCGGCCCGCGATGCGCGCGTGCCCCGCGTTGATGCCCCGGATCATCGCTTCCGTGCGGCTGCGCGCGCCGAACACCGTCAGCATCGCGGCGTAGCCGGTGCGCTGCAGGCGCGGCAGCGGGGCGCTGCGGAACGTCGTGTGGTCCCATACCCCGGTCCGTACCCGCGGTTCGGCCAGCTCCAGCAGCACGGCGGCCACGCCGCCCACCAGCAGCGCGACCGGGTTCGCGAACACGCGCCATGACACCGAGTCCGCGGCCAGCAACGCGGCCTCGCCGGCCGGCTGCAGGAAGTCGGCGGGCTGCGTGCCGGGCGGATAGACGAGCCGCGCCAGCCGGCCCTGCAACGGCCGGCTGGCGGCGGCCAGTGCCGCGCGCAAGGGATTCGACGAGTTCATTCAGCGTACGGTCATGGGGGTCTTGCGCGGGGCTGCGAGAATGCACGCCGCCGCGAGCTCGCGCCCGCGGCGAACGCTCGACAGTGGCGCGCTGCGCGACGGTCGACGGGCGACAACAAGCAAATTATCGGGGTGGAAGGATGAGATCGAGCTGGGCGGGCGCCGCGCGCCTGCGCAACGTCGGCGCGCGCGCGTGCACCGCCGCCGCGCTTTGGATGCTGTCGTCGCTGGCCATGGCGGCCTCCGTGCCGTGGATGCCCAGCGCGTCGGCGCGCCACGCGATCGAGCTGCTCGTCGACGACGGCGGCCTGCCCCTGACCGTCTCCCAGTGGCCGCTGCCGCGCGACGCCGTGCAGCGCGCGCTCGACACGCTGCCCGCCGAATTGCCGCCCGCGCTCGACGCCGCGCGCGCCCAGGTGCGCGCCGAGCTGCGCGCACAGCAGTCCGCGCGCATCGGGCTGGCGGTACGCGAGCGCAAGGAGGCGCTGCCCGCGTTCGGCGACGATCCCACGCCGGGCAGCAGCCTGCAGCTGCGCAGCGGTGAATACGACGGCCCGCATCTCGCGCTGCAGGTCGGCGGCCGGCTCGATCCGGTGGCCGACAACGGCCGCGCGCACGCCACTGCGCGACTCGACGAGAGCGCCGTCGCGGTCGACGCCTTCGGCGTCCAGGCGCAGGCCTGGGCGCATCGCTCGTGGTGGGGCCCCGGCTGGCAGACCGCGCTGCCGCTGAGCAACAACGCGCCGCCGCTGGACGGCATCGGCTTCCAGCGCGCGTCGGTGCTGCCTTCGGAGTCGCCCTGGCTGTCGTGGCTGGGGCCGTGGAACACCGACTTCTTCGTCGCGCGCACGCAAGGCACGGCGCCGAGCTCCGGCGGCGATGCCCTGGTGACGGGCTGGCGCCTGACGGCGCATCCGCTGCCGCTGCTCGAGATCGGCCTCACGCGCATGGCCCAGTTCGGCGGCACCGGCCACGCCGAGACGATCGGCAGCTTCCTGCGCGCCGTGGTGGGATCGCACGCCAATGCACAGACCGACGAGGCGCAGAGCCGCGATTCCGGCAACGGCCTGGCCGGCGTCGACCTGCGCCTGCGCTGCCCCTTCGGCGTGCGCTGCGCCGGCTACGCGCAGGTGATGGGCGAGGATTCGCGCAAGCACCTGCCCTACAAGTACATGGAGACGGTGGGCGTGGAAGGCTGGTCCGCCGACGGCGCGACACGCCTTTACTTCGAGGCCTCCGAGGTCGGCTGCCGTGAGACCTGGCGCCATCGCAGCACCCCCGGCTGCGCCTACGTGAACTACGCCTACCGCGACGGCTTCACCAACGGCAACCGCTGGCTGGGCGCCAGCGTCGGCGCCGACGGCAAGCTGCTGACACTCGGCTGGATCGATTCGGACTGGGACAGCGAGCTGCGCGTCGACTGGGGCCACGTGGGCTCGCACGTGGGCACCTTCACCTACCCGAACGAGCCCGTGGTGCCGGGCCTGCTGCTGTGGGCCGCGTCGGCGCGGCGCAGCTGGCATGTCGGCTCCACCACCATCACGCCCGAGTTCGACTGGCTGCGCGTGCAGACGCCGACCGGCGGCTGGGAGAAGTCCGCGCGCGTGGGCCTCGAGATGAGCACGACGCTGGACGACCTCGGCTTCGCATCGCCGGGTCGCGTCGCCCAGGCGCTGTCGGCCCGCAGCCCGGACACCGACCGCCTGCTCGCAGCGGGCGCGCTGATCGGCGGCGCCGCGCTGCTCGACCGCGCCGCCAACGGCTACGTCGACGGCCATCGCGGCGAGCCCTCGCTGCACGTCCTGCGCGACGTCGCCGCCACGCTGCCCTACGCCGGCCTGGGCCTGGCGACCACGGCCTGGCTGAGCCGCCGGGGCAGCGCCGACGGCGACGTGGCGCTCGCGAGCGTCGAGGCCGGCCTGTCGTCGCTGGCGCTGGCCGAGGTCATCAAGCTGGGCGTCGACCGCTCGCGCCCGCGCGACGAGCGCGGCGCCTCCGACTTCGGCCACGCGAAGCGCTCGGACAGCTCGTTCCCGTCGTCGCACACGGCGCTCGCCTGGGCGCTGGTCACGCCCATCGCGCAGCGCTACGACGCGCCCTGGCTGTACGGCGCGGCCGCGCTCGTCAACGTGGGCCGCGTGGCCGACCGCAAGCACTGGCTGTCCGACACGGTGGCCGGCTCGGTGCTGGGCTGGGTGGTCGGCGACTGGTTCGGCCAGCGCGTCGGCTCGCAACCCGGCAACGCCGTCGCGGTGATGCCCAACGGCGTGGCGATGTCGATGACGTTCCGCTGACGCGCGGGAATGGGCGGCGGCCGGCCCCGGCGGGGCGTCCCGCTGACGCCGAGCGCGGCTCAGGCGCCCGGCGGCCGGCCGCAGACGTCGCGCACCCAGGTCGCGAGGCGGTAGCGGTCCAGCACCGCCTCGGGCACCGGCCGGAACGGCGTCGAGAGGAAGCCGGGCGGGATGCGCGGGTTCCTGCGGTCGATGATGGCGATGTTGTCGGGATCGTGGAAGTCGTAGCCGCCGACGGTGGCGTTGGTGGTGATCAGCTTGGTCTGGCTGCCGAGCGCCTCCACGGTGCGCATCGTCAGGCCGCGCTGCGCCGGGTGCTCGATGTCGAGCAGGGTGCGCGAGTTGAGGAAGATCTTCTGGACCTCCGCGCGCGATAGCGGCGCGAAGCGGAAATCGGCGCGGCTCGAGCCGGCGATCGTGCGGGTGAAGACCTTGCGCATGGCGTACATCCACGGCGCCTGCAGGTACAGGTACCAGCACGCGCGGGCCGGGTCGTCCAGCTGCGCGGCGATGGCGCGCACGATGCGGTAGCGATCCGAATGGATGGTGCCGACGAAGCTGATGTCCCAGGTCGGATCCAGCGGCGCCGTGCGCTCGAAGCCGGGTGTGAAGAACAGCGGCCGGAAGCGCATGTTCCAGCGCGTCGCGTCGGCCTGGTCGAAGCTCAGGCACTCGTCGTACAGCGGCAGCTGTTTCTTGGAGCGCGGCTTGTTCGACAGCGAGTCCCAGGTGTAGAAGACCAGCCGCGCCGCTGGCCACGCCGCGCGCAGCATGCGCAGCGTCGGCTCGAAGATGCACTCGCCCTGGATCACCAGGATGAGGTCGTAGCGTCCCACCGCCAGGCGCTTCAGCTCGCGGTCGTAGAAGGCGTTGGCCGCCGGCATGGTCAGCGTGGGCGACACGCGGGCCACCGCCTTGAGCACCGCGGCATCGAAGGGGCGGTCGGGCAGCATGTCGACGTCCCAGCCGTCGGCCAGCATCTGGCTGCGGATGTCCTGCTCGTACCCGAAGAATCGGGGAGCCACCAGCAGCGCGCGGCCCTTGTTCCGTGTGGTCATGGTCAGGGCTCGAGCGCGTCGTCGCTGCCGTGGTTGGCCACGATGCGCGCCGGCACGCCGACGGCCAGCGCGCCGGCGGGCACGTCGGCCAGCACCACCGCGTTGGCGCCGACGACGCAGCCGCGGCCCAGCGTGACGGGCCCCAGCACCTTGGCGCCGGCGGTCAGCGTCACCTCGTCCTCCACCACGGGGCGCAGGGCGAGCGTGTACGAGAAGTCCGCCGTCCGCGCGCCGAGCGTGACCTGGTGGAAGATGGTGACGTTGCGCCCGATGGACGCGCCGCCCAGCACCGTGCCCTGCGTGTGGGCGATGATCAGGCCCGGACCGATCTCCAGCGTCGCCGGCACCTCGATGCCGAAGACGACGAAGTTCAGCAGCTGGACGAGCTTGGCCAGGCGGCGCCAGCCGGCACGCTCCAGCGCGTGCGCATGGCGGATCAGGCTGACCGGCGCGAAGCGCGGCGAGAAGTGGTGCACCCAGCGGCGTCCGGCCTGTGCGCGCCCGCTGGCGCGCGCGAGCCGCGCCCAGTCCGCGTCGAGGGTCTCGCGCAGGGAGGGCATCAGTTGGTCAGCCCGTTGCTGCGCAGTTCCGCGGTCGCCTGCTCGGAGCGATCGACGTGCACGGGCTGCGTGGCCGCCCAGGCGCAGAAGCGGCGCAGGCCGTCGGCCAGCAAGACGCGCGGCTCGAAGCCCAGCAGGCGGCGCGCCACCGCCAGGTCGGCGTAGCCGTGGCGGATGTCGCCGACGCGGTACTGCCCGGTCACCCGCACCGGCACGTCCAGGCCGGCCGACGCCAGCAGCGTGGCTGCGAGCTCGCGCACGGACGTCGCCAGACCCGAGCCCAGGTTGATGGCGGCGCCGGGCGGAAGCTCGGCCGACAGGCAGGCCTCCATGGCGGCGGTGACGTCCGACACGTGGACGAAGTCGCGCGATTCCAGGCCGTCCTCGTAGATCGGGATGGGCAGCCCCTGGCGGGCGCGGTTGAAGAAGATCGAGATGATGCCGGTGTACGGGTTCTGCAGCGACTGGCCTTCGCCGAAGACGTTCTGCGGGCGAAAGATCGTCGACTTGAAGCCGAGTGCCGCGGCCGCCGAATTGAGCAGCAACTCCTGCGCCGCCTTCGTCGCGGCGTAGACGGAGCCGGGCGCGAAGTGCAGCGACTCGGGCGTGGGCGCGGCCCGCAGCACGGTGCCGTCGGCGTCGCGCGGCTCCCAGTCGGCGGCAGCGAGCGCCTCGGGGGTGCGCGGCATGGGCTGCAGGATCTGCGTCGGCGCGTCCGGGCGCACGTACGCGCCTTCGCCGTAGACGCTCCGGCTCGAGGTGACCACCACCTGGCGCGGCCGCCGGCCGCACTTGGCGATCGCCTCGAGCAGGGCGGCCGTGCTGCCGCAATTGGCGTTCGTGTAGTGCGCGATGCGGTACATCGACTGCGCGGTGCCCGTCTCGGCGGCGAAATGGAAGACGGCGTCGCAACCGTCGATCAGGTCCGCGCGCTCCTGCAGCCGGGTGACGTCGAAGCGGACGAAACGGGCACCCTGCGGGACCTCGACGGCCGGGATCTCGCCGTGGATCTGGGGCGTCAGGGAATCGATGAGCAGGACGTCGTGGCCCGCCGCGAGGAGCCGGGTTGCGAGATGCCGGCCGATGAAGCCCAGTCCGCCCGTGATGACGATGTTCAAGGAGATGCCTTTTCTTGTATCTTGCGACGGCTGGCGCGCGCAGGCGGGGGCGTCCGCCGCCGCCGCGATGGCCGGGAGGCCCCGTTCCAGCCAGTTGTCGTCGCGGCCTGGCAATGGGGGGTTTCCAGGCGTTCGGGGCCGAATCTTCGCATACGGCACGCCGGCGCGAGCAGGGCGGGCCTCCGGCGCGCGCTTTTCCGGCGCCTGGTGTGCTGTCCCGGAAGTACGCGCGCAGGCGAGACGCGCTGGAAACGAGCCGGAGCTAGGCGCAAGGGCGAGTCGTACCGGGCGGTACGGCGAGGCTTTGCAACGACGCTCCGGCTCGTTTACAGCCGTATCGCGCGTGCATACGTCCGGGACAGCACACTAGCCCAGCAGGCTGAAAACCGCCGGCACGCGATCGGGCAGCACCGCCTTCGCGGCCTTCCACTGCGCCACGCCGCGGGTGTGCGCCCAGCCCTCGGCCAGCGTGAGGCCGCAGGCGATGGCCAGCCGCGTCGCGGGCTGCAGCGCCTCGAGGCAGGTTTCCAGCATCGCGGCGTTGCGGTAGGGCGTCTCGATGAAGACCTGCGTCTGCTGCAGCCTGCGCGAGGTCGCCTCGAGCTCGCGCAGCCGCGCGCGCCGCGCGCCCGCCTCGGCCGGCAGGTAGCCGTGGAAGACGAAGCTCTGGCCGTTCAGGCCGCTCGCGGCGATCGCCAGCGTGATCGAGCTCGGGCCGCTGAGCGCGACGACCGGGATGCCCAGGTCGTGCGCCGCCGCCACCAGCAGCGCGCCGGGGTCGGCCACGCCGGGCAGGCCGGCCTCGCTGAGCAGTCCGATGTCCTGCCCCGCGAGCGCCGGCGCGAGCAGCGCGGCCCAGGGCGACGGGCCGGTCGCCGGCGCGGGCCGCGGCGCGCCCTTGGGCGGACGCGGCAGCTCGGAGATGAGCGTCTGCTGCAGCGGCTGGGCCAGCGGCGCAACCTTGTTGACGCGGTTGAGGAAGGCGCGCGCGCTGCGGGCGTCCTCCACCACCCAGTGCAGCAGGCGGCTCGCGGCCGTGATCACGCCGCCGGCCAGCACGTCGGCCAGCGGCACCTCGGCGGCGCCGAGGTCCAGCGTGTTGGGCATCAGCAGCAGGCGGCCGCGCGAGTCCGCTGCAGTCATCGGTCGACTCCGTCCGCGCTGTTGCGGGCGAGCGCGCGCAGCGGGTCGAGCCCTGCTTCGCGCAGCAGCTGGGCGGTGCGGATCAGCGGCAGGCCCACCAGCGCGGTCGGGTCGTCGGAATCGATGGCCTCCAGCAGCGCGATGCCCAGCGTCTCGCACTTGGCGCTGCCGGCGCAGTCGTAGGGCTGCTCGGTGCGCAGGTACGTCTCGATCTCGTCGTCGGACAGCGTGCGGAAGCGCACGGCCACCGGCGCGCGCCGCACCTGCGCGAAGCCGACGGCTTCGTGCACGACGGCCAGCGCCGTCTGGAACACGATGGTGCGACCGCTCATCGCGCGCAGCTGTTCGACGGCGCGCGCGTGCGTGCCGGGCTTGCCGATCGCGCGGCCGTCGACGTCGGCCACCTGGTCGGCGCCGATCACCACCGCGTCGGGAAAGCGGGCCGCGAACGCGCGCGCCTTCGCGAGCGCGAGGCGCTCGGCCAGCCGCGCGGGCGCCTCGCCGGGCAGCGGCGTCTCGTCGGTCTCGGGCGACATCGCCTCGAAGGGCAGGCGCAGGCGTTCCAGCAGCTCGCGACGGTAGCGCGAGGTGGAGGCCAGGATCAGGCGGGGTGCGGTGGGCATGGCGGATTGTCGCCCGCGCGCGGCGGGTCGAAACGACCCGTCCTACAATCGTTTCATGACCTCGCCCGCCCTCGATCCGCTGCGCCTGAACGTCGCCCATTTCGCCGCCGACGCGCAGGACGCCACCGGCGATTGGGCCCTCGCCGAGCTGCCGCGCCTGGCCGACAGCGAATGCCCGCTGGACGCCGGTTCGCCGCTGAAGGCGGCCGTCGGCGCGGATTCGCCGAAGCTGCCCACGCGCGCCGAGCGCGACCTCACGCGCCGCGTGCGCTGGCACGCCGTCGGCTCGCTGCACCGGATCGGCGGCGAGGACCAGGTCTGGCTGCACCTGCAGGCCGACACCGACCTCGTCCTGCAATGCCAGCGCTGCCTGCTGCCGCTGGCCGAGTCGGTGCACGTCGACCGCCGCTTCCGCTTCGTCGCCGACGAGGACGCCGCCACCGCGCTCGACGACGAGATCGAGGACGAGGTGCTGGTGCTCACGAAGAGCCTGAACCTGCGCGACCTCGTCGAGGACGAGATGCTGCTCGCGCTGCCGCTGGTGCCGCGCCACGACGCCTGCCCCGAGGCCGTGCCCATGCAGTTCGGCGACGTCGAGGCGGTGGAGGAAAAGGCCAACCCGTTCGCGAGCCTGGCGATCCTGCGCAAGGACAAGGCCGGCGACGGCGGTCCGGACATCGCCTGACAAGCCCGGCATTTGGCGCCCTTATCGGCAACGAGAGATGCTGGATGGACGTACAATGCCTGCATCGCCGAGTTAACTGAACAACTTGTGGGGCGACTACAAATTCCACTAAAGCGTTCGCCGGGACCCACGCGCAAAGGCGGCCGAACGCGATTTCCTCGAACTCGCGCATCTGGAGCACCCACACGTGGCGAATGATTTCCTCTTCACTTCCGAATCGGTTTCGGAAGGACACCCGGACAAGGTCGCTGACCAGATCTCCGACGCCATCCTCGACGCGATCTTCGCGCAGGATCCGCTGTCGCGCGTCGCCGCCGAAACCCTGTGCAACACCGGCCTGGTCGTGCTCGCCGGCGAGATCACTACGCAGGCCAACGTCGACTACATCCAGGTCGCGCGCGACACCATCAAGCGCATCGGCTACGACAACACCGAGTACGGCATCGACTACAAGGGCTGCGCGGTGCTCGTAGCCTACGACAAGCAGAGCAACGACATCGCCCAGGGCGTCGACCGCGCGAGCGACGACTACCTGAACCTCGGTGCCGGCGACCAGGGCCTGATGTTCGGCTACGCCTGCGACGAAACG
>JBJMWE010000149.1:0-42832 GCA_045810285.1 Vitreoscilla sp. | reverse complement strand
CTTGGTTGGCGATGCCTTGCCTTGCGATGCCTTGGCTGGCGACGAAGAGCCCGGGTCATCCTGCGCGCAGTCGCAGGATCCACCTGGGCTCCTCGAGGCGCTGACCCAAGGCATCGCGGCGCCGCGCCGTCGTCGTGGTACCGGGGCATCGCTGCGGCCGAGGTCGTCGTCACGACCGGGGTGGATCCTGCGACTGCGCGCAGGATGACGCTGCCTTGGCTGGCGGTGCCTTGGTTGGCGATGCCTTGCCTTGCGATGCCTTGGTTGGCGATGCCCTGCCTTGCGATGCCTCGCCTTGCGATGCCTTGCCTTGCGGCGCCTTGGCTGGCAACGCCTTGCGAAGGCGCCGATCGCCTTCAGGTTCGTCCAGGCGGCTTCCCCATCAAGTTCTCCCCACACCTGGCCGATACCCAATGGACGGACGTGCCTCCTGCGTCCGCCGAGGGTGTTCGCGCATGAAGAGTGTCCAGTCGGAGATGAAGCCAGGCCTGCCGGCCGCCCTCGGCGGCGGTGCGGGCCGTTTCGACCCGGACATCGTGAGCTGCCGGGCGCTGTTGATCGACGCCAATCCGACCGCCCGCAGCATCCAGGCGGCGCAGTTGCGCGACCTCGGCGTGGGCACCATCGTGCAGTGCGGCCGCGTGCAGGACGCCCGTCGCCAGCTGGAGGCGCGCGAGTTCGACATCGTGCTGTGCGAGCAGGACTTCCACGGCGGCAACTACTCCGGCCAGGACCTGCTCAACGACCTGCGCCGCGCCCAGCTGCTGCCGTTCTCCACGGTCTTCGTCATGGTGACCTCCGAGGCGAGCTACGCCGCCGTCGCCGAGGCGGCCGAATCGGCGCTGGACAGCTACCTGCTCAAGCCGCACACCGCGCACGCGCTGGCCGAGCGCATCCAGCAGGCGCGGCACCGCAAGAAGATCCTCAAGGACATCTTCATCGCCATCGACGAAGGCCAGTTCGACCTCGCGGCGCAGCTGTGCGTGCGCCGCTTCGAGGTCAAGGGCGCCTATTGGCTGTACGCCGCGCGCATCGGCGCGGAGCTGCTGCTGCGCGTGGGCCGGCACGACGAGGCGCGCGTGCTATATGAAGCGGTCATCGCCACGCAGGCGCTGCCGTGGGCCCGCCTGGGCGTGGCCCGCGCGCAGATCGAGTCGGGCGCCGGGCCGGTCGGACGGCGCACGCTGGAAAGCCTGATCGCCGACCAGCCGGGCTTCGCCGACGCCTACGACGTGATGGGCCGCGTGCAGGTCGACCAGGGCCAGTTCGCCGAGGCGCTGGCCACCTACCGTACCGCCACGCAGCTCACGCCCGGTTCGATCAGCCGCCTGCAGCGCCAGGGCATGCTGGCCTTCTACCTCGGCGAGAACGACGAGGCCACCAAGGCGCTGGAGCGCGCGACGCTGCTGGGCATCAGCTCGAAGATGTTCGACTTCCAGACCGTGGTGCTGCTGGCCGTCACCCGCTTCACCGCGCGCGATTCCAAGGGCCTGCAGCGCTGCCTGGACAACATGCGCCACGCACTCGAGAAGGCGCCCAAGAGCGTGCGTCTGCAGCGCTTCATGAGCGTCATCACCATCTTCAACCTGATGCTGCAGCGCCAGGTGGCCCAGGTGGTGGCCGACATCCGCGCGATGGCCAAGGACATCCAGAAGGGTGACTTCGACTTCGAGGCCGCCTCCAACATGGTGGCGATGCTGTCGTACCTCACCGCCGCCGAACTGCAGCTGGATTCCGCGGAGGGCTGGATCGACACGCTGGCCCTGCGCTTCTGCACCACGCGCAGCCTGTCGGAGCTGCTGGCGCGCGCGGGCCAGGCACATGCACCCTTCGCCACCCGCATTCGCGAACAGCACAACGCGATCACGGCGCTGGCAGAACAGGCCGTCTCGCACAGCCTGGCCGGAGAGCCCCGGGCCGCCGCGAAATCGCTGCTCAGTGCCGGTGCACGCACGATGAACGCCAAGCTGATCGACATGGCCCGCATGGTGCTGATGCGCCACGCCGCCAAGATCGCCGACGCCGACGACCTGATGGGCATGGCCGACCAGCTGAAGCAGCGCTATGGCGCCGGCGCGGGCCTGGCCCCGCTCGTGGCCGACAACGGACGGCAGTCCGGCGGCCTGGTGCTGCGGGCGCGCGACAAGGATGCCCCCGGCGAAGCCGAAGCCGAAACGGAAGGCGAAGGCGAGCCGGACGCCACCGGCGGTGCGGACGCCGGCTCTTCCGGCAACGCCGCATAGAACGGCCAGGGCCGGCGGATCACCGCGGCTGATGGGACGACATCGCGTCGAGTCAAGAGGTCTCCTTGTCGGCGTCAGCGAAAAGCCATTGTACTGTATTTCCATACAGCTACACTGGGCGCATGAAGTCGTCGGACGCCAAGCGCTACATCGAGATCGTGCCGATGCGGGGGCGCGGCGCCGTGTCCAACCGCGAGTCGCGCTTTCTTGCCGATGGGCGGGAGATCGACCTCGACTACCTCGACGCGCTGCGCGACGATCTCCCGGATGCGGCCATCCCGACCGAGACCACCCTGGTGGAGGCGAAATCCATCATCAGCAGGAACGACTCGCCCGACATCGGATTCGATCGCTCCATCAACCCGTTCCTGGGTTGCGAACACGGCTGCATCTATTGCTATGCGCGGCCGACGCACGCCTACCTGGGCCTGTCGCCCGGCCTGGACTTCGAAACCAAGTTGACGGCCAAGACCAACGCGGCCGCCCTGCTCCGCAAGGAGCTGTCTGCCCGCAACTACCAGCCCCAGCTCATCGCGCTCGGCGCCAACACGGATCCTTACCAACCCGTCGAAAAGGAACTCCAGGTCACGCGCGCCGTGCTGCAGGTGCTCGACGAGTTCAACCACCCGGTGGCCATCACCACCAAGTCCGCGCTGGTCGTTCGCGACATCGACATCCTCGGACCGATGGCCGCCAGAGGCCTGGCTCGGGTCGCCATGTCGATCGGAACGATCGATGCGGCGATCGCACGGGCCATGGAGCCACGGGCCAACTCCCCGGCCCGGCGACTCCAGGCGATCGAGAAGCTCACGCGCGCCGGCGTGCCCACCTCGGTGATCGTCGCGCCGATCGTGCCGGCGTTGACCGATGCGCATCTGGAGCGGGTCATCGAACTCGCCGCGAACGCCGGCGCGGATTCCGCTCACTACGTGCTGCTTCGCCTGCCGTTGGAGGTGCGCGATCTTTTCGTGGAGTGGCTCGAAGCCCACTACCCCTTGCGCGCGAAGCATGTCATGAGCCTGGTGAACCAGATGCGCGGCGGCAAGGACTACGACGCAGCGTTCTCCACCCGCATGAAGGGCACGGGCCTGTTCGCCGAACTGATCGCCAAGCGATTTCGGCTCGCCTGCGCGAGGCACGGGCTCAACCTGGCCCGCAAGCCGCTGACCACGGCGCTGTTCGCCGTTCCGGACGCTTCGGGCCAGGCCTCCCTGTTCTGATCGCCGCTGAAACGCACGCCGCCTTGCAGGTCATGCCTCTCGTCAGGTCAAGCCGTCGGCGCATCCACAGCGCAGGCTCGAGCAACCGCAACAACCGGCGACCACAGCCGGACGGGCCTCGGGTGCCGCAATGACGACAGGCGAATAGCCCGCCGTCTCCAGCGCCTCGCGAACGCGGGGCGGGTCGATTCGGCTCGCGTACACGCGCACCCGGTGGCGCGCCAGATCCGCATCGATCACGGCGTCGGGGTCGAGCGCTCGCACCGCCTCCTTGATGGCGCGCACGCAGTGGCCACAGCGCATGTCGTCCACTCGGAAGGTCAGCATTTCAGGCTCCGGTTGCATCAGGTGATGCTCAGTCTGGTCCTTGCCGCGGTGGGAAGGTCAAGCGGTGCCCGTCGCGCTGGCCTCCCATCGGGCCTGCGGGCCGGTTCCGACGCCTTGCGAAGGCGCAAGAAGCCCACCGCGCGAAGGCGGAAGAATCCAGCCCATCAGGCATGTGCAGTTGGCGTCGTGACGCGTTGCGGCAGGCGCCAGCGTCGGTGGCACGTCCGGCCGTCGGCGCCACCGCAGCCCCGCCGTCACGGCCGCAGCAGGAGATCAGCGATGAAGAACGATGTCCAGATCAAGTCCCATGTCGAGGAAGAACTGGTGTGGGACCCGGAGGTCGAGCAAGCGCGCGTCGGCGTCAGCGTGCATGAAGGCGTCGTCGAACTCAGCGGAACCTTGGGCAGCCATGCCCAGAAGCTGGCCGCGGAGCGCGCCGCCCTGCGCGTGAGCGGCGTGCAGGGCGTGACCACGGCCATCCGCGTCCAGTCGCGGCCGGGCGCCGAGCGCGCCGATGCGGACATCGTGCAAGCCTGCCAGCACGCGCTGGCCTGGAACGCGCGCGTGCCGGACGACGCCGTGAAGGTGCGCGTCGAACGGGGCCATGTCACCCTGGTCGGCGAGGTCGACTGGGGATACCAGAGCCAGGCGGCGGAAATGGCCGTCTGCGATCTGCTGGGTGTCGTGGCCGTCGTCAACCAGTTGCGCGTCAAGCAGCGCCTGGGCGCATCGGACATCCGCTCGGGGATCCGCCAGGCCCTGGAACGCCAGGCCGACCGGGACGCCGAGCGCATCGACGTGCGCGTCGAGGGCCCGTGCGTCGTCCTGTCCGGCAGGACGCGCACGTGGGCCGATCGCGAGGCGGCGCTGGCAGCGGCATGGGCCGCGCCCGGCGTCGCGGAGGTCGTCAACGAGATCGTCGTGAAGCCCTGATGCCCCGCTGCGGCGCCCGCCGCAGCGTCGATCGCCCCGTCCGCGACCTACGCCCGCTTCGGGCCCTGCTCCGCCTCTTCCTGGGCACCGAAGTCGACGCAGTCCCGATACTCGGGCACGTCGCACCGCCAGCCGAACCGCTCCGAGACGAGTTGTCGCAACGAGTCGGCCGCTTCCGGATCGCCGTGCGTGACGTAGACGTGCCGCGGCGGCGTCGCCATGCCGGCGAGCCAGGCGACGAGCTCTTCGCGATCCGCATGCGACGACAGGCCTTCGAGCGACACCACTTCTGCGCGGACCGGAATCCAGCGCCCGTGCATGCGGATCTCGCGCGCACCCCCGAGCAGCGCGGCACCGCGCGTGCCCATCGCCTGGTAGCCGACGAACAGGATCGTGTTGGCCGGACCCGGCGCGAAATTCTCGATGTGGTGCACGACCCGACCGCCCGTGGCCATGCCGCTGGCCGAGATGATGACGGCGGGAAACCGCAGCGACGCGAGCGCCCTGGAATCGTCCGCCGTGTTGACGACATGGACGTCCCGGGACATGGCCGCGCACGCTTCGGCGTCGAGCCTGTGTTGCCCGACGTGACGCTGGTAGAGCGCCGTCGCATTGGTCGCCATGGGGCTGTCCAGGTACACCGGCAGGTCCGGAATGCGGCCGTCGTCCTTGAGCAGGCGCAGGGCATGCAGCAGCAACTGCGCGCGTCCCACCGCGAACGCGGGGACGATCACGTGGCCGCCGCGGTGGACCGTGCGATTGACCACGTCGGCCAGCGCAGCCAGCGTGTCGCTGCGCTCGTGCAGCCGGTTGCCGTAGGTGGACTCGACGAGGACGACATCTGCCGACGTCGGCGCTGCGGGCGGCTTCATGAGCAGGTCGTCGCTGCGCCCGAGATCGCCCGAGAACAGCACGCTCCCGGCCTCCGTGACCAGGTGCACGCTGGCGGCCCCCAGGATGTGACCCGCCGCGTGGAAGCGCACGAACACGCCCGGCACCGGCTCGAAGCTGGCGCCGAAATCGTGCGATCGGAACTTCGGCAGGCAGGCGCGGGCCTGGGCCTCGGTGTAGAGGGGCAGCGCGGGCGCATGACGGCTCGTGCCGTGGCGATTGGCGAAGGCCGCCTCTTCCTCCTGCAGGTGGCCGGAGTCGGGCAGCAGCAGCGCGCAGAGCTCCGTCGTCGCCTGGGTCGCGTGGACGACGCCGCGAAAGCCTTCCTCGACCAGCCGGGGCAAGTACCCGCTGTGATCGATGTGGGCGTGCGTCAGCACGACGGCATCGATCGTCGAGGGATCGACCGGAAGCGGCGCCCAGTTGCGCAGTCGCAGCTGCTTGAGGCCCTGGAACAGGCCGCAGTCGATCAACACGCGGCGGCCGCCGAATTCCACCAGGTAGCGCGATCCGGTCACGGTGCCGTTCGCACCGAGGAACGTGAGCTTCATCGAGATGTCTCCTTCGGTTGCGCGAGAAGCGCATCGACGCTGGACGATAGGTCGGCTTCGCGGGAATGGCGTCGAGCGATCTCATGCCCACGCCGTGAAGGGCGCTGCCGCCGTGCCGGTGGCCTTGCGCTCACCGGATCAGCAGGACCGGCACCTTGCATCGCGCCAGCACCTGGGTCGCCACCGAGCCCAGGACGATATTGGCCAGGGCGGTCTGTCCGTGCGATCCCATCACGACCAGGTCGAACTCCTCGTCCTGCGCCTTGCGCGCGATCTCCTCGCCGGGCTGTCCCGTCGTCCAGTCGTAGGCGACCGTGCGTTTCGGCTCGTCGAGCGCCTCGCGCACCGGACCGAATGCGCATTCGGCCTCGTCGGCGTAGTAGCCGTGCGTCAGCGCCCCGCCGGCGATGGCGATGGCGCGTTGGGAGAGCGCCGGGACCACGGTGAACACCGTCAGCCCATCGCGATCGCCGAGCCACGCATGCCCGGCCAGGTAGTCCACGGCACGGCGGCTGTACTTGCTGCCGTCGACGGCGAGGAGAATTTTCATGGCGATTCCTTGAAGTCTGTTGCGACAGCATGCGGTTCCCGCTGCCGCAGGCGCTTGCGTTCCGTCAACCGTCGGCGGCCCTGCGCCGCGGCGTCTTCAACGCGGTGGGCCGCCGACGCCCTGGCGGCCGTCCGCGCGGGCGGACAGGTAGGCATACAGGTCGGCCACATGGGCGGCCACCACCGGATCCTTCGCCCAGGCGGGCATCTCGAGCACCTGCGTTCCGCCCAGTGGCCTCTCGCGCAGGTAGATCCGGGGGATCGGGCCGTAGCCTTCGTCCTCGGCCACCGTCTCGCTCCAGTCGTAACGCTCCAGGACGAGGTTGGCGAAGCGCCGGGGGCCCATCTGCGCGACGCGGTCCAGCAGGTCCGGCATCGGCGCCGGCGAGGCGGCGTCCTTGCCATGGCATGCGGCGCAGCGCTGGTTGTAGAGTCGCCACCCGTCATGCGCGGAGCCGGGCGGCGAGGACTCCCGGGCCAGCTGCCTTGCCGGATCGGCGTTCTGCAGGTGCGTGGCGCACGCGGCCAGCAGCACCGCGAGTAGGACGGCGCCGAACCCGAATCGGAAGATGGTCACGATGCACTCCGGTGGAACACGATGGCCGATTGTGGGAAGCGAGGCGCCGCGCTCCGTTGACATGGCTCATGTCCGGAGGCTGCCGGCGCGTCGACGGCGATGTCGCGGTCCTCCGGCGCCCGCCGCCCAAGGCGGCCGACAGCGCCGCGGCGAACCGCTCGGGATCGCCCGGCGGATCACGCCGGCGTGGCGGCCAGCTTCTCGAACTGCTCGAAGGCGGCCAGCGCATCGGCGCTGTACATCAGGGACGGTCCGCCCCCCATGTACACGGCGACGGCCAGGGTCTCCTCGATCTCGGCGCGCGTCGCGCCGAGCCCGACCAGCGCCTTGGCGTGGAAGCCGATGCAGCCGTCGCAGTGCGCCGCGACGCCCAGCGCCAGCGCGAGCAGTTCCTTGAACTTCGGCGACAGGACGCCCGCGGCCAGGGCGGATTGGGCGAGCTGGTTGAACGCCTGCATCGTCCCGGACTGGCTTCGGCGCATCGGTGCCAGTGCCGCCGAGATCTCGCGCGTGCGTTCGGGATGAGAGGTCGAAGGGGAAGCCATGGCCGCGAGGATGCCTCGACGGCGCCGCCGCGGACTTGCGCCAGCGCAAGACCGGTTCGCAGATGCGCGACACGTCGAAGACGCGTCCGGGGCCGCGCACCGCAGCGCTCGTCACGACAGCCTTTCCCCGCGGTCGTTCATGACTGCGCGAAGCGCCGGATCGTCACCGGATCACGCCCCCGACGAGCTGGTCGCCGGCCGACTGCAACGGCCCCAGTGGATTGCGCTGGTGCTCGAGCCGGAAGTTGTCCGGCTCGCCGCCGAAGCTGCGGAACAGCACGATGTCCGCGCGCACCGCGATCAAGACATCGAGCCGCCAGCCGGAGACGGCCGTCGTGCGCTCGAAGTTGAAGAAGTCCGCGAAGAACCCGCCCCGCCGCTCGCGCCGCTCGGCGCCGAAATGCAGCACGTACGCCCGGCAGGCGTCGCGTGCGAGGATGCAGTCGCGGATGCCGGGGTCGAGCGCCTCGAAGGGAATGCTGGAGTTCGGCGCCAGCCGGGCCACGAGGTCCGGATAGCCGATCACCGTGACATTGCGCTGCCCCTCGACGTCGAAACCCATCGCGCCGAGATCGGCCGTGCGCGTCCGCAGCGGTTCGATGCGTTCCACCGCCAGGCGCGCGGCCGCGAAGGATTCGAAGGGCGGGCGGGTGTCGACGGCCTGGTCGGGCAGCAGCTGTGCGCAGCCCGCCAGCACGAACGCTGCGATCCCGCACGGCAATCGCGATCCGATGCGGGCCACGGCCGTCAGTCCCGCGTCACCCACCAGATGACGAACTTGCCGACGACGACGACGGCGACCACGATCGCGATGGTGGCTGCGCTGGTCAGGAGTTGCAGGTCGGATGGAAACGGCGTCATGGTCTTCAGGCGACGAACTCGTCGGTGTGATCCAGGTCGGGCGCCGGCAGCCAGGGACGCAGCAGCAGCTCGGCGCCGAGGCGCGACTGCTCGAAGAAGTTCGGCGCGCCGCCGTGCGGTTCGTCCTCGACGCGTCGCGCGCCCGGCTTCAGCCGCCAGCCGACGGCCGCCAGCGCGTCTGCAGGCACGGCCCGCGACAACGCGAGGCACTCGTGCTGCACACGGTCGACGCACGCCACCCAGTCGCCGAGGGCCGCCTGGAATGCGGCCGCGACCGCCTGCGGATCGTGCGACGCGGCCAGCGCGGCGACGTAACGGTTGCAGACCGTCAGCACGTCGCGTGCCGCGTGGACCTGCAAGGCCTGGAGATTGGCGAACCACCCCGCCCAGGTCGCGACGGGCGTCGTGCTTCGGGCATGGGACGGGGGCTCCGGCGGGCGCGTTGCGATTCTGGCCATGCGGATCTCCTTCGGGTGAATCGGCAGGATCAATCTAGGCGTGGTGCGGCGCGCAGGCTTGATCGCGCTCAACACCGCAGCGCGCGGCGCTCGCTCGCCCGGCCAGGAACGTCACGGCCTTGATCTTGCGCAACAGCGGCGACGCGGCTCGACCCGGACGCGGCCGCGTCGCGACACGCTGGAGTTGCGCTCGCGCAAGGGCCGCAGGAACGCCCGGCGGAAGAATCGCAACGACACCGCCGGAGCCACCGCCATGACCTTCCGCACCCTGCTGCTGCACCTCGACGACCCTGCGCGCACCGCGGCGTGCGCCGCGTACGCCGCCCAGCTCGCCCGCAGCTTCCAGGCGCGGCTGCTGGGCCTGTCCTGCCACCGGCCGACACCCTGGCCCAGCGACGGCGCGACGGCGCTGATCGCCGGGGATCCGCTGACCGTCGAACTGCGCGCGTCCGAGGCGCGGGCGTCCAGCCGCGAGATCGAGTTCGAACGGCAGTGCCGCCGCGCGGAGCTGAGCTCGTTCGAGACCCTGCGCGACGACGAGGACCCGGCCTCGGCCGTCGTCGCGCATGCGCTGGGCGCCGACCTCGTCATCCTCGGCCAGCCCGAACCGGGCAAGCCCGGCCATCGCGAGCAACGCGGACTCGTCGACACCGTGATCCAGGACTGCGCGCGTCCCGTGCTCGTCCTGCCCCATGCGGGACACTTCGAACCGGACTTCGACACCGTTCTCATCGCCTGGGACGACAGCATCGAGGCCGCGCGCGCGGCGACGGCGGCGCTGCCGCTGATCAAGCGGGCGCGCGCCGTCCACCTGGTGCACCTGCGCCATCCCGGCCACGAGAGCGTGCTGCCGCTGCAGGCCAGCGTCGACCGCGCCGCGATCTGGCTGGCCTGCCACGGCTTCGAGGTGCGGGCCCGGGTCTCCACGAATGCGCTGCCCGTGGGCGAGGCGCTGCTCTCGGAGCTCGCGGACACCGGCGCGAACCTGCTCGTGATGGGTGCCTGGGGACGCCGGCGCTTCGTCGAACGCCTGCTTGGCGGCACCACCCGAACACTGGTCGACAGCATGACTGCGCCGGTGCTGTTCGCCCATTGAAGGAGTCGCCATGCAACCCACCCAGCTGCACCCTTGAACGCGGAGCAGATGCCATGGCCTTCGGAACCATTACCCTCTACCTGGACGGCGGTCTCGCCGCCACGGCGGGCGCGGAAGCCGCCGCCCAGCTGGCGAGGTCACAGGCCAGCCACCTGGTCGGCCTGGCGGTGACCGGCAACGAACTGTTCGAGACCAGCCTCGGTGCCGGCCTGCTTCCACGCGCCGAACTCGATGCGGCACTGGCGGGCGCGCGGCGGCGCGCACAAGCCCTGGCGAGCGCGTTCACCGAGCAGGTGGCACGCCTCGACCTGCGCTCGCACGAAGCGGCCATCGACGACCGCGACGCCGCCGCCGCCCTCGCGAACCACAGCCTGTTCGCCGATCTCGTCGTCCTGCCCCGGCCGGCCGCGCGGGCGCCGGTACTGAACTGGTCGCGGCGCGACTTCGAGCAGGCCCTGCTGGACCTGGCAGCGCCGGCCATCGTGCTGCCCCCGTCCGCGCAGGCGGGCGCGATCGGCAGGCGCGTCGTCATCGCCTGGAAGCCCGAGCGGCCCTGCGCACGCGCCCTGGCATCGGCCCTGCCGCTGTTGAGGGCCGCCGACCAGGTGACCCTGCTGCACGTGGATTCACCGTTCGACGACGTGCTTCGCGTCCCCGCCCGCGACGACGTGGAACGCGCGGGCGCGCGCCTGCAGCGCGACGGCGTCACGGCGGCCGCGCGCTTCGTCCGCAGCAGCGGCGATGCCGGCGACGTGCTGCTCGAGGAGATCCGCCGCGAGGGCGCCGACCTGGTGGTGATGGGCGCCTGGGGACGGCCACGCTGGTCGGAACGGGCCTTCGGCGGATGCACGCGGACGCTGCTGTGCGAGCTCGACGTCGCCATCTTCACGGCGCATTGACCGTGCAGGCCGCCGCCGGGTCGACCGGCGCCGCGGCAGGCGGCAATGCCGGCGCTGCATCGACACGGCCCGGTCAGGCGTCACTGCAGCGCTTCGGCCGGCGCCAGCGTGCCCTGCACGAATCTGCCCAGGGCCTTGTGATCGGGGATCGCGATCTCGCGCCGGGCGCTGTCCGCGAAGCCGATCAGTCCTTCGCGCGCAAGGCGGGACAGCGCGCGACTGACCGTCTCCAGGGTGAGCCCCAGGTAGTTGCCGACCTCGGCACGCGTCATGCGCAGCGTGATCTGGTCGGTCCGCAGGCCGCGGCAGGCCAGCGCGGCCGCCCAATCGCGCAGGAAATCCGCGACGCGGGCATCGGCAGGCAGCGTGCACACCGACATCAGCGAACAGCGGTCGCGGGCGAGCTCGCGGCCCATGGCCTCGTGCAATGCCGTCATCAGGTCGGGCCTGGCCGCGCAGGCCTGCATGAGCGCCGCATAGGGGATGGCCCAGACCTCGCCGGTGTCCAGCGCCACCGCATCGCACGCGTGCACGCCATCGGCGATGCCGTCCAGGCCGAGCCAGTCGCCGCGAAACTTCAGGCTCACGATCTGTTCGCGGCCGTCGCGGGCGAGGTTCACGATCTTGTAGGCGCCCGTATTGGCCACGACCAGGTGCGTGAAGCGCTGGCCGGCCTGGTAGACCACGTCGCCCGCCCGCACCACGCGGCGCTGCACCTCGACGCTCGCTAGGACCAGCGCCAGGCGCTCGGTGATCCGCTGCGCGTGCGCCGCGTCCCGTTCCGCATCGAGGCGCGGGGCCGCCGCCCGGCCGACGGCGTGGGTGGGCAACCGTGCGTGCAGAGGGTCGGTGGTGGCGGTGGCGGTGTCGCTGATCATGTCGTCGTCCTGCAGTGGCGGAGGGATGACTGCACGATAGGGTTCCAGCGCCCGCCGCGCACCAATGGGCGGTGTCGCGGGGTGACGGTGTGTAAACGGCGCGTGACGCAGGCCGTGCCGGCCGGTACGCCGGAGGCCGGCGCATCGCGTCGCGCCACCGAGTTCCACGTGCCGCGGCGACTCCCTGCTTTAGAACCGGTAGCCGGCCCCGAGCGACAGCAGCCAGGGATCGACCCGGAAGGTGCCCACCTTCACGCCGGAGGCGCGGACGTCCGTGCGGATCTGCACCCACTTCGCGTCGGCGTTGATGAGCCAGCCGCCCGCCAGTGGGATGTCGACGCCGGCCTGCAGCGCGACGCCGAAGCTGTTGTTCTTGACCGACGGGTGCAGCGCCTGCGTGGTCGCCGCGTCGAACTGGACGTCGGAGAAGTGCGTCCAGTTCACGCCGACGCCGGCATACGGGCGCACGGGCAAGCCGGTCAGGTGGTATTGCAGCGTCAGCACCGGCGGCAGGTGCTTCAGGGAACCGATCGGCGTGCCGCCGGCCGAGATCGTCTGCTTCTGCGGATAGGTCAGGACGAGTTCGGCGGCCAGGTTCGGCGTGATGAAGCGCGTGATGTCCAGTTCGGGCAGCAGCTTGTCGTTGATGGACAGGTCGAGGCCGGTGCTGTCCTTGTTCGCGGACTGCAGGTAGGTGCCGCGCACGCGGACGATCCAGTCGCCCGTGTCGACGGGCGCCTGGGCACAGGCGATGGCGGGGGCGATGGCGGCAGTGGCGGCCAGGAGTCGGACAACGCGTGACATGAGAGCTCTTTGCTTGTTGATGGAGCCCTCATTGCAGCGCCGCCGGCCGCGCGGCGCCTTGTCCTGGGACAAGTCGGCCTGGCGCATGCGGCATGGCCGCCACACCGGTCCCGATCCGCACGGGCGGCCGCAGCCTGCGGGCGCGTGTTCCCTGAGCAGGCACCGCCCGCACGGGTGCGCACCAGGATGACGACGACACGCCTTGACGCACCGCAAGCGCCCGGCGCGCGCGCCGCCGCAACATCGCGGCATGACAGACACGACCGCAGCCATGGCCGCCGATCGGGCGGCCCCGGGCGGAGGCCGGCATCGACCGCTCCGGCACACGGCCGCGCGCTATGCGATCTATCCGACGGAAGATCACTTCGACGGGCGCTTCGGCGCGCCGGAGCTGATGGCTGCGCTCTCACGGCGCCGCATCGCTTCGCAGACGGTCTGCAACCCGCTGGCGGTGCATGTCCGGATTCCCTTCCATGGCGCGCGGCATCATCCCGTGATCGCGCAGGCGGCGGCGCTTCATCAGGAACGCGTCGTGCCCTACCTCGAGGCGCTGGAACGCGAAGCGACGCTGGTGGTCGAGCAGATCGGCGCCTGCCGCACGGTCTCGCGCCTGCACGTCGGCGGCGATTCGCCGGGCTGCCTGGGCGATGGGGACCTGGCCCGATTGATGGGCCTGCTGCGTCGCAACTTCCACCTGGAACCGGACGCCGAGGTCGCGATCGAGATCAATCCGGCCACGGTCGATGCCCGGCGCCTCGCGCACCTGCGGGAACTCGGCTTCGACCACGTCGTCATGACGGTCGCGGACGCGGCCCGGGAGACGCTCGACCGGCTCGCCGACCTGGTGGCGACCGCCCGCGGCCTGGCCTTCTCGTCGATCGACATCGAGCTTGCCGGCGAGGACTGGCTCGCGGCGCGCCCCCTCGCGGATGTCGCCACCCTGCAAGCGGACACGATCGCCCTGCCCGAGCAGCATCGAGGGCATGCCCGCATGGATCCCGTGCAGGCGGCCGCTGACGGCGCCGGCCGGGCGGCACTCGGGTCGGCAGCGCGGGCCTGCCTGGCCGCCGCCGGCTACGACGCCATCGGCATGGGGCAATTCGTACGCCACGCGGGCCCGCTGGCCGTCGCGCTGCGGGAGGGCCGCCTGCACGTGACCTTGCAAGGCTGTCGCGCGCGCCCCGATGACGACGTGCTGGGCCTCGGCGTCGCCGCGATCGGCCGCATCGGCGATTGCCTGTACCAGAACGCCCGGACGCTGGCCGCCTACCATGGCGCGCTCGAGGGCGACCGGCTTCCCGTCACCCACGGCCACGTCGTCGACGCCGGCGACGAGCTCCAGCAAGACGTCATCCAGGCCTTGATGACACGCGGACGCGTCGAATTCTCCGACGTCCTGGCCCGCCGCGGCGTCGACGTGCGCACCGCCTTCGCCGCCGAGATCTCGCGCCTGGCGCCGTTCGTTGCCCGCGGCCTGGTCGAACTGCACGACGATCGCATCGACCTGACGCCGGGCGGACGCTACGTGGCGGACGAGATCGCCGCCGTGTTCGACCGCTACCTGCACGCGCGTGCGGTGCCGGCGCAGCCTGCGCGCACGGGCCGATGAGCGCGGCGCCGGTCGCCGCCAGGCCGGGCTGTTCCAGGCAGGCCGGCTTCAGCGCTCCACGAACGCGCGCTCGATGACGTAGCTGCCGGGCACCGTCATGTTGCCCTCGCGGAATCCGCGGGCCTCGAGGACGGCCCGGGTGTCGGCCAGCATCGCCGGGCTGCCGCAGATCATGCACCGGTCGAGCGCCGCGTCGAGCGCCGGAACGCCCAGGTCCGTCCAGAGCTGCCCGCTCGTGATGAGCTCGGGAATCCGCGCGCTCCGCGCGAACGGCTCGCGCGTGACCGTCGGGCAATACACCAGCCGCGACCGCACGCTCTCGCCCAGGAATTCGTCCTGCGGCAGGTCGACTCGCAGGAGTTCGGCATACGCCAGCTCGCGCACCTGGCGCACGCCGTGCACGAGCACGACGTGGTCGTAGCGCGCGTAGGTCTCGAGGTCGCGCACGATGCTGAGGAACGGCGCGAGCCCGGTGCCGGTGGCCAGCAGCCACAGCGTCCTTCCCGGCAGCAGGTTGCGCAGGACCAGCGTCCCGGTCGGCTTGCCGCCCACCAGGACCTTGTCGCCCGGTCGCAGGTGCTGCAGCCGCGACGTCAACGCGCCATCGGGCACCTTGATGCTGAAGAACTCCAGGTCGGATTCGTAGGGGGAACTGGCGATGCTGTAGGCACGCATCAGCGCGCGCCCGTCGACCATCAGGCCGATCATCACGAACTGCCCGCTGTCGAACCGGAAGCCGGCCTCGCGGGTGGTGGTGAACGAGAACAGCCGCTCCGTCCAGTGGTGGACGGACAGGACGGTGGCTTCGGCGAATGCGCCCATCGGTTTGGCTCCGGAGTGTGCCGCGAGCGTGCGCTCGAGGCGGCCGGAGCGTCTTGCTCGCGCGCAAGGTCGACGCAGCCGCGCTGCCCTCCGTGCAGCCGAACCGCCCGGGTTGACGCCGATCAAGGCGCCGGGTCGACTTCGCGCTACCTTGCGATCCATGACGCACGCCACACCCCACCACGCCGGTCCGGACACGGACGCCGGCGAGACCCGACCCACCGCAGGATCGCTGCGCGACGCCTGGCACGCCCTGTGGGCCGCGCCGGCGCTGGCGATGGTCGCGCCGCGCCTCACCACGCCCGATGCCTGGGCCGCACTGGCGCTCCTGGTCGCCGCGCTCGCCGTGCTGAACGCCGATGCCATTGCGCGATGCGCACGTCGCCTGTCGACGCGTTCGCTCGCCGGACGCCACGACGAGGCCTAGCGATGGCGATGCCGGGCCTTCCCCTGCTGGCCACGCTCGCGCTGCTGGGCTGCGCGTCGGTGGAGGGCCCCCGCACCGAGGCGCAAGCGGCGCACGACCTCGTCAACGCGTCCACCATCACGCTGGCCACGTTCGGCGAGAGCGACGCGCATCCCGACGTCAGGCAGCAGCTGCGCGATGCCTGCGCCGTGATGATCTTTCCGCACGTCGGCAGCGCCAGCTTCCTGGT
Organism: Vitreoscilla sp.; assembly: GCA_045810285.1. GTDB lineage: Bacteria > Pseudomonadota > Gammaproteobacteria > Burkholderiales > Burkholderiaceae_C > Scleromatobacter. The sequence goes on along the minus strand of JBJMWE010000149.1, from coordinate 26,913 downwards.
GGGTGGATCCGGCGGGAGCGGCATCCTGCTCGTCCGCGATGCGGCATCCGGCCAATGGGTCGGGCCGGCGTTCTACGCGCTCGGCGAAGCCAGCGTGGGCGCCCAGGTCGGACTGGCCAAGCGCGAGCTCATCGTCGTCATGCATCGATGCGACGGCCTCGACCGGCTGCGCGACGAGCAGGCCTCGCTGCAGATCGGCACGTCGTTCACCGCACAGGCGGCGGAACGCGGCCGAGGCGTCGAGGTGGCGCGCGACGTGCGGGCGTACTCGCGCGTCGACGGCCTGTATGTCGGTGCCGCGCTCCAGATGGCGGTGCTCAAGCCGCGCAAGTCGCTGTCCGACGCCTACTACATGCAGCCGCTGACGGTGGCACAGGTGCTGGCGCCCGATCGCCCGTGCGAAGAGCCGCTGTCACGCGAGATCCGCTACATGATCGATTCCGCGACGAAATAGGACCGCCGGCACCGCGACGGCGGCGCCCATTGCTCAATGCGCGAACACCGTCGGGACGACGAGATCGGCGAGCACGTCGCGCGTCGCGCCGCCCAGCAGGCGCTCCAACATGCGCGGCTTGCCCCAGGCGCCCATCACGAGCAGCCTGGCGCCCGTCGCCTTCGCATCGAACAACAGCGACTGCCCGACCTTGCGATCACCGGGCGCCAGGCGTACCTGCACCGCCAGGCCGTGCCCCGACAGCCAGGCCACGGCACGCGGGACGTCCAGCGGAATCGGCTGGTCGGAGCCCGCGCCGACCGGCACGGCGCGAACGAGGTCGACCGACGTCGCGCGCTGCAGCAAGGGCAGCGCCGCGCTCGCGGCGTGCGCGGCGCCCAGGCTGCCGTCCCAGGCGACCAGGGCCTTGCCCGCGCCCGGCTCGAAGCGCCGGCCGTGCGGCAGGACGAGCACTGGCCGCGCACTGGCCAGGAGCACGGCGTCGATCAGGGCGCGCTGCGTGGCTTGCCGCGGGCCCGCGGATTCGGGCGCGCCCATCACCACGAGGTCGCTGCCCAGGGCGTGGGCGCACAGCGCGGCGGCGGCCGGCGAGCCGTCGCGGACGGCGTCGAACGCCTTGAGGCCGGCCTGTCGACAATGTCGCAGGAACGTCGTCTCGCGTGCGAGCGCGGTGTCCTCGATCTCGCGCATGTGCGTCGTCAGCGGGTCGCCCTCCGCGAAGACGGGGCGCTCCCCCAGCGGCAACGAGAGGTGGTGGCAGGACAGGCCGACGAGCCGCGCATCGAACAGCCGGGCGAGCCCGGCGGCGTATTCGGACAGCGCGTCGACGTCCGGGCCTTCGTCGAGGTACAGCAAGATACTGCGATAGGTCATGGCACCTCCTGTGCGGTTCGATTCTTCGACAGGATCGCGCGTCGGGCCTTGCGCCAGCGCAGGGCCGGGGTTGGCCGGCGCATTGCGCCATCCGGTCAGCCGGCCAGGGCCGCGAGCCAGGCCGCGGCGACCTGCAGCGCGAGCCCTCCGACGATCGGCGCGGCGAATCGCGCGCCGCCGGAGGTGAACGCCAGGATGGCCTTGGAGATCGCATTGGTCGACAAGGCCGCCAGGATCGGCAGGACGGCCTCGTGAGGGGCGACCTTGCCCGACGCGACGAGCGACGCCACCGATGCGGCCGCCGCATGCGCATCCGCGAAACCGGCGACGGCCACGCCGAGCGTGAGGCCCGTCCTGCCGAACCGGTCCTGCAGAAGGAACGAAAGCAGGGTCAAGGCCGTGACGGCAGCCGCCAGGGCGATGGCCTTTCCGATGCCGAAGGCGCGACCCGCCAGGAACTCGGGCTGCGCCGGCTGCCGGAACGCCCACAGGCAGAAGCCGACGGCCAGGACGACGCCGGTGGCGCCCGCCGCGACCAGGGGCAACGCCATCGCATGCAGAGCGTCGAGGCTGGATGCCCCCACCACCACCGCGAGCTGGATGACCGTCGCGACGCAGGACATCAGCGCCCCGGAGACCGCCGCGCGGAACATCGGCGGAGCCTGGCGCACGCGCGTGCCCATCGCCCCGACGGTCGCCAGGCTCGACACGAAGCCCGACGCGAACCCCGCCGCCGCCAGGCCCCAGGACGCGCCGAGCATGCGCTGCGCGACGTGGCCGAGCGCGCCGATCCCCATGACCAGCACCACGAAGGTCCATGTCGTGCGTGGATTGAACGCCTGCATCGGCCCGACATAGCGATCGGGGATGAACGGCAGCACCACCAGCGCCGCCGCCGCCAGCACCAGCCCGTCGCGCCACTCCTCGTCCGTGATGCCCTGCCGGACGAAGGCATGCAGGCGGGCGCGCGCGGCGAGGACGATCGTCGCGACCACGGCGATCGAGACCGCGGCCTCCGGTGCGCGCATCGACAATGCGCCGAGCACCAGCGTCAGGAGCAGCGCGGAACCCGTCGTGATGCCGGCATCGGTGACCGGACTGCGGGCGTATGCGACGGCCAGGAGGCCGGCCACGGCCAGGATCATCGCGGGCAATGTCCAGGCCCCCACGGCCGTCGCCGAGGCGGCCCCCAGCAGCGCAGCGATGGTGAAGGTGCGGATGCCGGCCTGGATCCGCCGCGGGCCACCGCCCTTTCGACGCTCCCGCTCGAGCCCGACGAGCAGCCCGATGCCGACCGCCGCCGCCAGCGATGTCGCCCAGTTCTGGATGTCCGGAACAGCCATGGCGCGTGGAACGGACAGGCAAGCCCGCGGCTCAGGAAGGCCGCGTCCCGGTGACGCCCGACCAGCGCCAGTCGCGGATCCCGGGCATGTCTTCGCCATGCTGCTCGATCCAGCGGCGGTGCTCCGCGAGCCTCGCGCGGAACTGCCGCTTGACCGCCAGCTTGCGCTCGCTGCCCGGCAGCCGGTCGATGGCCTCGATGGCCAGGTGGAAGCGGTCGAGCTCGTTGAGCACCGTCATGTCGAAGGGCGTCGTGATCGTGCCCTCTTCCTTGTAGCCGCGGACGTGGATGTTCGCGTGGTTGGTGCGTCGATAGGTCAGGCGGTGGATCAACCACGGATACGAATGGAAGGCGAAGACCACCGGCCTGTCCGTGGTGAACAGTTCGTCGAAGCGGGCCCCGTCGAGCCCGTGCGGGTGCTCCTCCCGCGGCATGAGCCGGCAGAGGTCCACCACGTTCACGACGCGCACGCGCAGCTCGGGCAGGTGGTCGCGCAGCAGTTGCACGGCGGCGAGCGTCTCCAGCGTCGGCACGTCGCCGCAGCAGGCGAACACCACGTCGGGCCCGAGCCCGTCCGCCTCGTTGCCGGCCCATTCCCAGATACCGATGCCCTCCGCGCAGTGCGCCGCCGCCTCGTCGATGCGCAGCCACTGCGGCGACGGATGCTTGCCGGCGACGATGACGTTGACGTACTGGCGGCTGCGCAGGCAATGATCCATCACCGACAACAGGCAGTTGGCATCCGGCGGCAGGTAGACCCGCACCACCTCGGGCTTCTTGTTCATCACGTGATCGACGAAGCCCGGGTCCTGGTGCGTGAAACCGTTGTGGTCCTGCCGCCAGACGTGCGACGACAACAGCACGTTGAGCGACGCGATCGGCCGCCGCCACGGCAGCCGCCCCGCCACCTTGAGCCACTTGGCGTGCTGGTTGAACATCGAGTCGACGATGTGGACGAACGCCTCGTAGCAGTTGAACAGGCCGTGGCGGCCGGTCAGCAGGTAGCCCTCGAGCCAGCCTTCGCACTGGTGCTCTGAGAGCATCTCCATCACGCGTCCGCTGGCCGCGAGGTGCTCGTCTTCCGGGCGGATGGGCAGCGCCCACTGGCGATCCGACTTCTCGAGCACGGCCCCGAGGCCGTTCGAGATGGTCTCGTCGGGACCGAAGACACGGAAGTTGCGGGCGGGCTCGTTCAGCACGCAGACGTCCCGCACGAAGGGCCCGAGCACATGGGTATCGCCGACGCCGCGCGCGCCGCGCCGGCCGACGTCGACCGCGTAGTCGCGGAAGTCCGGGACCCGCAGCGAGCGCAGCAGCGACCCGCCGTTGGCGTGCGGGTTCGACCCCATGCGACGGTTGCCCTTCGGCGCCAGCGCCGCGATCTCGTCGCGCAGTCGCCCGTCGGCGTGGAAGAGTTCCTGCGGCCGGTAGCCGCGCAGCCATTGCTCGAGAAGGCGCAGGTGCTCCGCATTGCCGCGGGGATCGGCGATGGGCACCTGATGGGCATGGAAGGTCCCCTCCACCGGCACGCCGTCGACGCTGCGCGGACCGGTCCATCCCTTGGGCGACGCGAGGACGATCATGGGCCAGCGCCGGGCCGTGGGCGCTTCCCCGCCGCGCGCCGCGGCCTGGATCGCGCGGATCGTGGCCAGGCAATCGTCGAGCGCCGCGGCCATGGCGTCGTGCATGGGCGCGGGCTCGCGGCCTTCGACGAAGCGCGGCTCCCATCCGGCGCCCTGCATCAGCGCCACGAGTTCCTCCCGCGGGATGCGCGCGAGCAAGGTCGGGTTGGCGATCTTGAAGCCGTTCAGGTGCAGGATCGGCAGCACGGCACCGTCGTGCGCGGGGTCCAGGAACCGCGTCGACTGCCAGGCGGTCGCGAGCGGCCCCGTCTCGGCCTCGCCGTCGCCCACCACGCAGGCGACGACGAGGTCCGGGTTGTCGAAGACAGCGCCGAAGGAATGCGACAGCGAGTAGCCGAGCTCGCCGCCTTCATGGATCGATCCGGGCGTCTCGGGCGACGCGTGGCTCGGAATGCCGCCGGGAAACGAGAACTGCCGGAACAGGCGTCGCATGCCGGACGCGTCCTGCGAGACGTCGGGATAGATCTCGCCATACGTGCCCTCGAGCCACGTGTTGGCGACCACCGCGGGGCCGCCATGCCCCGGGCCGCTCACGTAGATCATGTCGACGTCGTGCGCCGAGATCAGGCGGTTCAGGTGCGCGTAGATGAAATTCTGGCCGGGCGTCGTGCCCCAATGGCCGAGGCGCATGCGCTTGATGTCGTCCGGCACCAACGCCCGCTCGAGCAACGGGTTGTCGCACAGGTAGATCTGCCCGATCGACAGGTAGTTCGCGGCGCGCCACCACGCGTCGATGCGATCGCGAAGGGTCGTGTCGAGCGCTGGAATGGATCTCATGGGGGCTCCGCGGCAATCGAGCAGTCAGGCCCGCATTCTTCGGGTCGTTCGACGGGACGTCCTTGCGTTCGCGCAAGCGGCCGGCAAGGCGCGTGGCGTTCCCGGGACGGGCGCTCAGGCCGTGGCAGCCAGCAGGTCCAGCGCCTCGCCGGCGATGACGGATTCCTCGTCGGTCGGCAGGATGAACACCGCGACGCGACTCCCCGGCGCGTCGATGCGTTCCGCGTGGCGCTCGTTCGCCTGCGCATCGATCGCCACGCCGAGCCAGCCGAGGCGACCCGCGATCGCCGCCCGCACGGCCGCGTCGTGCTCGCCCACGCCCGCGGTGAAGACCAGCGCATCCACGCCCTGCAGCGACGCCGCCAGCCGGCCCACCTCGCCCGCGCAGCGCGCGGCGAAGAGCGCCAGCGCCTCGGCCGCGTGCGCACAGGCGACCGCGTCCTGCTCGAGCGTCCGGACGTCCGCGCTTCGGCCCGACACGCCCAGGAGGCCGCTGCGGTGATACAGGAGATCCTCGACCTGCGCCGCGGTCATCCCGCGATGCTGCAGCAGGTACAGCAGCGCGCCCGGATCGAGCGCACCGCAGCGCGTGGCCATCGGCACCCCGTCGAGCGTGGAGAATCCCATGCTGGCATCGACGCTGCGGCCCGCCCGCATGGCGCACAGGCTGGCCCCGCTGCCGAGGTGCAAGGCCACGACGCGACCGGCCGCGACCTCGGGCGCACGACCCGCGAGTTCACGCGCGATCCAGGCGTAGGACAGCCCGTGGAATCCATAGCGCATCAGCCCCTCGTCGTGCAAGGCCCTGGGCAGCGCGAACCGGCGCAGCAACGGATCCTGGGTGGCATGGAACGCGGTGTCGAAGGACGCGGTCTGCGGCAGTGCCGGCCGCAGGGCTCGCATGGCGCGCATCAGGCGCACGGCGTGTCCCTGGTGCAGCGGCGCCAGGGGCGTCAATGCGTCGATCTGGTCGAGCGTATCGCCATCCACGCGCACGGCCCGATCGAAGCGGCGTCCCCCATGGACGACGCGATGTCCGACCGCGACGACGCCGGCCAGCGCCGCGTGGGATTCGAGCTGGTCCAGCAGCGCGTCGATGAGCTCCTGGCCTGAATCCGTGGCCGGTGCGTCCAGCGGCAGGGTCTCGTGCGAAACGTCCGTCGTCAGCGTGAATCGAAGAGGCACGTGCTGCAGGTCCACCAGGCCCCGTGCGATCGCGCGCCGGCTCGCCACGTCGTGGAGGGCGAGCTTGATGGTCGACGAACCCGCGTTGAGCGACAGCACCAGGCCCCTGGGAGACGTGCCGCCCGTCCGGGAAGCCTTGGCCGAACGTGACATGGCGCACTCCGATCACCGTTGCGAACCGGCGCTCGTGGCAGCCTGTCCAGCGGCCGATTGTGCGGATCGCCCGCGCCAGGCGCTTGCGCCAGCGCAAGCGGCCGGAGTCGCCGGGGGGCGCTCACGCCGGGACCCGTGCAGCCGGTCGCGCAGGCCGGCGCGCGCGGTGCCGATGGAACAGGCGCTTCGCGACCTCGGTGCAGGCGACGTACGCGCCCGTCATGCCGGCGATGGCGGCCAGCAAGGCCGGCGGCAACGGCACGAAGCCCAGCGGGGAGGCCAGCGGCGTGTAGGGCAACGCCACCGCCATGGCCACGACCGCGATCGCGCCGCAGGCCAGCGCGGGGTGCGCGCGGCTCTTCCACGGCGCGCCGCGCGTGCGCAGGACGAAGATCACCAGCACCTGCGTCGCCAGCGATTCGACGAACCAGCCGGAGCGGAACAGCGCGGCGTCCGCGTCGAACCCCGAGCGCAGCAACCAGAACGTCCCGAGGTCGAACGCCGAGCTCAAGGGGCCGAAGACGAGCATGAACCGGCGGATGAACCGGGGATCCCAATCGTGCGGGTGCGCGGTCTCCACGGCATCCACCTCGTCGAACGGGATGGCGATCTCCGAGGCGTCGTACAGCAGGTTGTTCAGCAGGATCTGCATCGGCAGCAGCGGCAGGAAGGGAAGCACCAGCGAGGCCGCCGCCATGCTCAGCATGTTGCCGAAATTCGAGCTCGTGGCCATCATGACGTACTTCATGACGTTGCCGAACGTGCGCCGCCCTTCGACGACGCCATCGCCCAGCACGGCCAGGTCGCGCCGCAGCAGGATCATGTCGGCGGCCTCCCGCGCGACGTCGACGGCGCCCTCCACCGAGATGCCGACGTCGGCCTCGTGCAACGCCGGCGCATCGTTGACGCCGTCGCCCATGAAGCCCACGACCCGGCCGCGGCCGCGCAGCGCGCGGATGATGCGGCACTTCTGCGCGGGCGACACGCGGCAGAACACATCGGTGCGCAGCGCCAGCGCCGCCAACGCCGGGTCGTCCAGCTGCTCCACCTGGGCGCCCGTGAGCAGGCGCCGGACCGGCAGTCCCACCTGGGCGCAGACGTGCCGCGTCACGCCCTCGTTGTCCCCGCTGACCACCTTGACCTGCACGTGGAGCGCGCGCAGCCGCGCCAGCGCCTCGGCCACGCCCGGCTTGGGCGGATCCAGGAAGACCACGAAGCCCGCGAAGACGAGATCGCGCTCGTCGCCGGCCTGCACGTGTTCGCATCCCGGGGGCATGCACCGCGATGCGACCGCCAGCACGCGCAGGCCGTCGTGGCTGAACGCCTCGAAGCGCGCCATCGCCGCCGTCCGCGCGCCCGCGTCGAGTGCAACGACGGCATCGCCACGCTGCAGCGAGGTACATGCGGCCAGCACGTCCTCGGGGGCGCCCTTGACGACGAGGAGCCGGCGGCCGTCCTTCTCGGCCATCACGGAGACGCGCCGGCGCTCGAAGCCGAAGGGCAGCTCGTCGAGCTTGCGCCAGCCGGTGTCCTCGACGTGGCGCGCGGCCAGGATGGCGTCGTCCAGGGGGCTGCGAAGGCCCGATTCGAAATGGCTGTTGACCCATGCCAGCTCCAGCACGCGCATGTCCGGGCGGCCGTCCGCGTCGACCTGCTGCTCGACCCGCACGCAGGCCTGCGTCAGCGTGCCGGTCTTGTCGGTGCACAGCACGTCCATGCTGCCGAGATCCTGGATCGCCGCGGGGCGCTTGACGATGACATCGCGCGCGGCCATGCGCAGCGCGCCGCGCGCCAGGGTGACCGAGATGATCATCGGCAGCAACTCCGGTGTCAGGCCGACGGCCAGCGCGACGGCGAACAGGAACGTGTCCGCCATCGGACGGTGCGCATGCAGGTTGGCCAGCACGACCAGCAGCACCAGCATCGACGTGAGCTTGACCACCATCTCGCCGAAGCCTCGCGTGCCGCGTTCGAACGCCGTCGGCGGCGGCGTCTCGCGCAGCGTTCCGGCAATGCCGCCCAGCGATGTCGCGCTTCCCGTGGCGCAGACGAGCAGCCGCGCGCTTCCACTGAGCACCGACGTGCCCATGAACGCCGCGTTCGTCGCCGAGGCGATCTCGCCGTCGCAGCGCTCGACCTCGCCCGCATGCTTCTCGACCGGCCAGGCCTCGCCCGTCAGCGCCGCCTGGCGCACGAAGAAGTCACGCGCGTCGAGGAGGCGGCCGTCCGCCGGGACGAGGTCGCCCGCGGCAAGCAGGACGACGTCTCCCGGGACGATCTGGTCGGCCGGCACCTGCCGGGTCGCGCCGTCGCGCACGACGGCCGCCGTCAACGCGACGGACGCGCGCAGGCGTCGGACGGCATCGCCCGCGCGCCGCTCCTGCACCGTGTCCAGCACGATGCTGGCCAGCACGATGACCGCGATGACGACGGCGCTGGCACGGTCGCCCATCGCGGCCGACAGGACGCAGGCCACGAGCAGCAGCAGCACGAGCGGGCTGCGCAGGTGCGCGAACAGGTCCAGGAGCGTGGATCGCCCGCCTGTCGCGTCCAGCGCGTTGGGCCCGGCCGCTGCCAGGCGGCGGCGGGCCGCCTCCGTCGACAGGCCGTCCGCGGCGCAATCCAGCGCGGCAAGCGACGCCGCGAGCGGCAGCTCCCAGAAGGCACGGGTGGGCGGGGTCGACGGCGCTGCCTCCACGATGTCGTGGTCCATGCATCGTTCCGGGTCACGCCGACGCTGCGGCGGCCTTGGCCAGGAGGACGGGAACGGGCGAGCGTCGCACCACCAGTTCGGCGTCGCTGCCGAGCGTCAGCCGCTTCAGGCCCCGGCGGCCATGGGTGCCCATGGCGACGAGGTCGCAATGCTGCGCGGCGACCTGGTCGAGGATCACGTCGCAGACCGCGGTCGCGCCGCCATCGACGACCTTCGTCTCGCACTTCACGCAGGCCTTGTCGGCGACGCCCGCTGCCTCCTGCGCCAGTCCCTGGCCGGCGGTCATCAGGAGGTCGGCGAGCTCGCCGTAGTTGACGCCGGCCTCGCTGCCCATCAGCAGCGGCAGTTCGCTGACGACGTGCAGGATGACCAGCGTGGCGCCGGAGTCGGCCGCCAGCTCGACGGCCTCGCGCAGGCCGGCGCGCGACGGCGCGCTGCCGTCGTAGGGAACGAGGATGCGCTTGTACATGTCCGGACTCCTGTGCCGGATCGCCCGGCGGCGACGCGCCGACGGGCTGCGACGAACCGATTCTTCGCGGGCGCGGGGAATCGCCCTTGCGTTGGCGCAACTGCGCAACGGGTCGCCGCGGGCTTGTTCCAGCGCAAGCCGGCCCGGGGACGGTCGTCCCAGACTGGGCGATCCGTGCGGGCGGGTCTCGCGCCGTCGCCGGCGTCGCACGCCGGCCCCTGCCAGTCCAGAAAGCCAGGCCATGAGAATCGATCGTGAAAGCGGCAGCGTGCCGGCATGCGCGCGGCGCCCGGGCGCGCGCGAGTTGCCGGCCAACGTGCGGACGCTGGCGGAGCTGATGTCGTGGCGCGCCGCCCTGACGCCCTGGCGCCCCGCCTACGCCGAATACGACGCCGCCGCGGACGACTGGCGCGAGACGACCTGGCGCGAGGTTTCGGACGCCGTGCACCTGCACGTGCGAGCGCTGCGCGCGCTCGACCTCGGCGAGCATGCGCGAATCGGCATCCTGTTGCCCAACGGCTACGCGACCGTCTGCATCGACCAGGCGGCCCTGGCCGGGGGTTGGGTGCCCGTGCCCATGCACGCACTCGACAACCCGGCCAGCATCGCCTACATCCTCGCCGACACGGGCGCCGAAGTCCTGTTCGTCGAGACCCACGCGCAGTGGGCGGACATCCGGGCGGCGGGACTCGCGGCGCCGTCGCTGCGGGCCGTGATCGTCCGGCGCGCAGAGGTCGTGCAGCCCGCCGGCGGCCAGGGCCCCGCGACATTGACGTTCGAAGCCTGGCTGCGCATGGCGGACGCGGGCTCGCCACACGTCACTGCGCCGAGGCCGTCCGACCTCGCGGCCATCGTCTACACATCGGGCACGACCGGCCGGCCCAAGGGCGTCATGCTGACCCATGCCAACGTGTTGGCGAACGTGCGCGCATGCCTGGCCCGCTTCGAGGCGCGCGAGGACGACCGCTTCCTGTCCTTCCTGCCGCTGTCGCACACGTTCGAACGCACCGCGGGCTACTACCTGCCGATCGCGGGCGGCGCGTGCGTGGCGTTCGCGCGTTCGGTCGACCAGTTGCCCGACGACCTGCGCCGGGTCCGGCCGACGATCCTCGTCTCGGTGCCGCGCGTCTACGAAAAGGCGCAGGCGCGCATCGACGCCAGGCTGGCCGCTTCCGTGCTCGCTCGCGTCGCCTTCCGCTGCGCGGTCGCGGCCGGCTGGCGGCGACACCTGCGCCAGCAAGGCATGCCGGGCGCCTGCCAGTTGTCGCATCCGGTGGACGATCTCTGCGTCCGCCTGCTCGATGCCCGCGTCGGCAAGCCGCTGCGCGAGCAGTTCGGCGGCCGCCTGCGCGTGGCCGTGAGCGGCGGCGCGGCGCTGGCCCCGACCATCGCGCGCACCTTCATCGGCCTGGGCGTGGAGATCGTGCAGGGCTACGGCATGACCGAGACCGCCCCCGTCGTGTCGGCCAATGCGCCGGGCGACAACGATCCGACGACGGTGGGCCGGCCGCTCCATGGCGTCGAGGTGCGTATCGGCGAGCAGCAGGAACTGCAGGTGCGCGGACCCAACGTCATGGCCGGCTACTGGAACCGGCCGGAAGACACCGCGCTCGCGTTCGCCGACGGGTGGCTGCGCACGGGCGACCAGGCCGAGATCGTCGACGGACGCCTGCGCATCCTCGGCCGGATCAAGGACATCATCGTCACGGCCACGGGCGAGAAGATCGCGCCGCTGGACGTCGAACAGGCGTTGATGGCCGACCCGCTGATCGAGCGGGCGTACGTGTTCGGGGAGGGCCGGCCCTTCATCGGCTGCGTGCTGCAGCTGGAAGCGTCGCGGTGGCGGGCGCTTGCCGGCGAGCTCGGGCTGGACCCGGACGCGACGGGATCGCTGGAGTCCATCGAGGCGCTGCGCGCGGTGGAAGCCCGCATGAAGGCGGCCACGTCCGCCCTGCCCCGCCATGGCCAGCCGCGCCGGGCCATCCTGACGCTCGCGCCGTGGACAACGGCCAGCGGCCTCCTGACCCCCACGCTGAAGCCCAAGCGCCGGAACATCGAGGCGCGGTTCTCCGGGCAGATCGCCGGCCTCTACGGCCGCTGACCGGGCCGCTCAGGCCGCCTGCGCGTCCGCCGGCGCCAGGTCCAGCGCGAAGCGCAGCACGCCGTGCTCGAGCGACGGCTCCAGGACGAAGCCGAAGTCGCGCGCCAGCGCCCGCATCGCCTCGTTGTCGTGCAGGACGTCGCCGACGACACGCCGGGTGCCGCGTTGCCGCAGCCAGTCCACCAGGCGTCCGAGGAGCAGTTGGCCGAGGCCGTGATGATGCAGGTCGCTGCGCACCAGGATCGCGAATTCCGCCTCGATGTTGTCGGGGTCGCAAACCGCACGCACGACACCGAGGATCTCGTCGCGACCGGCCACGTCCGCGACCGCGACGAAGGCCATCTCGCGCGCGTAGTCGATCTGCACGAGCCGGGCGACCTCGCTGCGCGGCAAGGTGCGGCGCGTGCTGAAGAAGCGCAGGCGAAGGTCGTCGGGCTGGACGCGATCGAGGAAGTCGCGATGCATCGCCTCGTCCTCGGGCCGGATCGGCCGCACGACCACGTCGCGGCCCGCCCATTCGACATGCGACGCCAGCTCCTGCGGGTACGGCAGGATGGCGAAGCGGGCGACGCCGGCCGGCGCCGCCGCGCTCAGGCGCGCCCGGGCGTCGAGGGCCAGCACGCCGTGCTCGTCCGCCCACAGCGGGTTCACGTCGAGTTCCGCGAGCTCGGGCAGGTCGGCCTGCATCCTGGACAGCGCGACCAGCACGTCGGCCACCGCATCCACCCGCGCCGCCGGGCGATCACGCCAGGCCGCGAGCAGGCGCGAGACGCGCGTGCGCGCGATCGCCTCGCTCGCCAGCACGCGATTGAGCGGAGGCAGCGCGATCGCGCGGTCGCCGAGCACCTCGACGGCGGTGCCGCCCTGGCCCACCATGAGCACGGGCCCGAACGTGGCATCGACGCTGGCGCCGACGATCAGTTCCTGCGCATGGGGGCGTCGTGCCATCGCTTGCACGCTGAAGCCGGACAGGCTGGCCTGCGGCCGGGTCGCGCGCAGCGTCGCGAGCATCCCGTCCGCGGCCTGGCGCAGGGCGGCGTCGTCGACGACGCCGAGCACGACGCCGCCGACGTCGGACTTGTGCGGGATGTCCGGCGACAGGATCTTCAACACGACCGGGTACCCGATCTCACGCGCCGCGGCCACCGCGGCCTCGGCGGTGGGCAAGGTGCGACGCGTCGCCACCACCGGGATGCCGTAGGCGGCCAGCAGGCGCTTGGCCTCGACCTCGTCGAGCAGCGTGCGGCCCTGCGCAAGCGCGGCGCGCACGAGTGCACGCGCCTCGTCGACGCGCGGCTCGGGCGTGTCGCCGGGCGCCGGCGCCTCGAGCAGCAGCGCCTGGTTGCGCCGGTATTGCGCCAGCATCGCGAAGGCGCGCACGGCCTGTTCCGGCGTGTCGTGGCAGGAGATGCCGGCCGCTTCGAACTCATGACGTGCGTCGGCGACGGCCGCCGCGCCGACCCAGCATGCCAGCACCCGCTCGCGCCTGGGTTGCAGCAGCGGCAGGCAGGCGCGTGCGATGGCGTGGCTGTCGACGATGGCCGTCGGCGCATGCATGAACAGCAGCGTGCCGGTGTCCGGCGCGTCGAGAAGCACCGCCAGCGCATCGACGTAGCGCTGCACCGGCGCGTCGCCGATGATGTCGACCGGATTGGCTTGCGACCAGGTCGCAGGCAGGCAGGCGGACAACGCGTCCCGCGTCGGGGCGGAGAGCCCGGGCAGTGCGATCCCTTCGCGCGCGGCCGCGTCCGCGGCGACGACGCCGGCGCCGCCGCCGTTCGTGAACACGGTCAGGCCCTGGTCGGTCGAGCCGGTCAGGCGCGTGAGCGTCTCGGCGCCGAGGAACAGCTCGTCGAGCGTGTCCACGCGCAGGACGCCGGCCCGCCGGAGGGCGGCGTCGAAGACGATGTCGGCGCCCGCCAGCGCGCCGGTGTGCGACGCGGCGGCCCGGATGCCGGCGCCCGCCCGGCCCGCCTTCACCACGATCACCGGCTTGTTGCGTGCCGCGGCGCGCGCGGCCGACATGAACTTGCGCGGCGATTCGATCGACTCGATGTAGAGCAGGATCGCCCGGGTATGCGCATCGCTGGCCAGGTGATCGAGCAGGTCCCCGAAATCGACGTCCATGTGCTCGCCCAGCGACACCAGGCTGGAGAAGCCCACGCCGCGCGACTTGGCCCAGTCGAGCACCGCCGTCAGCAGCGCGCCCGATTGCGTGACGAACGCCAGCTCGCCGGCCGGTGCGTCGGTGTGCGCGAAGCTTGCGTTCAGGCCCAGGTGCGGCGACAGGAGGCCGACGCAGTTGGGGCCCAGCAGGCGCATCAGGCGCGGCCGCGCGGCTTCCTGCGCCCGCGCCTTGTCGGCGGCGCTCAGTCCGGCCGTCATGATGATCGCGGCGCGCGTCCCGGCGGCGGCGAGCTCGGCGACGGTGTCGACGACGGCCGACGGCGGCACGCAGACCACCGCGAGGTCGGCCGGCACCGGCAGGTCGGCGCAACGCGCGAACACCCGCACCCCGTCCAGTTCCCGATGCGCCGGATTGACCGCGAACACCTCGCCGGCGAAGCCACCGGCGCGCACGTTGCGCCAGACGGTGCGGCCCACCGTCGCGGGGCGGCCTGAGGCCCCCACCACGACGACCGACCGCGGCGCGAGCAGCGCATCGAGATTGCGGATGCTCATCGCGTCCCTCGCGGACACGGGTCAGCGTTGGGCCGGGACGCGGCGGTATCGCGCATGGCGGATTCTCCGGGGCTGTTGCATCGCCCGTCACGATAGGCGGCCGCCGCGGGCGCCCCTTGAGCGATCGCAAGCGGGACGACGATGGCAGGCGGCCAGCGGCGCGAGCTCGTCAAGCTTGCGGCCGGCACTCTCCCGTCCGGCCATCACGCGCCTTGCCGGCGAACCGGGGCTTCACGCCGGCGCCCGGCGATGGCGCCAGCGCGGAATGTTGACCGGCCGCAAGGGTGTCCGTCGGCGGACGCCCTAACGTGGATGCACCCGCCAGCCATGCCGGCTCGGCCTGCTTCGGGAGTCCTGCATGAAGATCCTTTTCGCCGTCGACGGCAGCGACTACACCCGCCGCGCCCTGGACTACCTGGCCACGCACGACTGGCTGCGCCGCGACAACGCGATCACGGTGTTCGCCGTGGCGCTCGCCGTGCCGCATCGCGCGGCGGCCATGGCAGGGCCGAGCCTGACCCATGCCTACTACCACGACGACGCGGAAGTGGCCTTGCGACCGGTGCGCCAGGCCTTCGCCGCCGACGGCATCCAGGCCGAGTTCGCATGGGAGATCGGCCACCCGGCCGAGGCGGTCGCCAGGAAGGCGACGCGGGATGGCTTCGAGCTCGTCGTCATGGGCTCGCACGGGCACGGCGCACTGGCCAACGTCGTGCTGGGGTCGGTGGCGACCCAGGTGCTGGCGAGCTGCAAGGTGCCGGTGCTCCTGATCCGCTGAATCGGGATGATCGCGCCGGGCCTGGCGCGCGCTGCGTCGCGGCCCCGGCACTCGCGCGCTGCCGCTCGACGCGGAGCGGGATTGGCCCATGCCGTGCCGCGGCCTTTGCGCGGGGCGCCGGTGGCGGCGCGACACTGTGCCGGCCGGATCGACTCCCCGGAAGCGGCCGCCGGCCGGGCGACCGACAGCGGGCGATCGGATTCACGTTCCGGCATACTGCGAATGCATACAGTCACCCATTGTGATGCAATCGAAACTCGACAGTCGCGCGATCATTGGCCCGGAACATCGATTGCCGCCCCTCGACCACTTGTCCACCTCCATTCCTCCCTCTCCGTCCGGCGACTTGCCGACCCCTGGGCGTCTCTTTCGGGACCGCCGAGCCATGCCGCGCCCGGAGCCCGGCGCCGCGCACTCGGCGGAGGCCGACCTGCCTGCCGCCGCCGCCCTGCGCCGCCATTGGCCCGAGTACGCCATCGAAGGCGGCTACCTGTTCGCGTTCGTGTTGCTGGCGGGGGTCGTCTCCGCCTGGTTGCAGGCGGCCGGCGCGGGCAGCGAGATCCTGCATCGCGTGCTCTCGGGCGCGCTGCTGGGCGGCCTGCTGGTCGCGATGATCTATTCGCCGTGGGGCCGCCGCTCGGGCTCGCACATGAATCCGGCCATCACCCTGGCCTACCTCCGCCTCGGCAAGGTCGGGCGCTGGGATGGCGTGTTCTACATCGTGGCCCAGCTCGCGGGCGCGGTCGCGGCCGTCCTGCTGTTGCGAAGCGGCGCGCTGCTGCCGCCCGCCAGCGCGCCCGCGTCGCTCGCCGCCACCATCGGCCCGAGCAACCTCTGGGTCGCCTTCGCGACGCAGTTCGTGCTGGCCACCGTCGCGATGCTGCTGATCCTGTTCACCAGCAACCATGCCAGCTTCTTCCGCTGGACGGGCCTCGTCCATGGGCTGCTGGTGATGCTCGTGGTGGCCTGCGTGTCGCCCCTGGCCGGGTTCGGCATGAACGCGGCGCGCCTGTTCGCCGTCGACGCTTCCAGCGACCTCGGCCTCCTGCGCTGGCTCAACCTGCTGCCGCCGCTGCTGGGCATGCAACTCGCCATCGAGGTCTACCGCCTGTTCACCGGCCGCTCGCAGGTGCTGTGCGCGAAGCTCGCGCACAACACGCACGGTCGCTGCATCTTCCGCTGCATGCACCCCTACCAGACGCGCGCGCTGGCGATGGAGGCCCTGAAGCGACGCAACGGCGACTAGCGCCAGGACAAGCCGCCAGGGACGCGTCAGGCGGGCAAGGCCACCGCGCCGATGACCACGCTCGCGAAGCCGAGCCAGCAGGCGCTGCAGAACAGGGCGTCCTGCAGGTCGCGGTCGCTGCGCACGAGGCGCAGCGTGTCGAGGAAGAACGTTTTCATGCCCGCCAGTCTGGACGGCGTGCGCGACGGTTGCGTGACAGCGCAGGACACCGACGGCGGCGCATGAACTAGTTCACGCAAAGCGCGCCGCGGAGCCTTCGGCCGGCGCGGGGCGCCTGTCAGGCCGGCACGCGCTTGTCGTCCATCACCTCGGGGGCGATCACGCTGCGGTTGCGGCCGAGGTGCTTGGCGTCGTAGAGGGCGGCGTCGGCGCGTGCCAGCACGGCCTCGGGCGACTCGTCGCGGCGCCACGTGGCGATGCCGGCCGACACCGTGACGGCGGACGCCGCCTCGCCGAGCACGGCGCGCCAGTCCTGCGCGGCGACCGCGTCGCGGATGCGCTCGACGACCGTGCGCGCGGCCTCGGGCGTGGGCGTCGCGGGCATCAGCAGCACGAACTCCTCGCCGCCGTAGCGGGCGAACAGGTCGTTGGCACGCAGCTCGGCGCGCGCCAGGTCGCAGAAGGTCTTGAGCACGGCGTCGCCGCCGGCGTGGCCGTGGCGGTCGTTGATCGCCTTGAACCAGTCGAGGTCGAAGATCGCGACGGCGTACGCGGCGTCCGACCGGCGCGCCCGTTCGCGCTCGTCGGCCAGGCGGTCCATCAGGTGGCGGCGGTTGAACGCGCCGGTCAGCTCGTCGTGGGTCGCGAGCTCCTGGTTGCGCTCCAGCAGCAGGGTCAGCTGCTTGTTCTTCTCCGACAGCTGCTCGCGCAGGCGGCTGAACTGCGCGCCGGTGACGGCCAGGCGGCGCACGCCCATGAAGAAGAACAACCAGATCACGGCGATGTTGACCGTCGTCGGCGCCGGGCTGGCGAAGCGCTCGCGGCCCGCGAGCAGCGCCAGGCCCGTGGTCAGGCCGTAGGCCAGCCACAGCCAGGTGAACTGGCGCGGCGTGAGCGCGACCATCGCGTAGCTGCAGGTGATCAGCGTCGAGGCCAGGAACACGATCCACAGCGCGGGCATGGCGACCAGGAAGGCGAGCTGGACGCCGAAGTTGACGGCCAGCTGCGCGAGCAGCAGCCGTGCGTCACCCAGCCGCAGCACCCAGCCGCGCGCCACCGCGACCGCGAACAGGCCGGTCGTCGCGAGGCTCGCCACGGCGAACGCCGCGGCGAGCGGCCAGGTCGTCGCGCCGGACGCCGCGAACAGCCCGATGACCACGGACTGCAGCAGCGAGTTCACCACCGACAGCAGCGTCATCTGCAGCCGGTGGCGCTGCAGGCGCGCCTGCTTGGACTCGCTCACTGCGCGCACCTCGGCACGACGCGTGGCCACTGTCGCGCAGGCAGCGTGGCGGTCGTCCGTCGGAAGCAGGCTCATGGCGCTTCTTTCGGAGCGCGGCGCGGCCACTTGAGGGCCGCGTCGAGTATTCCCCACGCCTGAACGGACGTCCTGCAGGGCTGTAGGGCGGGTCAGCCGCAGGCGTAACCCGCCATGGTGGCGCCTCGCAACGCCGGCGGACACCTCGCAATGCCGGCGGACGCCTCGCAATGCCGGCGGACACCTCGCAATGCCGGCGGACACCTCGCAATGCCGGCGGACGCCTCGCAATGCCGGCGAACGGCGGGTTACGCCTGCGGCTAACCCGCCCTACGAAGACCCGCGGGCATCCAGGGCGCGAAGTGTTTGATGGAGCGCGTGGACCTCAGGGACAGGTGCCGATGACGAAGTAGTTCGCGCCCGTCTGCTTGAGCGTGGTGGTGACGAACAGGTTCCACAAGCCCATGTTCTGGTTGGAACCGTTCGCGTACGCATAGCCGCCCGCCTGGTGGGCGCGGCCGGCCTGCACGTGCGCGTAGTTGTTCGCGGTGAAACAGGTGGCAGCCGTGCCGGTGGTCGTGCCGCTGGCCGCGGTGGAGGGCGCGCTCTCGACACCGCTGGAATTCAGGTCGGTGACCGTCCAGGTGTAGGTGGTCGCCGCGGCCAGGCCCGTGTCGACGGTCGAGGTGCCGGTGATCGTCGACGCGTTCACCTTCGCGCCGCCGCGGTAGACGTTGTAGCCGCTCGCGCCGCTCACGGCGTTCCAGGCGATCGTCATCGAGTTCGCCGTCGCGTTCGACGTGCCCACGCCGGTAGGCGCCGCGAGCGCGCCGCCGCCACCACCGCCGGTGCCGCCCGCCGAGACGGCGTCGACCATCGCCTTGATCGCCTTCATCTGCACGCCGGCCTTCTGCGCGAAGCTGCTGCCGTACCAGCCGATCCAGTCCCAGCAGCCGTTCGGATTGGCCAGGCTGCCGCTGGCGGCGGTCGAGTGCGTGCCGTTGTCGACCTGCGTCTGCGGGAACAGCACGATGATGCCGTTGGTGTCGGCCCACCGTGTGTAGCCTGTGTTCTGGATGAAGTTGGTGCCGACCTGCGCGTAGTTCTGCAGGCAGCCGTGCAGCGCCACGTGCAGGCGGCACCTGGCGCCGCTGGCACACGAGGCGGGCACGTAGATCCAGCCCGTGGCCGCCATGCCGGCGTTGCCCGCGGTGTAGGGCGTCTGGTCGAACTGGATGTAGTTGGCGCTGGCCGGCGCGTCGTTGCGCGCGTTGAGCGTGCCGTAGAACTGCTTGAGCATCGTGCCCGCGCCGTCGAAGCTGCAGTTGCTGATGTAGGGCGATGCCGCGGTGCCGCACGCGTTGTCGCCCGAGCCGGCGAAGTCGGTGGGGAACGTGTGGTTCGCGCCGGACTGCTGGTTCCACGCGAGGTTGGCCGCCGGCACGCCGTTGTTCGCGTACTGCGTCCGCACGGCGTTCATCGGGTTCGGGCCGACGGTGGTGTCGGCGCTGCCCACCCACAGGAACACCTTCTGGCGCGCGACGTTGGACAGCGCATCGTCGTTCGTGCCGCTCCAGTTGGTGAGGTCGGCCTGCATCGTGTTCAGCTGCGACGCGCTGATGGACGCGTTGTACATGCAGGCGGTGTAGTTGTTGTGCCCCGCGCACATGAACGGGCCGCCCGCGAACACGCCCACGCCCATGAAGGTGGACGAGTACGCGTACCCGAGCTGGTTGGCCATGAACCCGCCGGACGACAGCCCGGACACGCTGACCTGCGTCTTGTCGACGTTGAGCGACGGCAGCGGCGAAGCCGCCTGCGCGGCGAATGCGGCGGCCGCAAGGGAGGATGCGGCCCAGTGAGCGAACGAGGACATCGGAGTCTCCATGTTTCCTGCCAACGGATAGTCGCCGTGCGCGTGCGCGCCGGCGTTCGTGCCGCATCGCTGCCTGCGCTGGGTCCGACGCGGGAGCCCATTGAACGCAAGCCGGAACGCGCCGCACACCGGGGAATCCCGGTCGACAACGCAATTTCCGCCGCGTTTTCCAGCCCGCTGGACGAGCGCGCGGCTGGACGTCCGTGCACCGGGGTTTGCACTGACGAGATCACGCGTCTTGCGGGCCGGCCTGCGCGCGACATACGCTGCCCTGCACCCCGACGACACCGCATCCACGAAGGATCCCGACCCCATGACCACCCTGTTCCTCGCCCAACGCACCGCGCTCGTGACGGGCGCCGCGCAAGGCATCGGCCTGGCGATCGCCACGCGCCTGGCGGCCGCCGGCGCGCGCATCGTGCTGCACGATCTTCCCGGCTCGCCGCATGCCGCGCAGGCGCTCGCGGCGCTGCGCGACGCGGGCGCGCCCGATGCGGTCTTCATCGGCGCCGACCTGCGCGCGAGCGGCCACGTCGATGCGCTGATGGACGAGGCGCTGCGCTGGCACGACGGCATCGACATCCTCGTCAACAACGCGGGCATCCAGGCCACCGGGCCCATCGTCGACATGCCGCCGCAACGCTGGGACGACATCGTCGCCGTGAACCTGTCCGCGGCCTTCCACACGATGCGGCACGCCCTGCCCGGCATGCTCGCGCGCGGCTACGGGCGGGTCATCAACATCGCGTCCGTGCACGGTCTCGTGGCCTCGCGCGAGAAGGCGCCCTATGTCGCGGCGAAGTTCGGCCTCGTCGGCCTCACGCGCGTGGCCGCGCTCGAGTGCGCGTCCGCGGGCACGCGCGCGAGCGGTGGCATCACGGCCAACTGCATCGCGCCGGGCTGGACCGAGACCGCCCTCATCGAGCCGCAGATCCAGCAGCGCGCGCAGGCCTGCGGCGGCGAGCGGGACGCCGGCGTGCGCGACCTGCTGCGCGAGAAGCAGCCGAGCCAGCGCATGTCGCTGCCGGCGGAAATCGCGGAGCTCGCATGCATGCTGTGCCAGCCCTGGGCCCACAACCTCAACGGCAGCACGGTGCCCGTGGACGGGGGCTGGACGGCGCAGTGACGCGGACCCGGCCCGCGCCGCGCCTCACCTGGGCAGGCGCCCGTCGCCGTCGATCACGTCACGGCGACGAGCGTCGCTCGCTCAGGCGGCGAGGTTCGACGACGTGTCGGCGATCAGCTTGCGCACCAGGCCGGTGGCGGTGTCGACGCCGTGCTTGCGCAGCAGGCGGCTGCGGTAGATCTCCACCGTGCGGTGGCTCAGGCCCAGCCGGCGCGCGACGAGCTTGCTGGTGAGCCCTTCGACCAGCAGCGCCCCGATCTCGCGCTCGCGCGGCGTGAGGTCCACCGCGATGGGACGCGTGGCCGACATGTCCTCCAGCGACCAGATGGCCGCCGCATGCGGCTGCGCGCGATCGAGCGCGTGACCCCACACGTGGCACCAGAACAGGCTGCCGTCGCCGGGACGCCGCATCACGCGTTCGTCCGCGTAGCCGCCGGTGTCCGAGCTGCTGACGGCCGTGGCGATGCGGCGGCCGGTGCGCTCGAATTCCTCGGGCGTCGGAAACAGGATCTCGAACGTGCGGCCCACCACCGCCTCGCGCTGCGTCCGGAAGATCGCGAGGAACTTCAGGTTGCAGTCGACGATGATGCGCTCGCGCGTGAGCGCGCAGGCCATGGGCGACAGCTCGAAGGCGCTGCGGTAGTCCAGCGTGAGCTCGGGGGAACGTTGCGTGCCGGCGATGGGGGACGTGGTCATGCGTTGCCTCCAGGTGCGGGCGGTGTCCGGAACATCCCGGCGCCGCCTCGTCGATGAACGGGTGTCAGCTCTCAATGAAGCGGGTAGTCGCGCGGCGGCCGGCCGCCGATGCGCCGCGTGAGGCGGCGCGCGGTGTCCAGCAGCGCCAGGCGATGGCGTTCGAGGGCGGCGGCGTCGAGCGTGGACTTGTTGATGCACATGGCCACGCCCGCCACCACGTTGCCGCCCGCGTCGAAGGCCGGCGCGCCGAACGACAGCACGCCGGCGCGCACGCCTTCGTCGTCGATGCTGTAGCCGCGCCGGCGGATGGCCGCGAGTTCGTCGAACAGCGCGCGCGTGTCGCCCGGGCCGCGCCCGGTGAGCGTGGCCAGCGGCCCCGGCGGGAACAGGCGCTCGAGCACCGCATGCGGCTGGTACGCGAGCATCGCCTTGCCGCTGCCCGACAACCAGGCCGGCAGCCGCACGCCCACGTTGAATGCGAGGCCCAGTGGACGCGGGCTATTGCGCACCGCGACGTAGACCGCGTCGGTGCCATTGAGCACGGACAGGATGACGGACTCGTCGGCGGAATGGCTCTCGGCGTCCCACATCGCGCCGAACTCGTGCGCGACGCTGGTGCCGGCGATGAAGGCCTCGGCCAGTCCCATCACGCGCGCGCCGATGGAGAAGCCGCCGCTCTCGCCGCTGCGCTTGAGGTAGCCATGGTGCAGCAGCGTGTTGCACAGGCCGTGCACCGAACTCCTGGGCAGGCCGAGGTCGACCGCGAGACCGCTGGCCGACATCGGCTGGCGCTGCTGCGCCACGCGTTCGAGGACGGCAAGCGCCCGCACGACCGCCGGCACCAGCGGCGGCGCCGCAGGCTCGTCTTCCGCAATGGCGGCGGGGCCAGGCAGGTCGTTCACGGGTGTCCTCGCTGTAGTTCAGCCGGCTGAACACGATTCAGCGGGGTAGACAGTCTATGCGCTGTCGCACCCGAGCGGGGCCCTTCGCGGGAAAGTACCGAGTCGGGGCGCATCGCCGGGAGCGCCGGGCGCACGGCCCCCGATGCGGTCGCGATCGCCCCCCGAATCCTAGGGGGTACGACTTTCCAATTAATACACCTTGCGTCGGCTTCGCAAGTAAGAATCGCGTCGACAGCTTGCGATATCTTTCGTTAAATCCACTTTCGTGTCGTCACGAGCGCAATGAAAGTTTCCTTTCGAAAGTCACGAAAGCCTGCCGAAAGCGTGCGGCGGTAGTCCCGCCGCTCCGATCACACCCTTTCGAGAACCGAACATGACTCGTCCATCCCGCGAACACTCCTTCCGTCCGCCGCGCGATGTCGCGGCCGAGCAGCGCCCGGCCGCCGAGGCGTCCCGCAGCGCACGTCTTGCCCGCATCGCCGCCCTCATGGGCAGTTGCGCCACCCTCGGCCTGCTGGCGGCCTGCGGCGGCGGCACGGATGCCGCGCCCGAGGCGACGCAGACGACCGCCGCCACCGGCGCGCATGGCCGCGTCGCGATCCAGGCCGCGGCCGCCACGGTGCCCGCGACGGCCACGCCGCTCGTGGCCTCGGCCCTCGGCGCCTGCACGGAAGCCGTCGCCGCGAGCTGGGACCTGAAGGTGGCCGCCTGCAACGCCAGCGCGGCCCAGAACTTCACGCTCGCTGCGGTATCCGGCAGCTCGGGCGTCTACACGATCCACAGCGCCGGCGTCCAGGGCGCATGCATCAAGCCGACCAGCAAGAGCGCGGGCGCGTACGTCGAGCTCGATACCTGCGGCTCCGGCACGGCGCAGCAGTTCCAGGTGCTGGTGCAGTCCGACGGCCAGCACGTCGAGCTGCGCAACGTCGCGAGCGGCCTGTGCCTGCTCGCCCCGGCCAAGCTGAACACGCTGGGCTTCTCCATCACGGCGTGCAGCAGCGGCAACGCCAGCGAGGTCTTCGCCTTCTCCAGCGCGACGCCACCGCCCGCGCCGACACCTGCGCCCACGCCGGCCCCCACGCCGGCGCCCACGCCCGCGCCGACCCCTGCGCCTACGCCGGCGCCGACGCCCGCGCCGGCACCGGGCAGCTGGTACAAGCCCACCGTCGGCACCACGTGGAACTGGCAGCTCCAGGGCACGCTCGACACCGGCGTGAAGGCGACGGTCTACGACATCGACCTGTACAACAACGACGCCCCGACCATCGCCAGACTGCAGGCCGCCGGCCACAAGGTGGTGTGCTACTTCTCCGCCGGCAGCGCGGAGGACTTCCGTGCCGACTACCCGCAGTTCGCGGCCGCCGACAAGGGCAAGGGCCTGGACGGCTGGCCCGGCGAGTACTGGCTCGACACGCGGTCCAGCAATGTGCGCAACATCATGCTCGCACGCCTGGACCTCGCGAAGACGAAGGGCTGCGACGCCGTCGAGCCCGACAACGTCGACGGCTACACCAACGCCACCGGCTTCCCGCTGACCGCCGCCACGCAGCTGGACTACAACACGTTCCTCGCCACGCAGGCCCACGCGCGCGGGCTGGGCGTCGCGCTGAAGAACGACGTCGACCAGATCGCCGCGTTGCAGCCCTCGTTCGACTTCGCCATCAACGAGCAGTGCAACCAGTACACCGAATGCGGCGGCTACTCGGCGTTCACGTCCAACAACAAGCCGGTGTTCAACGCGGAATACGCCAGCAAGTACGTGAACAACACGAGCGGTGCGCGCGACAAGCTGTGCGCGGCCTCGAAGGCTGCGAACATCCGCACGCTGGTGCTGCCGCTGGAGCTCGACGGCAGCTTCCGCTACAGCTGCGACTGACGACGGCACGCACGGGCCGGGGCACCGCGTGCGCCGGCCCGGGTTCATCGGTGCTCGCTGGCGGCCGGCGACGACGCTCTTGCCGACGCTGCAGCCGGCGCAGCCCGATTTCAACGCGCGAGGTATCCGCCGTTGATGAACAGCGTCTGCGCCGTGATCCACTGCGATTCCGGCGACGCCAGGAATTCGACAAGCGGCACGATGTCCTCGATGCGGCCGAGGCGGCCCGCAACGCTCGCCGTGACGGCGCGCGCCTCGGACTCGGTGCTCTCCGCACCGTGATAGAACGGGGTGTCGACCGGCCCGGGCGCCACCACGTTCACCGTGATGCCGCGCGGGCCGACCTCCTTGGCCAGCGCCCGGGTGAAGGCCTCGAGCGGCGCCTTGGCGCCGGCATAGACCGCGTAGTTCGGAATGGTGGCGCCGAGGATGGTCGTGCCCATGTTGATGATGCGCCCACCGTCGCCCAGGCGCCGTGCGGCCTGCTGCATCACGAAGAACGCGGCCTTGGCGTTGGTGCCGAACGAGCGGTCGAACTCCGCCTCGCTCACCTCGACCAGCGGCTTCTTGATCACCAGTCCGGCGTTGTTGACCACCACGTCCAGGCGCGCGAACGTGGACCAGGCCGCATCGAAGATCTCGCGCACGATGGCGGGGACGGACAGGTCGCCGGCGACGACGAGCGCGCGCCGTCCGTGGGAGCGGACGCGCGCCGCGGTCTCCTGCGCGTCGACGGCCGAACGCTCCGTGTGGTGATGCACGACCACGTCGGCGCCCCGACGTGCCAGCGCCTCGCAGAAGGCGCGTCCCATGTTGCGTGCGCCGCCGGTGACGAGGGCCACCTTGCCGGCCAATGCTTGTTCGAGGGCCATGACGACTCCATGCCGTTGGAAAGGCCCCAGCGTAGGCGTGCGGCGCGCCGCCTGCGCGCGCGGCATTGCGACGACTGGCGTGCGATTGCGGCGGCGTGGGCCGTCGCTACAGCGCCGTCCTGCGCAGCGCAGCCGGACTCATGCCCTCCGTCGCCCGGAACGCCTTCGCGAACGCCGACGGACTGTCGTAGCCGACGCTCAGCGCCACCTCCAGCACGGACAACCGTGAGTGCAGCAGCAACTGCCGGGCCTCGCGCATGCGCAGCGCGCGCAACCATGCATGCGGCGGCACGCCCATCGAGCGATGGAACGCGGTGCAGAAGTGGAAGCGGCTGAGGCCCGCGAGCGCGGCGAGCTCGTCCAGCGTCACCGGTTCGGCCAGGCGCGCCTGCATGAAGTCCGTCACCCGGCGCAGCGGCCCCGGGGCCAGGCCACCGCGCGCGCTCCCCATGGCGCTCGGCGCGGCGACGTGCTGGCGGCCGAGCTGGAGCGCGACCATCTCCAGCGCGCGCTCGACCATCAGGCGCGCCGATGCGTCGCGCGCATGCGCCTCCGCGGCGATCACGGCCAGCAGGCCGGCAAGCGTCGCGTCCTGCACCGCCACCCGGTCCAGCAGTTCCCAGGGCCGCGCGCCGTCCTCGGCCCGGCACAGGCGCGCGGGCGGCAGGTAGACGTGCGAGACGGCGATCCCGCCCTCGATGTCCCATCGCGCCGCGTGCCCGGCGGGAATGATGGTCACCGTGCCGGGCCGCGTGCTCGCGCGGCGCTGCGTGCACCCGTCCGTCCAGCGGATTTCCCGGGGCTCGCCGTGGTAGGTCATCAGCACGTGCTCGTGCATGGGCCGCGTCGCGTCGTGCAGCTCGCCGTGCGACCACGGCGCCGTGATCCGGACGCCGCCGGGAAGATCCACCGCACTTGCGTCGGGCTGGCGATCCAGCACGCGCGCCATCTCGGTGATCGCAGACTCGTTCCGTGGACGCATCATCGCTCCTCGAAGGTCGTCGGCTTTCCAACCGACGGCTCAGTACTCTCCAGGCCCCTGGTAGTCGGGCGCCAGGTTCTCGAACTTCGTCCACTGCCGCAGGAAAGCCAGCTTGGTCGTGCCGACCGGGCCGTTACGCTGCTTGGCGATGATGATCTCGGCGACGCCCGGCTCCTTGGATTCCTTGTTGTAGTACTCGTCGCGGTAGATGAACATGATGATGTCGGCGTCCTGCTCGATGGCGCCGGATTCGCGCAGGTCGGACATCATCGGGCGCTTGTCCGGGCGCGATTCGACGCTTCGATTGAGCTGCGACAGCGCGATCACCGGGCAATGCAGTTCCTTGGCCAGCGCCTTCAGGCCGCGCGAGATCTCCGAGATCTCGGTGGCGCGGTTCTCGCCGCTGCCGGTGCCGGCCATCAGCTGCAGGTAGTCGATGACGATCAGGCCCAGCTGGCCGCACTGGCGCGCCTGGCGGCGGGCGCGGGCGCGCAGTTCGGGTGAGGTCAGCGCGGGCGTCTCGTCGATGAACACCGCGGACTTCGACAGCCGCTCCACGGCCTCGGTGAGGCGGCCCCACTCGTCGTTGTCGAGGCGGCCCGTGCGCAGGTGCTGCTGGTCGATGCGGCCCTGCGAGCCGACCATGCGCAGCGCGAGCTGCGATGCGCCCATTTCCATTGAGAACACGACGACCGGCAGGCCTTCGGCGACGGACACGTTCTCCGCGATGTTGAGCGCGAACGCGGTCTT
>JBJMWE010000148.1:0-6695 GCA_045810285.1 Vitreoscilla sp. | reverse complement strand
GCTGCGAGCGACCTTGCCGGTCATGCTCGACGCGCTGAGGAAGGATCCCGTCGGCTGGTACAAGGCCAACCATCTGGACAGCGCGCTGGTCGCGGCGGACGGCGTCGAGGCCCGAAGCCCGCGCGCGCACGATGGCGGCGCGCCGAAACCGCCTGCCCGGACGCCGCACAGCGAGCACCCGTCCGGCACGATGCCCGCGAGCCACGTCGACCTGTCGTCGGCGCACTGGCTGAACCTGCTGCTGGGCGCCTGGCTGCTGGCCAGCCCGTTTGCCTTCGGCAGTTTCGACACGACCGAGTTCAGCGCCGCAGTGCGCCACGTGACGCTGGATCGCCATCTTGCCGACCCCGCGGTGCGCAGCATGCTCCTGGGACGCAGCGACATCCTCTCCGGCCTGCTGGTCATGGCCTTTGCCGTGCTGTCGATGTCTCCGCGCCTGTCCTGGGCGCGCTGGGCGAACGCCGGCGTCGGGACGTGGCTGCTGTTCGCGCCGCTGGTGTTCTGGTCGCCGGGCGCGGCCGCGTACGCCAACGACACCTGCATCGGTGCGCTGGTCATCGCCTTTGCCGTGATCGTGCCGATGATGCCCGGCATGGCGGCGTCCGGGATGATGGACGAATCCGACCTGCCTCCCGGCTGGACCTATTCGCCCTCGAGCTATCCACAGCGGCTGCCGATCATCGCGCTCGGAGCCCTGGGCTTCCTCATCGCGCGTGTCTTGACGGCCTATCAGCTGGGACACATCGACGGCGTGTGGGAGCCGTTCTTCCACGGCGCCGGCGGCCTCGACGGCACCGAGACGATCATCACGTCCGACGTTTCCAAGGCCTGGCCGATCCCGGACGCCGGACTCGGCAGTGTCGCCTACGTCTTCGAGGTGCTGATGGGGGCGATGGGCGACAGCCGGCGCTGGCGCACCATGCCCTGGATGGTGGCCATGTTCGGCATCGTCGTGGTGCCGCTGGGCGTCGTGAGCATCACCTTCATCGTGATCCAGCCGATCGTCATCGGCACCTGGTGCACGCTGTGCCTCGTGTCGGCCGCGGCGATGCTCGCGATGATTCCCTTCAGCCTCGACGAACTGGTGGCGATGGGGCAGTTCCTGGTGCAGAGCCGCCGCCGGGGCGAACCCTTCTGGTCGACGTTCCTTCGGGGCGGCGCCCAGCCTGAAGGACGCAAGGACGACCGCGCCGGATTCGATGGCCCGATTTCGAAGGCGTTCGAATCGGCGGCGCTCGGGGTCACGCTGCCCTGGACGCTCGTCGCGTGCGTGCTCCTGGGCGTCACGCTGATGTTCACGCGAGTCCTGCTGGGCACGACCCCGCCGCTCGCCGACTTCGACCACCTTGCCGGGGCGTTGATCGTGACCTTCGCCGTCATGGCCATGGCGGAAGTCGGCCGTCCGCTGCGCCTGCTCGATGCCCTGGTCGGCGTCGGGCTGGTGATCGCTCCGTGGGTCGTCGGCGGCGGATCGCGGGCGGCGGCCCTTGTCGATTCGGCGATCGGCATCGCGGTCCTGATGCTGAGCCTGCCTCTTGGTCGGCGCAGCCAGGCGCACTACGGAAGCTGGGATCGCCTTGTCGCGTGAGGAGCGGGTGCACCGCCGAGCGCGCGGTCAGCCGCCGCGAAACGTCGCAGTGCGTTCACCAGCGCTTCGAGGTCCGCCGGCTTCGCAACCAACGCCTCGACTCCCCCGATGCCGACCATTTCCGCATCCCGTTCGATGTTCCGTCCCGAGATGGCCACGATCGGCAGCGTCGCCAATCCCGGCTGCGCGCGAATTCGCTCGACGATGCTGCCTGGATTCCTCTCGGCATCGCTCGCGGCCAGGTCGACCAGCAGGATGTCCACGGACGACGCGTTCGCCAGCGCCGCTGCGTGCGTCGGAGACTCCGCGCTCGTGACCACGGCGCCCGCCAGCGGCAGCAGGCTTTCGAGCGCAGCGCGGGCTTCGCGATCGGCTCCGATCACCAGGACACGCAGGCCATCGAGCCGCCCGGCGACGACCGGCGCGGTTTCGCCGGGCGCCGCATGCTCGATCAGCGGAAAGCTCGCGGTGAAGACGCAACCGTGGCCGGGGCCTTCCGAGTGGAGGTCCACCTCGGCGCCGTGCAGGTCGGCGAGGCGCTTGACCAGGGCCAGCCCGATCCCCAGCCCGCCCTTGCCACGAAGATCGTCCGACTGCCCCTGGCGGAACATGTCGAACACGTTCGGCAGGAACGCCGGCTCGATGCCGGCGCCCGAGTCCTCGACGCGCAGCACGGCGCGGCCGTCGCGAGCCCGGGCATCGATCCGCACGCGGCCGCCGGCCGGGGTGAACTTGATGGCGTTGTTGACGACGTTCCAGATGATCTGTTCGACGCGGACCGGGTCGCCCTCGATCATCAGTTCCTGCGCGGCCTCGATTCCGAGCTCGACGCCCTTGGCCTGCGCATCGGTGCGACAGGCGACCGCCAGGCGTTCGACGATCGTCCGCAGGTCGATGGGTTCGCACCGCAGCGTCAGCTTGCCCATGCGCAGGCGGGACCAGTCCAGCAGGTCCTCGATGATCCTGACCTGGGAGCCCACGGCCCGGTGGATGGCGCTGACGTAGCGATGCACCGTCGGCAGGTTGCGGGTCTCCGGCGAATACAACATCAGGTCGGTATGGATGCGGATCAGGTGGAGCGGATTCTTCAGTTCATGCGCCATCACCGCGATGAACTCGTCCTTCAGCCCGGACGCCTCCTCCAGTCGGAGGCGGGCGTCGCGTTCGACCTCGAGGCGGGCGAGGCGTTCCGCTTCGGTCAGGCGCGATTGGGTGAGGTCGCGCGCGATCTTCGCGAAGCCGATCAGCTCGCCGTCCTCCAGCTTGGTCAGCACGCCGCCGCAGAAGAACGCCGATCCGTCCTTGCGCATCATCCAGCGGTCGTCGTCGGCGCGGCCGTGGATTCGCGCCGTCTGCATCTCCGCCTTCGGAACGCCGGCAGCGCGGTCTTCGGGCGTGAAGAGCACCTCGACGTTCCTGCCCAGGATCTCGTCGGCCTCGTAGCCGAACAGGCGGTGCGCGCCTTGCGCCCACCAGGTGATCACGCCGTCGAGGTCCATGGCGAGCATCGCGTAGTCCTGCGCGCTCTGTCCGACCAGGCGCACGTAGCGTTCCGAGGCGCGCAGGCGCTCCTGCACTTCGTGATGCGTGGTCACGTCGACGAGGCTCATCACCACGCCGTCGATGCGGTCCTCTCCGGCGCGATAGGGCAGCAGGCGCGCCAGGAACCAGCGCCCGTCGTTCGTGCGCACCTCGCGCTCGATGTGCTGCAGCGTATGCATCACCGAATCGAGGTCCTGCCACAGCGACTCGTATTGCAGCCGATGCGTGATGTCGCGAAGCGAGCGTCCGACATCGCCTGCGATGAGGCTGAAGATCGACGTCGCCATCGGCGTGAAGCGCTTGATCGACAGGTCGCGGTCCAGGAACAGGATGGCGATGTCGGTGGACGCCATCAGGTTGCGCAGGTCATCGTTGAGCTTGGCGGTCTCGTCGATGCCGGCCCGCAACTCCTGGTTGACCGTCAGCAACTCCTCGTTGGTGGACTGGAGTTCCTCCGTGCTGGTCTCGAGTTCCTCGGTGGTGGAGCGCAACTCCTCGTTGACGGCCTGCAGTTCCTCGTTCGAGGCGCGCAGGTCTTCGGTGGCATGGGCCGACTGCACGCTGCCATTGGCCAGCTCCGCCCGCGCCCGCTCGAGTTCCTGCTCCAGCGCCGCGACGATGGCGTCGCGGGAATTGTCGCCGTCGTCCGAGGCGAGCGTCGCCTCCAGCTCGTCGAAGGAGATCAGCAGGTGGGCCACGGCTTCGGTGCCGCCGGTGCCGAGGACCGGCCGCGCGACCATGCGCACGAAGCGATGGCCCAGGCGTCGATCGAGCCGCACGAGCGGGGCCTCCACCACCGCCTTGCCTTGCAGGGCGCGCTTCAAGGTCGCGCGGAGCGCGGGGCGAAGCTCCGGCCGGATGAGCGTGAGCAGCTGGTTCGTCGGCGCCCCGCCGACGTGCCGCAAATAGGCCGCGGCACGGTGATGGACGTTCAGGACGTTGAAACCGGCATCCACCAGGATGCTCGGCGCCGCCAGCCGCTCATGCAGGCGGTGATGCAGGTCCTCGACCGGGGTCACGTCAATGCGCGCGCTGCTCGGGAACGCGGGCCTGGACGCGATGGCGGCCGTGGCAACCTGCGGCACCTCGTCGCGTCGATCCGCCTGGTGGGCCACCGCGCGGAAGAGGCGCAGCCTCTTGTCGATCACCTCGAACAGCCCGTCCGCGGCGTCGGTCGTCTCCGCGCTGCCCAGCATCAGCAGGCCGCCGGGCCGCAACGCATAGTGGAAGGTCCGCAGCACCTTCATCTGCGCCGTGCGGTCGAGGTAGATCAGCACGTTGCGACAGCACACCAGGTCAAGGCGGGTGAAAGGCGGATCGCGCAGCAGGTTGTGCGTGGAGAACGTCACCTTGTCGCGCACGTTGCGCACGATCCGATAGCCTGATTCGTCCCTGGCCAGGTGGCGACGCAATTGGTGCGGCGGAACGTCGGCGGCAACGGCTTCCGGATAGACGCCGTGGCGCGCGAACTCGATGGCGCGCTGGTCGATGTCGGAGGCGAAGACCTGGATGTCGTGGACGGCGGGCTCGCGTGCGAACTCGTCGCAAAGCAGCATCGCCACCGAATAGGCCTCCTCGCCCGTGGCGCAGCCGGCGACCCAGGCGCGCACCGGCAAATCGGCCGGCCGCGCCGCATGCAGCCGTTCCAGTTGCCTTTCGAGCCCTTCGAAGGCGTCGCGATCGCGAAAGAAGTTGGTGACGCTGATCAGCATGTCCTGGAGCAGCGCGGGCGTCTCGTCGGCATCGCGGTGCAGCAGCGCGAGGTAGTCCGGAATCGTGGGGACTGCATTGACCTGCATCCTCCGTTCGATCCGCCGCAGGACGGTGGCGCGCTTGTAGTGCAGGAAATCGTGGCCCGTGCGCTCGTGCAGCCACGCCATGATGGCCTCCAGCGCGTCCGTCGCGGCAGCGGTCTCGCGGTCGGCCGTCGACAGCACGGCCAGGCCGCGCGGCGGTTCCGGCAACCGGATCCGCCTCGCATTGCCCCAGATCTCGATCAACCTTTGCGGGATTTCCGCGGCGGCGAGGACGATGTCGACCTGCCCCGTCGCAATGGCGTTGCGCGGCATGCTGTCGAATTCCGCGTCGGCCGGGCTCTGCGCGATCGTCACGCCACCGAGTTCCTTGACGCGGGCGATGCCCAGGCTGCCATCCGAGCCGCTGCCCGACAGCACGACGCAGATCGCACGTTCGCCGTGCGCGGTCGCCATCGTACGGAACAGCAGGTCGATGGAGGCCGGGTGGCCATCCGCCCGCGGCAGTTCCACGAGCCGCAGGTAGCCGTCGACCATCGCCAGGCCGCTCGAGGGCGGAATGAGGTAGACGTTGTCCGCCAGCACGGGCGTCG
The DNA here is from genome assembly GCA_045810285.1 of Vitreoscilla sp. Lineage (GTDB taxonomy): Bacteria > Pseudomonadota > Gammaproteobacteria > Burkholderiales > Burkholderiaceae_C > Scleromatobacter. The sequence goes on along the minus strand of JBJMWE010000148.1, from coordinate 1,218 downwards.
GGCCCTTGACCTGGTGCACCGGCATCGACGTGCACTTGCGCAGGATCTGGTCGAGCGTGCTCTCGTGCGTCGGCGACAGGTGCAACACGACGACGAACGCCATGCCGGTGCGCCCGGGCACCTGCTCGAAGAACCTCTGCAGCGCGGCGATGCCGCCGGCGGAAGCCCCGAGGCCGACGACTGCGAGATCGTGGGACAGGGCCGAAGGCATGTCGTCCTGCTCGGCCGTTTCGTCGGAGGTTGTCGCCATGTTCAAGCCCTCTTGAAGGCGGGCACTTTACACTTGAAGCGCTCGAGATGGCCCTGCTGACGTCGCACCCGGCGCGGCATGCGCGGTGCACGCGGCGGGCCCGCGGATGGATGAGAACGGTTCGCACTATCATGCGAGTCCGCGCCTTTCCGATTCCCATGACTTCGCACCGCTGGCTTCTCTCCCCTTCGCTGTCCGGCGCCGCCCTGCTCGCGGCGGCGGCCGTGCCCGCCAGCGTCTGCGCGGCCAGCTACGCGACCCCGGACGAAGTGGCCCGCCGCGCGTTCAGGTCCGCGACGGCCTTCGCCGAGGTGCTGGTGACGCCCGCCCGCGACGAGGCCGCGGCGCTGGCCGTGCCCGGCGGCGCCCCGCACGGCGTGCTGCGCACGATCGAGGCGCGCCAGGGCGATGCGGCGCTCGGGCGCGTGGTGGTCGACTCGGTGATCGGCAAGTTCGAGCAGATCGACTACGCCGTGGCGCTGGACGCCGCGGGCAAGGTGCTGGCCGTCGAGATCCTCACCTACCGCGAAGGCCACGGCGGCGAGGTGCGCATGGCGTCCTGGCGCAACCAGTTCGTCGGCAAGTCGGCGAGCGACCCCATCCACGTAGGCTCGGACATCGCCAACATCAGCGGCGCCACGCTCAGCTGCACGCACGTCACCGACGGCGTGCACCGCATCGTGGCCTGGGCCGCGAAGCACCCGCTCGCGGCGAAGGCCGCGTGACATGAAGGCGGCCGCGCCGTGATGCGCCAACGGGCGCGCCCGCTGCTGGGCACGCTGGTGGAGGTGCGCGCCCAGGGCGCCAGCGCCACCGCGTTCGACGTCGCCGCCGACGCCGCGTTCGACGCGATGGCGCAGGTGCACGCGCTCATGAGCTTCCACGAGGCCGGCAGCGACCTGCGGCGCATCGCGCGCGCCCGCGCCGGCGAGCGCCTGGTCGTGCACCCGCACACGGCCGCGGTGCTG
>JBJMWE010000147.1:0-13930 GCA_045810285.1 Vitreoscilla sp. | reverse complement strand
TCGTTGGCGATGATGAAGGGGATCTGCCGCGGCATCCGGCCGACGGCTTGCGGTTGGGGGTTCGTCATGCGATTCCTCGTGGGAGGCGAATGCGGAGAGGGGTCGTAGCTTACGCGGTTGCGCGCGGGCCGTGTGTCAGGGCTTGCCTGGCTTCGCTGGTTAGAGCCATCCCCTTCCGGAGGCTCGGCAACCTGAGTCCGACAGACCCTGCGCGAGCCGACAACGGCCTGTCATCCTGCGCGAAGTCGCAGGATCCACGGCCGCCCGGGCCTGCGGCGCCTTCGGCCGCTGTGCCTCGCGGCAAGGCCAGCGCCATGACAGACGTGGATCCTGCGACTTCGCGCAGGATGACCGAGTTGTTTCCGTTGGGGCAGAAAGGCGTCGTCCTTCCCCGCGCATCGGCGATGAACCTCTTTTTCATTGCCGACACCACCCGCCGATTGCGCAATGCTTGCGAGAGATCAAGGCGCCATGTCGTGGCGGCTCGAGACTGGGGCCACCGTCCTTGCGCAGTGCACCGTCGAACACCATGAAAGCCATCGGCCGAGCCGCGCGAACCGCGGGTGCCGCCTTGGGCACCGGGCCACGGGGTGCTGCCGACCGCCGCGGCGCCCGTCCTGCGATGGCCGTGGCCCTGTCGATGGCGGCCTGCCTGCCGGCCCTTGCGGCGTTGGCCGGCGAACCCGAAGTGCGTCCCCGCTCGCCGGCAACGGATGGCAGCGTCGTCGTCGACGAGCAGGCGCACCTGGCCTGGTCCCGTTGCGTCGAAGGCATGCGCTGGAATGGCGTCACCTGCGTCGGCGAGCCGGCATTCATGAACCACGGCGAAGCCGTCGCTGCCGCGGCGGCACGGGCCAGGAGGGATGGCGTGCCCTGGCGGCTGCCGCGCGTGGGTGAGATGCAGCATGTGGCGCGGGGGTCGCCTCCGCCCCTGGCGCGCATGCCGGCGACGCCGGCGGGGCTGCACTGGTCGACAACCGCCGTGGTCGACCTGGGCTCCGTCAACCAGTATCAATACCAGAACATCCGTCGACACGTCACGCAAGGCAACGCCAATCGCATCGCCTTCCTGCACGGATGGGCCGTGGACCTCGTGACCGGGCAGGCACGGGACGACGTCCTCAAGAGCACCCGCCTGCCGGCCAGGCTCGTTCGTTCGCTGGATTGACGGAGCCCGTTCGAGGGGATCGACGGCGCGTTTGTGCCAGATCAGCGCGCCGGCTGCCCGGCCCGTTGACGATGCAGGCTATCCGTGTCGGGCCTGCCGCAGATCGCGGCGGAGCGACGTCCCTTCGACTCCCGTGGCTTCGTGAGGCATCCATGCGCACCAACCTTCCGGTATCCCAGCGCGAGCATGACTTTCCGGCAGGAGCGACGTTGATGTCGACGACTGATCCGCAGAGCAACATCACCTATGCCAACGAGGCGTTCGTGACGGTCAGCGGCTACAGCCGCGAGGAAATCGAGGGCGAGCCGCACAATCTGGTGCGCCACCCGGACATGCCGCCGGAAGCGTTCGCCGACATGTGGGCCACGCTTCGGGGCGGCGAGCCGTGGACGGCGCTCGTGAAGAACCGGCGCAAGGACGGCGATCACTATTGGGTGCGCGCCAACGCGATGCCGGTGGTTCGACAGGGCAGGCAGATGGGCTACATGTCCGTGCGCACCAAGCCTGGCGGCGACGAGGTGGCCGCTGCGCAGGCGCTGTACGCCCGCTTCAGGGAGGGGAAGGCGGGCTTGCTTCGCTTCAACAAGGGATTGATCTCGCACGCCGGCCTCATGCGCTGGCGGTCGTGGGGCCAGACGATGCCGGTGCGCTGGCGGCTGCGGCTGACGGCGCTTGCGACCACCGCGGCGGTGATCGCCCTTGCCGCCGCGCAGGGCCTGCCCGCCGTCGGCCTGCTCGAATTCGGTGCCGGCGCCGCGGCCTGCCTGGCCGCTGCCACCTGGTGGCTGCAGAGGCAGATCACGACCCCGCTGGAGCAGATGCGCGAGGCGGCGCTGCGCGTGGCCTCCGGCGACACCAAGTCCACGCCCCATCTGGATCGCGTCGACGAGATCGGCATGACGATGCGCGCCATCGGCCAGGTCGGCCTGATGTTCCGCTGGATCATCGACGACGTGGCGAGCCAGGTGCACATCGCCGGCACTGCCACGGCAGAGATCGCGCAGGGCACCAGCGATCTCAGCGCCCGCACCGAGCAGGCTGCCGCCAGCGTGGAAGAGACCGCGGCGTCGATGGAGCAGATGACGGCGACGGTCAGGAACAATGCGGCCAGCGCCCGCGAGGCCAGCCAGCTGTCGGACTCGGCGAGCGCCATCGCGACCCAGGGCGGCGCGGCCGTTTCGCAAGTGGTCGACACCATGAACGACATCACGGACAGCTCGCGCAGGATCTCCGACATCATCGGCGTGATCGACAGCATCGCCTTCCAGACGAACATCCTCGCCCTCAACGCGGCGGTGGAGGCCGCTCGAGCGGGCGAGCAGGTGCGCGGCTTCGCGGTCGTGGCCGGCGAGGTGCAGAGCCTGGCCCGGCGAAGCGCGGATGCGGCCAAGGAAATCAAGACGCTGATCACCGACAGTGTCCAGCGCGTGGAGTCCGGTTGCAGGCAGGTCGGCGGCGCCGGACGCACGATGGACGACATCGTCGCCCAGGTCGGGCGGGTCTCGACCGTGATCGGGGCGATCAACACGGCCACGATCGAACAGACGTCGGGCATCGCGCAGGTCGCCCAGGCGATCGCGCACATCGACCAGGTCACCCAGCAGAACGCGGCGCTCGTCGAGCAGAGCAGCGCGGCGTCCGAAAGCCTGCGACAGCAGATGGCGCGGCTGGCCCTGGCCGTGGACGTCTTTCGCTAACGACGCTAGCTGGGATGCGGTTGGCCTGGCGCCTGACGGGCAACCTTCGGCCATCGAAAGCGGGCGGGTGTCTTCCGGGATCACCGTGGCGATCCGCGAACACGAGCCCGCCAAGTTCGGGCGGCGCGGGTCGCGATCCGGCGTCAGCGCCTGGACGTCGCGGGCCAGCGGTAGCCGAGCACGTTCGCGCGGGGGTGGTGCTGCTCGCAGACGGCGCCCAGCTGGTTGCCGCCGAGCAGCACCACGTCCGGACCGTCGTCGCGCAGGAAGAAGCCGACGTGGCCTTTCCAGCTCGAAGGATCGTCGCGCCACAGCACGACGATGCAGCCCGGTCGCGGCTCATCGAGCGCCGCGCCCCAGTCGAGCCAGCTGCGTGCGAGCGCCGAGCCGGTGCCCCGGATGCCGACGCCGGCGAGCGTCCAGTGCACGAACGACGAACACCAGCTCGCCTTGTCGTCGTAGCCCGCGGCGTTGGTGCCGGCGTGGTACTCGCCGATGCGCGGGTTGCTGCTGCCGGGCGGATGGGCGCGCACGCCCATCTCGGCGCGGGCGACGCGCAGCCAGGGTGTCTCGCGTTCCTCGGCGACGCGCATGCGCAGCGAGGTCATCTGGTCGGACCACCACAGGCCCATGCTCGCGATGAACCGGCGCACGGCCTGGCCGTGGCGAACCGGGTGGTCGGACGGCAGCGCGGCCCAGCCGGCGTGCACCAGCGTCACCTGCGTGCCGTCGCGGCGCGGCTCGAAGGTGACCGACACCGTGGTCTTCTCGTGCGGCGCGAAGTTGACGGCGCGCCATTCGATCTCGAGCGCGCGCGGCGGATCCCAGGCGGTGACTGTGCCGGTCTGCACGACGTGGCCGGCGTCGCCGCCGGCGGCGATCGTCTCGAACAGGCGGCCGCCCAGCTTCGCCTCCAGGTGCAGCACGCTGACGTCGCGCGCGCCGCTGCGGAACTTCATGCCGTGGCGCCACCAGGTGTCGATCTGCTCGGTGAACACCTCGAAGGCGATGGCGGGCGGCGCCTCGACGAAGACGCTGGCGCTGACGCGGTCGCCCGGGACGGGCGCGTTTGCGGGGACGTCGCTCATCGCGTCCGCCGCTCGCGCGCGACGCGCTCGGCCTGCTTCCTGAAGGCCGACATCTGCACGCTCCAGAACGCCTGCACCTCGCCCAGCCAGGACTGCAGGTCGGCCAGCGGCCGGGCCGCCAGCTGGTAGGTGCGGGCGCGCGCGTCGTCGTCGGGGCTGGCGGCGCCGACCTCGTGGATGACCCCGGCCTGGCGCAGCACGCGCAGGTGGCGGCTCATCGCCTGGCGCGACATCGCGAGCGCGTCGGCGATCTCGCCCGCGCGCTGGGGGCCGTGGCGCAGCAGGCCGACGACCGCGCGCCGCGTGGGCTCGGCCAGCGCCTGCAGCGTGCGGTCGAGCGCGCCGTCGTCGACGGCGGGGGAGGCTGGGCGGCGCGTCACCTGGCGGGCTGCTCGCGCACGCGGTGCATGAACCACCACGAATGGCCTTCGAGGTCGTAGGCGCCGTAGCTGCGGTCGCTCCAGTAGTCGTCGCCGTAGTCGTGCGTGGCGGGCTCCGACGAGATGACGGCGCCGTGCGCGCGGGCCTGCGCGCAGTGCGCGTCGGCGTCGTCGACGAACAGGCACACCGACTGCGTGTTGCGCCCGCCGACGTCCAGCGGGCTGGCGTGCCTGGTCTTGAACTCGCGGCCCGGCTCGGCCGCCTCACCCGGCCTGGCGGCGCTGCCGACGTAGATCATCGCGCCGCCGTAGACGAGCTCGCTGTGGATGATCTCGCCCGGCTCGCCCTCGACCTTGAGGCGCAGCTCGAAGCCGAAGGCATCGCACAGCCAGTCGATGGCCTTGGCGGCGTCGCGGTAGTAGAGGCCGGACTGGGCCTGCGGCCAGCCGGACGGAGGGGACTTGCGCATGAGCGGCCTCGCTTGAAGTGATCAACGGATGGGTTTATGGTAAACGATATCATTAACCAAAAGAAGGGAGCCCCCGGCGCCATCCCTAGAATGCGCAGCGCTGCCCCCACTCCGGAACTCATGCGCAAGAACCTTTCCTGGCTCGCCGCCGGCGCCCTCGTCCTGCTGTGCCAAGCCGCGTGCGCCGCACCCGCCAACCGCATGATCCTGCCCGACGACGTGCTGCCGACGGCCTACCGCATCGCGGTCACGCCGCACCTGGCCGAGTCCACGTTCGACGGCCGCGTGGAGATCGACGTCGACGTGCGCCGCCGCACGAACCGCATCGAGCTGGACAGCGCCGACCTCGTCATCGCCGGCGCCAGCCTGGACGGCGCAGCCGCGGCGCCGCGCATGGCGCTCGACGCGAAGCGCCAGCGCGCCAGCTTCACGTTCGCGCACGCGCTCGCCCCCGGGCGCCACGTGCTGCGCATCGCGTATTCGGGCCGCATCAACGACCAGGCCGCCGGCCTGTTCCACCTCGACCACGACACCCCGCAAGGTCCATCGCGCTCGCTCTTCACGATGTTCGAGGACTCCGACGCGCGCCGCTTCGTTCCGAGCTGGGACGAGCCCGCCCGCCGCGCCACGTTCGAGCTGACCGTGACGGTGCCGGCCGCGCTGACGGCCATCGGCAACATGCCGGTCGCGTCCACCGAGACGCTGCCGGGCGAGCTCAAGCGCGTGCGCTTCGGCAGGACGCCGCCGATGTCGACCTACCTGCTGTTCTTCGGCCTGGGCGACTTCGAGCGCGTGTCGCGCAACATCGGCGGCGTGGACGTGGGCGTCGTCGTCAAGCGCGGCGACACCGCGCAGGCCGCCTACGCGCTCGATGCGGCCGCGCAGCTGCTGCCCTACTACGACGACTGGTTCGGCACGCCGTACCCGCTGCCCAAGCTGGACATGGTGGCCGGCGCCGGCGGCAGCGTCACGTTCGGCGCGATGGAGAACTGGGGCGCGATCTTCTACTTCGAGCGCGACCTGCTGGTGGACGACCGGCGCGCCAGCGAGGACGACCGCCGCCGCGTGTTCGAGACCGTCGCGCACGAGATCGCGCACCAGTGGTTCGGCAACCTGGTGACGATGGCCTGGTGGGACGACCTGTGGCTCAACGAGGGCTTCGCCTCGTGGATGCAGGTCAAGGCCGTCGAACAGCTGCACCCCGAGTGGACGGGCTGGGCCCACGACGCCGGCGACAAGCAGCGCGCGATGGACATCGACGCGCGCCGCGGCACGCATCCGGTGATCATGCACATCGACGACGTCTCGCAGGCCGAGGGCGCGTTCGACACCATCACCTACTCGAAGGGCGCGCAGGTGGTGCGCACGCTGGAGGCGTGGCAGGGCGACGACACCTTCCGCGACGGCGTGCGGCGCTACATCGCCAGGCACGCGTACGGCAACACCGTCACCGAGGACCTGTGGAAATCGCTGGACGTCGGCGCGCCGCGCCCGGTGACCGCGATCGCGCGCGACCTCACGCTGCAGGCCGGCGTGCCGCTGGTCACCGAGCTCGGCTCGCGCTGCGTCGACGGCCACACCGTGGTCGCGCTCGCGCAGTCGCAATTCAGCATCGACGCCCCGCCCGTGGCGCGCTGGCACGTGCCCGTGAAGGTGGCGGTGCTGGGGGGCGGACAGGCGCGCGCGGTGATCGAGGGCGCGTCGCGGCAGGCGCTGGACGTGCCCGGCTGCGGCCCGGTCATCGTCAACGCGGGGCAGGCGACGTATGCGCGCGTCCGCTATTCGCCGGCCGGCCTCGCCGCGCTGGTGCCCGCCTTCGGCCGGCTGGGCGAGGACGACCAGCTGGGCCTGCTGGCCGACACCCAGGCGCTGGCGCTGGCCGGCAAGCTGCCGATGGGCGAGCTGCTGGCGCTGATGGCCGGCGTGCCGCCGTCGCGCGACAAGCCGGCGGTCGCGCAATTGCTGTTGACGCAGCTGGAGGATCTGGATCGCCTGCACGACGGACTGCCGGCGCAGCCGGCGTTCCGCGCCTGGGCGCGGTCGGTGCTCGCGCCGTTCCTGGCCGAGGCCGGCTGGGACGGCCGCGCGGACGACAGCGGCGACTTGCGCACGCTGCGCGTCGCACTCATCGAGGCGCTGGGCGAGTTCGGCGACCCGCGCGTGCTCGGCGAGGTCGACAAGGCCTTCGCCCGCTACCTGGCGCAGCCCGACAGCCTCGACGCCGACCACCGCGAGGCGGTGCTGTACGTCGTCGCCACACGCGCGGACGAACGCACGTGGGAGCAGCTGCACGGACTGGCGCTGGCGGCCGGCTCCGAGGTCGAGAAGGCCGAGGGCTACGAGTCGCTGGGCCATGCGCGCGATCCGGCGCTGGCCCGGCGTGCGCTGACGCTGGCCATCTCGGGCGAGCCGCCGACCACGGTGGCCAGCCGCCTGCTGCGCGCGGTCGCTCGCGTGCATCCGGGCCTGTCGCTCGATTTCATCGCGCGGCACTGGGCGCGGGTCGAGCCGCTGTTCGGCGAGGGCGCCGGGGCCACCATCGCCGCGCGCTTCTTCGACACCGGCGCCGACCCCGCGCTGCTGCCCCGCCTGGACGCCTTCGTGCACGCCCACGTGCCGCCGGCCACGCGCGGGCGCATCGTCAAGAACGCCGCGGTGATCCGCTACCGCGCCACCGTGCGCACGCAGCGGCTGCCCGAGGCCGGGCGCTGGATCGCGGCGCACGCGCCGGCAAGCTGAGCAGGCGTCGCGCCGGACCGACGCGATGTAACGGACCTCCTCGAAACCGGGGAGGGCGGCAGACCCCCTGTTGACGTCCGGCTACATTTGGATACGATGAATCCGGATCGGACATTGGCCTCATGTCGAGGCCCGGATCCGGCGGGGAGCAGGCGCATGGGCACTTCGGCATCGTCATCCGCGGGCAGCCTCACGGCGGCCGAACGCGCGCAGGTCCAGCGCGCCAACGTCTCGGGGCTCCAACCCGTCGTCTTCGTGCACGGCCTGTGGCTGCTGCCCGACAGCTGGCGGCGCTGGGCCGAGGTCTTCGAGGACGCCGGCTACATCGCGCTGACGCCGGGCTGGCCCGGCGACCCGTCCAGCGTGGCCGAGGCCAATGCCCACCCCGAGGCGATGGCCGGCAAGACGGTGGGCCAGGTGGCCGACCATTTCTCGACCGTCATCTCGCAGCTCGAGCGCAAGCCCGTGGTCGTCGGCCACTCGTTCGGCGGCCTGCTGGCGCAGATCCTCGCGGGGCGCAGCCAGTCGCACGTCACCGTGGCGATCGACCCGGCGCCGTTCCGCGGCGTGCTGCCGCTGCCGCTGTCGGCGCTGAAGGCCTCGTGGCCGGTGCTGGGCAGCCTGTCGAACCGCCACCGCGCGGTCGGCCTGAGCTTCGAGCAGTTCCGCTTCGCGTTCGCCAACGCGGTGAGCGAAGAGGAGGCGCGTGCGCTGTACGACGAGTTCGCCGTGCCGGCGCCGGGCGCGCCGCTGTTCCAGGCCGCCACGGCCAACCTCAATCCGTGGACGGAGGCGCAGGTCGACACGCTGAACCAGGAGCGCGGCCCGCTGCTGGTCATCTCGGGGCAGAAGGACAACACCGTGCCGTGGGCCATCGCCAACGCCACGTACCGCCAGCAGTTGCTCAACCCGGGGCACACCGAGATCGTCGAGATCCCCGGCCGCGGCCACTCGCTGGTGATCGACAGCGGCTGGCGCGAGGTCGCCGACACGGCGCTCGCGTTCACGCGCCGCTTCGCCGCGCCGGACGCATACGACTCGGCCTACCTCGACTACGTGGAGACCACGTCGATCTTCGAAGAGGACGACCGCCGCGTGACGGTGTTCTGACGGATCAGAACCTGTGAATGAACGCGGCGCGCTCGAGCGGCGCGTGACGAGCGGGCGTGTCGGATTCGTTCACGGGTTCTTCAGGCCGCCGCGCGCCGGATCACGAGCCGCTGCAGGCGCTTGCCCGACGCCACGCTGGTGGCGTCCTCGTCGAAGACGATCGTGTCGCCCGGCGCGAGCTCGTTGGTGACGAGCGACTTGTCGAACGCCGCGTAGAGCCGGCCCGCCGGGTCGCGCGTCGACGCATCCTCCGTCACGCGCCAGCTCAGGTACAGGGTGCCGCCCGGGCGCAGCAGCGCCAGCAGCGTGCGCACCGACGGCGCGACCTGCGCGGCGTCCAGGTGCATGATCACCGTCTCGCACAGCACGTTCTGCCACGCCCCGCGCGCGACGCCGGCCAGCTCGGGCAGCGTCGCCGACGCGAACGGGATGCCCGGGTGCGCGGCGCGGGCGTGCGCCAGCAGGCCCTCGGACGCGTCGAAGCCGTGCACGTCGAAGCCATGGGCCGCCAGCCATGCGGCATCGCGGCCGCTGCCGGACCCGATCTCCGCGGTCGGGCCCGGCGTGAACCAGGCGCTCAGTTGCGCGTACAGGTCGACGGGCGGCGGCTGCGCGTTCCAGTCCGCGGCGTAGCGGGCGGCGTCGGCGTCGTAGGCGGCGAGGGTGATCTGGTCCATTGTTCAGCGCTTCGAAGGTGTCGTTGCCAGGGTGAGACCGGTCCGCCTGCGCCTGGTTGCCGTCGGTACCGATCGCATGCGTCCTCCCGCGGTCATGCCTCGACGCTGCCCTTGGCGATGCGCGCCGCCAGCTTCAGCAGCGTCGGCACGCGCTTGCGCCCGTGCATCATGCGCACGCGCGCCTTCGCGGCGCCGAGGTCGATGCCGGCGCAGGTGACGACCAGCGGCGGCGTCTCGTCCTCGCGGAAGATGCAGAACTGGTCGGGCGTGTCGCTGCCCTTGAAGACGGACTTCGAGACGCCGATGACGGCGCTGCGGCCGGCGAGCGCGTCGTGCAGGCGGCGGCCGAGGCCGGGAGTGTCCTGGGCGTCCAGGTGCACGAAGCCATCGAGGACGATGACTTCGGGCTGCAGGCGGTTGGCCTCGACCAGCTGGATCAGCCAGGGCAGGGCGCGCAGGTCGAGCTCGCCCTTGGCGGGCTTCTCGACGTGGGCGATGGCCAGCGCATGGTTGCGCGTGCCTTCGGCGGCGGCCCAGTCGTCGAACGCGACGGCGCCGACGCGGGCGGTCTCGCCCTCGATGTGGACGTCCATGACAAGTTTCATGGACGCATTGTCGTCAGAAACGGCGGACTATCGCGCGCGGCCCTTGGGCCAGCGGCCGGCGGCCTGCAGCGGGGCCACGAGGGTGGCGAAGGTCTCGCCCGTCTCGGAGACCATCTGCAGGATCTCCTTGGACTCGTGGCTGGCCTTGAGCGCCTCGCGCGCGTGGGCGATGCGCGCGCGCAGGCTCGCGAGGGGCACGTCCATGGTGACGGGCGGTTCCGCGGCGCGCAGGGCGGGCAGCTTGTTGACCAGCACCAGCAGGTCTTCCCGGGCGTCGAGCAGCCGCGAGATCTCGACGGCCGTCGCCTGCTCGTAGCGCGCCGTCTCCACCAGCTCGACCAGGTCCTGCAGGTCGGCGCCGAACTCGTCCACCACCGCCTCGAACTCGCGTTGATCCATTCTTGTGTCTCCCGGATGTAGGGGTGGATTTTGCAAGCCGCGCGGGATGCGCCAACCCCATGAACCATCGCAAGGGTACGCGAAACGGCGAGGGCGCGTCGACCGGACGTTCAGCCGGCGTCGCGCTTCGTGGCGACCAGGGGTTGGACGGTGCCGGCCGCCAGGCGCGGGCGCCCGGGCTCTTCCGCGGCGAGCGGCGCGCATTCCTTCATCGTGGCCAGGCAGCGCTCGGTCAGGCGCTGGTAGGTGGCGGTGCCCGCGCGCTTCCAGCCGAGCTCCTGGTCGCTGAGCTCGCGCAGGATCTTCGCCGGCACGCCCGCGGCCAGCGAGCGGGGCGGCACCTTGAGGCCGGCGCGCACGAAGGCGCTGGCCGCGACGAAGGCGCCGGGGCCGATCTCGGCCTCGTCCATCACCACGGCGTTCATGCCCACCAGCGCATCGGCGCGGATCACGCAGCCGTGCAGCACCGCGCCGTGGCCGACGTGGGCGTTGTCCTCCAGCAGCGTGTCGGACGCCGGAAAGCCGTGGATCACGCAGGTGTCCTGCACGTTGCAGCCGTTCCCGAGCACGATGCGCCCGAAGTCGCCGCGCAGGCTCGCGCAGGGGCCGATGTAGGCGCCGGGGCCGACCACCACGTCGCCGATGAGCACCGCGGTGGGGTGGACGTAGGCCGTCGGGTGGACGACCGGGCGCAGGCCGTCGATCTCGTAGCAGGGCATTCGGGTTTACCTCAGTAATGGCAGTGCCCAGCGTGCGGGCTTGCGCTGGATCAACGGGGAGTCTAAGATTAACCGACCGGTCGGTCAAAGAATCGACCAAGCCAGCGATGCTGGTGGGGGAGACAACCCTTTCGAGCGACGGCCGGACGCGTATCCGGCGCCCGCCCAACCCAGACCGGGGCCCGCAACGGCCCTTCCGAGGCAAGCCCATGTCCGAAGACACGCTCCTGTCGTCGCCCGACGCGCTGATCCTGGTGGCCCAGCGGGGCGCCGTGCGCACGCTGACGCTCAACCGCCCGGCCGCGCTCAACAGCTTCACGCAGGACATGCACGCCGAGCTGCGCGCCGCGCTCGACGCCGCCGCCGCCGACGACGCCGTGCGCGCCGTGCTGATCACCGGCGCCGGCCGCGGTTTCTGCGCCGGGCAGGACCTGAACGACCCCGGCATGGCCGCCGGCGCCGACGGCAAGCCCGACATCGCCGCCGTCATCGAGAAGAACTACCGCCCGCTCGCGCTGCGCATCCAGGCGATGCCGGTGCCGGTGGTGTGCGCCGTCAACGGCGTGGCGGCCGGCGCGGGCGCGAACTTCGCGTTCTGCTGCGACATCGTGGTGGCCGCGCGCTCGGCCAGCTTCATCCAGGCCTTCGCCAGGATCGGGCTGCTCCCCGACTGCGGCGGCACCTGGCTGCTGCCGCGCCTGGTGGGCCGCCCGCGCGCGCTGGCGCTGGCGATGACGGGCGACAAGCTGTCCGCCGCCGACGCCGAACGCCTGGGCATGATCTGGCAGGTGGTCGACGACGCCGACCTGCTGGCGCAGGCCCGCGCACTGGCCGACAGGCTCGCCGCGATGCCGTCCAGGGCGCTGGTCGCCACGCGCCAGGCGCTCGACGCGTCGCAGTCGCTGACGCTGTCCGATGCGCTCACGCTGGAGGCGCACATGCAGGGCGAGCTGGGTCGCGCGCACGATTTCGCCGAGGGCGTGGCGGCGTTCCAGCAGAAGCGTCCGGCCGTCTTCAAGGACCGCTGATGTCCGAGCCGCAACGCATCGCCGAACGCGTGCGCGACCACCTGTGGTCCACCGACCGCGCCTCGCAGGGCCTGGGCATGCGCGTCGCGGCCATCGGCCCGGGCAGCTGCACGATGACCATGACGGTACGCGAGGACATGCTCAACGGCTACGGCACCTGCCAGGGCGGGCTGCTGGCCGCGCTGGCCGACTCGTGCTTCGCGTTCGCGTGCAACGCCTACAACGAGATCACCGTGGCCGCAGGCTTCGACGTGCAGATCATCGCGCCGGGCAAGCTCGGCGACCAGCTCGTGGCCATCGCCGTCGAGGTGAGCAGGACGGGCCGGCTCGGCGTCTACGACGTGGACGTGCGCAACCAGCGCGACGAGCGCGTGCTGGCGTTCCGCGGCCGTTCCTACACGATGAAGGGCAAGCCGGTGCTTGCCGCGGAGGGTTGAAATGGCTGTCCACGCCGTACGTCCCGTCGAACTCGACCCGATCGAACGCGCCAGCCGCGACGAGATCGCCGCGCTGCAGCTGGCGCGCCTGCGCGCCACGCTGGAGAACGTCCACGCCAACGTGCCGCACTACCGGCGCGCGTTCGACGAGAAGGGCGTGCACCCGTCCGACCTGAAGACGCTGGCCGACCTGGCCAGGTTTCCGTTCACCGGCAAGGGCGACCTGCGCGCCAACTACCCGTTCGGCCTGTTCGCGGTGCCGCGCGAGCAGGTGGTGCGGGTGCATGCCTCCTCGGGCACCACGGGCAAGCCCACCGTCGTCGGCTACACGCAGTCCGACATCGACCACTGGGCCGATCTGGTCGCGCGCTCGCTGCGCGCCGCCGGCGTGCGCAAGGGTGACATGGTGCACGTGGCCTACGGCTACGGCCTGTTCACCGGCGGCCTGGGCGCGCACTACGGCGCCGAGCGGCTGGGCTGCACGGTGGTGCCGATGTCCGGCGGGCAGACCGAGAAGCAGGTGCAGCTGATCACCGACTTCAGGCCCGACGCGATCATGGTGACGCCGTCGTACATGCAGGTGATCTGCGAGGAGTTCCGCCGGCAGGGCCTGGATCCGCGCGAGATGAGCGTGCGCGTGGGCATCTTCGGCGCCGAGCCGTGGACGGAGGCGATGCGGCGCGACATCCAGCAGTCCGCGAACATCGACGCCGTCGACATCTACGGCCTGTCGGAAGTGATGGGCCCCGGCGTGGCCAGCGAATGCGTCGAGACGCAGGACGGCCCGGTGATCTGGGAAGACCACTTCTACCCCGAGATCATCGACCCCGAGACGGGGGAGGTGCTGCCCGATGGCGAGGAGGGCGAACTGGTGTTCACCACGCTGACCAAGCAGGCGTTCCCGGTCATCCGCTACCGCACGCGCGACCTCACGCGCCTGCTGCCGCCCACCGCGCGCAGCATGCGCCGCATGGGCAAGATCGTCGGCCGCTCCGACGACATGCTGATCATCCGCGGCGTCAACCTGTTCCCGACGCAGATCGAGGAGATCGTGCTGGCGCACGGCGCGCTCGGCGGCCAGTACCAGCTGGTCGTCACGCGCGACGGGCTGCTGGACCAGGTCGAGGTGCTGTGCGAACTGCTGCCTTCGCACGCGGGCGCCGACCCGGCCGCCGTCGGCCGCGACCTGCAGGAACGCATCAAGACGCTGACCGGCGTGAGCACCGCGGTGCGCGTCGGCATGCCCGATTCGATCGAACGAACCCTGGTCGGCAAGGCGCGCCGCGTCGTCGACCAGCGCAGGAAATAGCCAATGCGGTGTCAGGTCTTGAAAGTTGCGCGGCCAGCCGCCTCCCGTTGGTGTCAGGTCTTGAAAGTTGCGCGGGGAGCCCCGCCCCGACCACGATCGGCATG
>JBJMWE010000146.1:0-6991 GCA_045810285.1 Vitreoscilla sp. | reverse complement strand
TCGACCGCCACATCGGCGCCGCGTGGCGCGCGAACCTCGACGGCCTCAAGGCGCTCGGCGCCAAGGCCGGCGACAGGAAGCTGGGGCAGGAATTCCTGCAGGTCAAGCGCGCCAACAAGGAGCGCCTGGCCGAACGCTTGCGGCGCGACTTCGGCGTCACCATCGTGCCGGACAGCCTGTTCGACGTGCAGATCAAGCGCATCCATGAATACAAGCGCCAGCTGCTCAACGTGCTGCACGTGGTGGCGCGCTACCAGGCCATCGTCGCCAACCCGGACGCCGACTGGGTGCCGCGCACGGTGATCTTCGCGGGCAAGGCGGCCTCGGCGTACCATGCGGCCAAGCTCACCATCCAGCTGATCCACGACGTGGCGCGCGTCGTCAACGCCGACCCGCGCGTGGGCAACAAGCTCAAGGTGGTGTTCCTGCCGAACTACGGCGTCAGCCTGGCGGAAGTCATCCTGCCGGCCGCCGACCTCAGCGAGCAGATCTCCACGGCCGGCACCGAGGCCTCGGGCACCGGCAACATGAAGTTCGCGCTGAACGGGGCGCTGACCATCGGCACCTGGGACGGCGCCAACATCGAGATGGCCGAGGCCATGGGCGTCGAGAACATGTTCGTGTTCGGCCTCCGGACGGATGCCGTCGCGAAGATGAAGAGCTGGGGATACGATCCGCGTCTGTATGCGGAAGAAAACCAGGCACTCCAGCAAGTCCTCGACGCCATTGGCGGCGGGGTGTTCTCCTGGGGCGAACCGGATCGCTACCGATCGCTCGTGCAGCCGCTGCTGCACCGCGACCCGTACATGCTGCTCGCCGATTTCGCCGACTACGTCCATGCGCAGGAGCAGGTCGACGCGCTGTATCGCCAGCCCGCGGCGTGGGCCGAGCGCGCGCTGCGCAACATCGCGGGCATGGGCGCGTTCAGCACCGATCGCACGATCGCCGAGTACATCCAGCATGTGTGGGCGGATCCGAAGGCGCGTTGATCCGCATGCCAGCCTGCCGTTTCGCGTCGGAGGGGTAGCCAAGGATGTCGCCCATGCTGTCCGATGACGACCTGAGCGCGCTGGTGCGCGCGCGCCACCCCGATCCGTTCGCGGTGCTGGGCATGCACGCCGATCCGCAGGGCCGGCTCTGGGTGCACGCGTTCCTGCCGCACGCGGTCGCGGTGGAGGTGCTGGATGTGGCCGGCGGGTTCGTCGGCAAGCTCGATCGCCGCGCCGGCGGCGACGTGTTCGAGGGCCTGCTGGCCGGGCGCAAGGAACGCTTCGACTACCGCCTGCGCGTGCGCTGGGATTCCGGCGCGGACGGCGTCTACGCCGACCCGTATGCGTACGGCCCGCTGATCGCCGACGACGACCTGCACTTCCTGGTCGAGGGCAGGCATGTCCGGCCCTACGAAGTGCTGGGCGCGCTGCCCATGACGCTGGGCGAGGGCGAGCACGCCGTGGCCGGCGTGCGCTTCGCCGTGTGGGCGCCCAACGCGCGCCGGGTGAGCGTCGTGGGCGACTTCAACAACTGGGACGGCCGCCGCCACCCGATGCGCGCGCGCGGCGGCTCGGGCGTGTGGGAGATCTTCGTCCCGCACCTGGTCGAGGGCGACCGCTACAAGTACGAGATCGTCGGCCCCGACGACGCGCTGCAGCCGCTCAAGGCCGACCCGTACGCGCGCGCCGCGCAGCTGCGCCCGGACAGCGCCAGCCTGGTCGCCGCGATGCCGCCGCGGCGCGAGCTCCCGGCCTCGCGCGCGGGCATGAACGACCGCCACGCGCCGGTCTCGATCTACGAGGTGCACCTGGGGTCGTGGCGGCGCCACGTCAATGGCGGCTTCAAGACGTGGGACGAACTCGCGGCCGAGCTGCCGGCCTACGCGGCCGACCTCGGCTTCACGCACGTGGAGCTGATGCCCATCACCGAGTTCCCGTTCGACGGCTCGTGGGGCTACCAGACGCTCGGCCTGTTCGCCCCCACTGCGCGCTTCGGCCCGCCCGAGGGTTTCGCGCGCTTCGTCGACGCCTGCCACGCCCAGGGCATCGGCGTCATCCTGGACTGGGTGCCGGCGCATTTCCCGGTCGACGCGCACGGGCTCGCGCGCTTCGACGGCACCGCCCTGTACGAGTACGAGGATCCGCGCGAAGGCTTCCACCGCGACTGGAACACCTACATCTACAACTTCGGCCGCCCGGAGGTGCGCAACTTCCTGGCCGGCAGCGCGCTGTACTGGATCGACCGCTACGGCGTCGACGGCCTGCGCGTGGACGCCGTCGCGTCGATGATCTACCGCGACTACAGCCGCACCTCCGGCGAGTGGCTGCCCAACCGCTACGGCGGGCGCGAGAACCTCGAAGCGATCTCGCTGCTCAAGCACATCAACGAGGTGCTGGGCACCGAGGCACCCGGCGCGGTGACGATGGCCGAGGAATCGACCACGTTCCCGAACGTCACCGAACCCACCTACGCCGGCGGCCTGGGCTTCCATTTCAAGTGGAACATGGGCTGGATGCACGACACGCTG
This sequence comes from Vitreoscilla sp., assembly GCA_045810285.1. Taxonomy (GTDB): domain Bacteria; phylum Pseudomonadota; class Gammaproteobacteria; order Burkholderiales; family Burkholderiaceae_C; genus Scleromatobacter. Next base: position 4,473 of record JBJMWE010000146.1, on the reverse strand, counting down.
CAGTACATGCGCCAGCCGCACGTGCAGCGGCGCTGGCACCATGAGAAGCTCACGTTCGGCCTGGTCTACGCGTTCAGCGAGAACTTCCTGCTGCCGCTGTCGCACGACGAGGTGGTGCACGGCAAGGGCTCGCTGATCAGCAAGATGCCCGGCGACGACTGGCAGCGTTTCGCCAACCTGCGCGCGTACTACGGCTTCATGTGGGCGCACCCCGGCAAGAAGCTGCTGTTCATGGGCCAGGAGTTCGCGCAGGACAGCGAGTGGAACCACGACGCCGAGCTGCCGTGGCACCTGCTCAGCAACGCGCGCAACGCCGGCGTGCGCCAGCTGGTGCGCGATCTGAACCGGGTCTATCGCGAGCTGCCGGCCATGCACCGCCAGGACTGCGACGGCTTCGGCTTCGACTGGCTGGAATCGAGCGAGGCCACGCACTCGCTGCTGGCCTGGGTGCGGCGCGACGCCGACGGGCACATGATGATCGCGGTCAGCAACATGACGCCCGTGCCGCAGTTCGGCTGGCGCCTGGGCGTGCCCGACGGCCCCGCCGGCTGGCGCGAGGTGCTCAACACCGATTCGTCGCACTACGGCGGCGGCAATGTCGGCAACGCGTCGGCGGTGCTGCCCGTCACGCCGGTGCCTTCCCACGGCCGCGCGCAATCCATCATGCTGGTCGTGCCGCCCCTGGCCACCATCTACCTCGTTCCGGGCTGATTGCGCCGGCCGCCTTCGCATGCAGTCCCTTCCCGCCACCGCGCAGCCCGGTCGCTGCGAACCGATGGGCGCCCACGCGCGCGATGGCGGCGTCAACTTCGCGGTGTTCTCGCAGAACGCGCAGCGCATCGAGCTGTGCCTGTTCGACGCCGACGGCCGCGCCGAGCTGCGGCGCTACGAGCTGCACGGCCCGCACGACGGCGTGTTCCACGGCTTCCTTGCGGGCGTGGGCATCGGCCAGGTCTACGGCCTGCGCGCGCACGGCCCGTACGATCCGTGCAACGGCCACCGCTTCAACGCGCACAAGCTGCTGCTCGATCCGTGCGCCCGCGAGATCGTCGGGCGCTTCGAGTGGCGGCCCGAGCACCATGGCTACCAGCTGGGGCATCCGGACGGGCCGCAGTCGTTCGACGAGCGCGACAACGCCGCCGGGGCGCTGAAGGCCCGCGTCGCGGCCGCGGGCGCGCCCGCGCACGGCCGGCCCGCGGCGCCGCGCGTGGCACCGGCCGACGTCGTGCTGTACGAGGTGCATGTCAAGGGCTTCAGCAAGCAGCTGCAAGCCGTGCCGGCCGCGCAGCGCGGCACGTATGCCGGCCTGGCGCATCCGGCGTCCATCGCGCACTTCAAGGCGCTCGGCGTGACCACGCTGTCGTTGCTGCCCGTGCAGTACCACGTCGACGAACCGGCGCTCGCCGGCCGCGGCCTCGTCAACTACTGGGGCTACAACACGCTGGGCTTCTTCTGCCCGGATCCGCGGCTGTCGATGACGCCGGACGATCCGGCGGCGGTCAACCTGGAGTTCCGCGCGATGGTCGATGCGCTGCACGCGCACGGCCTGGAGGTGGTGCTGGACGTCGTCTACAACCATACTCCGGAGGGTAACGAGGCCGGGCCGACGCTCAGCTTCAGAGGGCTGGACAACGCGAGCTGGTACCGCCTCATGCCCGACGACGCGGGGCGCCTCGAGAACCTCACCGGCTGCGGCAACACCGTCCACGTGGCGCATCCGCAGGTCACGCAGTTCGTGCTGGATTCCCTGCGCCACTGGGTGCAGGAGATGGGGGTCGACGGCTTCCGCTTCGACCTCGCGCCCGTGCTGGGCCGCACGCGGCAGGGCTTCGCGCCCGACGCGCCGTTCTTCGTGGCGCTGCGGCAGGATCCGGTGCTCGCCCGCGTGCACCTGATCGCCGAGCCCTGGGACGCGGCCCCCGACGGCTACCAGGTCGGCCGCTTCCCGGGTCGCTGGCTCGAGTGGAACGACAAGTTCCGCGACACGGTGCGCCGCTACTGGCTGTTCTCCGGCACCCCGCAGGCGGTGGGGCGCGGCGAGCTGGCGCGCCGCTTCACCGCCTCGAGCGACCTGTTCAACCACGGCCAGCGCACGCCGCTCGCGTCGGTCAACTTCATCGCGGTGCACGACGGCTACACGCTGGCCGACCTCACCAGCCACGAGCGCAAGCACAACGAGGCCAACGGCGAGGGCAACCGCGACGGCCGCGACGGCGAGCCGAGCGCGAACTTCGGCGTCGAGGGCCCCACGAGCGACCCGCGCGTCCTCGACCAGCGCGGCCGCGTGCGCCGCGCGATGATGGCCACGCTGCTGCTGGCGCAGGGCACGCCGATGCTGTGCGCGGGCGACGAGATCGGCAACACCCAGCAGGGCAACAACAACGCGTACTGCCATGACGGCCCGCTCACGTGGCTGGACTGGTCGGCGGCCGACACCGCGTTCCAGCGCTTCTGCGCCGACGTGCTCGCGCTGCGCCGCGCGCATGCCACGCTGCGTCCGACCGACTGGCGTTCGACCGCCGCCGTCGGCGCCGGCGCGCCGCGCCTGACCTGGCTCAGCCCGCGCGGGCACGAGATGGCCGCCGCCGACTGGCATGAGGAGAAGGCCCAGGCCTTCGCCTGCCGCATCGACCCGGCGGCCGTCGCCGCACCGCCGGTCGACCCCGCGCTCCTCGTGATCTTCAATGGCGAGGATCGCGCGCTCGACTTCCGCCTGCCTGCCGGCTTCTGGCAGCTGGCGCTCGACTCCAGCCTCGAGCTGCACGCCGAGGTCTTCCCCGACACCGTCCTCACCCAATCCCTGCACCTGCCGGCGCGCGCGCTGGTGGTGCTTCGCCACAAGAACCCCGCATGACCATCGACCTCCACAAGCGCGCCGCCGGCGTGCTGCTGCACACCACCTCCTTGCCCGGCCCGCACGGCATCGGCGACTTGGGCCCGGCCGCGTTCCGGTTCGTCGACTGGCTGGTGGCGGCCGGCCAGTCGATCTGGCAGCTGCTGCCCACCGCGCCGATCGGGCCCGGCAACTCGCCGTACCAGAGCGTCTCGGCGTACGCGGGCAGCCCGCTGATTGTGGAGCTGGAGCCGCTGGTGGCCAAGGGCTGGATCGCCGCGCCCGTGCTGCCCGAGGGGGGCTTCGATGCGCATCGCGTCGATTACGGCAAGGTGATCCCCTGGCGGATCGACCAGCTGCGGCAGGCCGTGACGGGCTTCCTGGCCAAGGGGACGGCCGGCGATCGCGCGGCCTTCGACGCTTGGTGCGCCAGGCATCAGTCCTGGCTCGACGACTACGCCTTGTTCATGGCGCTGGAGGTCAGCTCGGGCTACAAGCCCTGGTGGGAGTGGGAGGGCGGCCTGCAACGCCGCACGCCGGAGGCGATGGCCGCGGCACGCCGGGAACACGTAATGGAGCGCACGTTCTGGCAGTTCGTGCAGTGGCAGTTCGACGAGCAGTTGGCGGCGGTGAAGAAATACGCCAACGACCGCGGCGTCTTCATCATGGGCGACCTGCCGATCTTCGTGGCGCACCACAGCGCCGACGTGTGGGCGCGCCCCGACCTCTACACGCTGGACGAGCACTTCCAGCCCACGGTGGTGGCCGGCTGCCCGCCCGACGCGATGGCGGTGGACGGCCAGCGCTGGGGCAATCCGCTGTACCACTGGGACCGCATGGCGCAGGAGGACTTCGCGTGGTGGACCGCCCGCGTGAGCCGCGCGCTCGAGCAGGCCGACGTGTTCCGCATCGACCACTTCCGCGGCTTCGCGGGCTACTACGAGATCCCGGCGTCGTGTCCCACGGCGCGCGAGGGCACCTGGCGCACCGGCCCGGGCAAGCCGCTGTTCGACGCCATCGCCAAGGCGCTCGGCCCGCTGCCCATCGTGGCCGAGGACCTCGGCTTCATCACGCAGGACGTGTACGACCTGCGCGACGGCCTGGGCTACCCCGGCATGCGCATCCTGCAGTTCGCCTTCGGCGGCGATGCGAGCGACACCTTCCTGCCGCACAACTACACGCGCCACACCATCGCCTACACCGGCACGCACGACAACGACACCGCGCGCGGCTGGTGGGACAACGCGAGCCCGCACGAGCGCGCGTACGTCGGCAGCTACCTGGCCAGCGGCGGCGACGACATCCACTGGGCGATGATCCGCGCCTGCTGCAACTCGGTGGCCAACGTCGCCGTGTTCCAGCTGCAGGACGTGCTGGGGCTCGGCAGCCCGCACCGCATGAACACGCCGGGCACCGTCGGCGACCAGAACTGGTCGTGGCGATTCGACTGGTCGATGCTGGGCACCGAGCCGGGCCGCGTGCTGGGCCTGATCAGCGCGGCGAGCGGCCGTGCGCCTTTCGGGCTGGTGCAGCTGCCGTAGGGCGGGTTAGCCGCAGGCGTAACCCGCCTTTCGCTGGCACGCGGATCGCTCGCCTTCGTGGTGTTTTTGTTGTGTAGTTTGTTGTGTTTTTTTAGTGTT
>JBJMWE010000145.1:0-5625 GCA_045810285.1 Vitreoscilla sp. | reverse complement strand
GACGCTGCGCGTGCCGATCATCAGCGGCACGAGCCAGACGGACATCGCCTGCATCACCGGCACGGCGAACAGGAACATCATCGTCGTGCCGTGCATCGTGAAGACCTGGTTGTAGAAGTCCGGCCCCAGCAGCCTGCTTTCCGGACGCGCGAGCTGCAGCCGCATCAGCAGCGCCAGGGCGCCGGCCGCCACGAAGAAGCCGAAGGCCGTGACGACGAAGCGCTTGCCGATCGCCTTGTGGTTGACCGCCGAAATCCAGCCACCCAGGCCCGGCGGGTCGCTCCACGCGCGCTCCAGGGCCTCGACCTGCGCCGCCGTGGGCGGCACCTCGTTGCGGGTCGGTTCCGGCACGGCGCCGCGCGTCGGCGTGTCGCTCATGACAGCGTCCCCAGCCAGGCCACGATGGCGTCCAGGTCGGCGTCGGGCATGTTGGTGGCGGGCATGTTGACGCCCGGCTTGAACTGGTGCGGATCGCGGATCCAGCGCTTCAGGTCCGCCGGCGTGTTCGGCAACGTGCCGGCCGCGAGCGTGCGGCGCGAGGCGAGGTGCGTCAGGTCGGGCGCGTGGCGGGCCGCGGCGGTGGTGCCGCGCACGGCGTGGCACATCGCGCAGGTCGTGGAGACGAACAAGGTCCGGCCTTTTTGCAGCAGGGGATCCGTGGGCGCCGGCGCGGGCTGGCGCTGGTGGTCGAGCCAGGCCGCGAAGCGGTCCGGCGGATCGGCCACCACCTCGAAGGCCATCCAGGCGTGCTCCGCGCCGCAGAATTCGGCGCACTGGCCGCGGTAGACGCCCGGCTTGTCGGCGCGGAACTCGAGCGTCGCGTCGCGCCCCGGGATCAGGTCCTTCTTGCCGGCGAGGCTGGGCACCCAGAGGCTGTGGATCACGTCGTCGGCCTGCAGCCGCACGAGCACCGGGCGGCCGACGGGCACGTGGATCTCGTTGGCGGTGTCGAACACCTCGGACGGCGGGCCGTCGTAGGTCACCTGCCACCACCACTGGTCGGCCGTCACCTTCAGGCGCAGCGCGTCCTTGGTGGACAGGTTGGCCAGCGCGCGGTCGGTGACGACGCTGGCAACGATCAGGAGCAGCAGCAGCACGAGCGACACGCCGGTGGCGGCGATGACGCTGCGGTGCGGTCCGGGCTCCGGCACGGACAGCGAGGACAGGTCGGGCGGCGCGTCGAGCCGGCCGCGGGGCCGCCGGAGCAGCGCGATGACGACCGCGGCCATCACCGCCACGAACACGAGCGTGCACACCACGAGCATCAGGTGCCACAGCGACGCGATGTGCTGGGCCTGCGGCCCGTTCGGACGCAGCACGTCCTGCAGCGGCGACGTCGCGGGCGCGGCCCCCGCCAGCGCGGGCGCGAAGGAGAGCAGCAGAACCAGCACGAGCCCGCAAGCGGCGGCGACGGCGGGACGGCGGGGGCGTTCAGCGCGTGCCATCGTCGATCACCTGCTTGCCCGGCGTCTCGCGGGTGCGCCGCGACTCGGGTTCGCGCGGCGCCATGCCGTCGCTGCGGCCGGGCGCGACGTCGCTGCGCAGCTGGCCCGAGAGCGAGCGCACGTACGCGACGAGATCCCAGACCTGGTCCTGCGGGATGTGCGAGCCGAAGGACGGCATGCCCGCCGGGCGGCCCTGCACGATCGAGGCGTAGATGTCCTCCGGCCGCGAGCCGTAGATCCACTGGGCGTCCGACAGCGCAGGGCCCCAGTCGCCGCCACCGCCGGGCGCGTGGCAGCCGCTGCAGCTGTACCAGCGGTACAGGCGCTTGCCCTGCGAGACCGCGTAGGCATTGCCTTCGACCGTGTAGGGCGTGTCCGGCTCGGCGGGCGCTGCCGGCGCCGCGCTGGGCGCCGGGTCGCCCGGCTGCAGCTCCGTGTTGCGCGTGCGCGGCGCCTGGGCCTGGCCTTGCGGCGGATCGAAATCGCGCTTCTCGCGCTCGCACGCGGCGAGCAGCGTCGCGCTTGCGATCACCAGCGCCAGCAGCATCGGCCGCCCTTCACTGAAGCGAGAAGACATACAGCGTCCCTCCCTTCTTCGTGTACTGCGGCAGGTCGCGCATGGCGCCGGCGAAGGCCTTGCCGGCCGTGCGGTCGCGCACGTCCAGGTCCTCCGACACCACCTTGCCGGCCCAGCCGCCGACGCCCGAGACGACCGCCACGTACTGGTGCCCGTCGGGGCCGCGGTAACTGATGGGCTGGCCGACGATGCCGGAGTCGACCTTGTATTGCCACAGCGGCCGGCCGTCGCGCGCATCCACGGCCTTGAACCAGCCGTCCATGGTGCCGTAGAAGGCCACGTCGCCCGCGGTGACGAGGGCGCCGCTCCAGACGGGGAAGCGCTCGGGAATGGACCAGGCCATCCGGCGCTTGACGGGATCCCAGGCGCCGAACACGCCGCGGTGGCCGCCCGGACCGGGGAAGATGCGCACCTCGGTGCCGAGGAAGGGCGTGCCCGAGATGTAGCTGGCCTGCACCGCCACCATGTCCTGGCACAGGTTCTGGTGCGGCAGGTACAGCAGGCCCGTGCGCGGCGACCACGCCGAGGGCTGCCAGTCCTTGCCGCCCGGCGAGGCGGGGCAGATGTCGCGCACGTTGCGGCCGGGCCTGGGTTCGTGCGCGGGATCCATCTTCAGGCGGCCCGTCTCGAGATCGACGCCCGTGCTGGACGTCACCCGCACGAACGGGTCGGCGGACAGCACCTGGCCCGTGGCGCGATCCATCACGTAGAGGTAGCCGTCGCGATCGGCGTGGAGCATCACCGCGCGGCGGCTGCCGCCGATGTCGAGGTCGACGAGCACGTTCTCGTTGGTGCCGTTGTAGTCGTGGCGGTCGTGCGCCGCGTACTGGTAGAACCAGCGGGCGGCGCCGGTGTCGGGCGAGCGCGCGAAGATCCCGGCCGTCCACTTGTTGTCGCCCGGGCGCAGGTCGGCGTTCCAGGGGGCGGGGTTGGCCGTGCCGTAGAAGATGAGGTCCAGCTGGGGGTCGTACGAGATCCAGCCCCAGGACGTGCCGCCGCCGTGCTTCCAGCCGTCCACCGGCCAGGTCTTGACGCCCAGGTCGGTGCCGCGGTCGTCGGCGTAGAACGGCTTGAACTCCGGGCCGATGAGCACGTCGCGGTCGGGTCCGGTCGCCCACGCGCGCCACAGCGTCGCGCCGGTGGCGGCGTCGAGGGCCGTGAGCCAGCCGCGCGCGCCCAGCTCCGAGCCCGCGTTGCCGACGAGCACCTTGCCCTTGACCACCAGCGGCGCCATCGTGATCGTCTCGCCCGTCGTGGCGTCGCCGAGATGGCTGCGCCACAGCTCCTTGCCGGTGGTGGCGTCGACGGCGATGGTCTGCATGTCGAGCGTGTTGATGAACACGCGGCCGTCCGAATAGGCCGCGCCGCGGTTGACGATGTCGCAGCAGGCCACGCCCTGGGCGTACGGCTTCGGGTTGGGCTCGTAGCGCCACTTGATCGTGAGGCCGGGCTTGGTGAGATCGAAGGCGACGAGGTGGTGGGGCCACGGCCCGGCCAGGTACATGGTGTCGCCGGCGACGATCGGGCCTTCCTCGTGGCCGCGCTTGACGCCGGTGAACCAGCTCGCATGCAGCTTCAGCTGCGCGACGTTGGCGGTGGTGATCTCGTCCAGCGGCGCATAGCGCGTGTTGGCATGGTCGTGCGGCATCTGCGGCCAGTCGGTGGCCGAGCTGGCGCCTTCGGCGGGCGCTGCTGCGGCGGCGGCGCGGGCCGCGCCGGACAGGGTGCAGGCGAGCAGCAGGGCTGCAATGAGTGGTTCGGCGGTTCTCATGTCGACGCAGGAGTGGCCCGACCCTCTCGGCAACTCTCGTACCGTCTTCCTGGGGCCGCTGGCTGGACGATCGAGCAGGGTCGCGCCGGTGAAGGTCAGGCAGCGGACTTGCCGCGATCCGGTGCAGACATCACGCAGCACGCAAGGAGCTCACATGCCAGACGACACCCGAATCAAGCAGGCCCGGACGGCCGCGGAGGCCACGTCCGACCCCGTCATCCAGGCCGGCACGCACCCGCTCGGCACCACGCTGGGCGCGATCGGCGGCGCGGTCGCCGGCGCGGTGGCCGGCATCGCCGCGGGGCCGGTCGGCAGCCTGGCGGGCGCGGTGGGCGGTGCCATCGCCGGTGGCGTGCTGGGCTCGGGAGCGGGCGCCACGCCACCCGTCGCCGGCCCCGTCGTCGAGGGAGATGCGGCGCCCACCGCGGACCACGCCGCAGGCGCGCACGTCGGCAAGGACGGCGACGCATGAACCGCGAGATCGAGACGCACGATATGGGCGCGACCGCGCGGCGCGGCCGGCCCGCACGGTGATGCCGGCGCCTCCGCGGTGGCCGCGAGCGGAGGCGTCGGGGATCGCAAGGTCCGGCACGCGCTGAGCCGCGGGGCAATTCCGGCCTGAATGCGTTGCAACCGGCGCTGGTGTTGCATCCAGCGCCGGGCGCTCAGGCAAAGGTCTCGGCCGGCACCTCGGTGCGCGGGGACGCCAGCTGCGACGGATCGTCCGTCAGTTCCTGCTTGCGGGCGGCGAGCTGCTCGCCGAGCTGCTGCAGGTCCAGGCGCGTCTTCTTCGCGCGCACGAACATCTCGTTCTGCTCTTCCTTGACGTGGTGCTTGACGTATTCGGACATCACCTTGATCTTCGCGTCGAACATCTCGCCGTCGGGTTCCTTGTCCTGGACCTGCGCGACCAGGTCCTTGAGGCTCTGGTGCTCGACCTGTGCCTCGGGCACCAGTTCCTTGTCCTTGAGCGCAGCCTTGACGGCGGGGTAGAAGATCTCCTCCTCGATCTGCGCATGCACGCTGAGCTCCTGGCAGATGGTGGCCACGAGCGTCTTCTTCTTCGCTGCCGAACGCGTGGATTCGTACTGTTCGAACAGCTCGCTGACGCGCTTGTGGTCGGCGCGCAGAAGGGCGATGGCGTCCGGGTGCGACGCGGCGCGCGTCGTCTTCGAGGCCGCGGTCTTGCGGGCGGACGTCGGGGTCTTGCGGGGTGCAGTTGCCATGGTCATGAACTCCTGTCGGATGGATGAGAGGTCTCGCGCGGGCGAGCGCGCGACTCGGCGGTGGCAAGCCGCGCGCCACGCGGGTGCGCGCGTCCCGGTCCTCAGGCGAACAGGCGCGCCAGCAGCCACGCGTTCATGCAGATGACGACCACCGCGGCGGCCCACAATGCCGAAGTTGCCGCAGGTCCGAACGCGTGGATGCCCAGGTGGCGACGTCGCGTCGTGAACAGCAGCAGGGGCACGAGCGCGAAGGGCAGCTGGAGGCTCAGCACGACCTGGCTGAAGACGAGCAGGCTGCTGGCGCCGCGCGCGCCGAACCAGGCGGTGGCGAGCGCCGCCGGCCCGATCGCTAGCCCGCGCGTGAGCAGCGCGCGGCGCGCCGGCGACAGGCGGATGGCCACGAAGCCTTCCATCACGACCTGCCCCGCCAGCGTGCCGGTGATGGACGCGCTGAGTCCCGACGCGATCAGCCCGATGCCGAACACGGTGCCGGCCGCGGCCACGCCCAGCATCGGGGAGATCAGCCGGTAGGCATCGGACAGCTCGGTGACCTCGGGCTGCCCGGGCCGGTGGAACGCCGCGGCGGCGACCAGCAGGATGGCCGCG
>JBJMWE010000144.1:0-12176 GCA_045810285.1 Vitreoscilla sp. | reverse complement strand
GGCCGCCGCCGCGGCGAGCGCGCCCATCGCGCCCGCGCTGCCCGGCCACGCGCTCACGGCGCAGGACGCGCAGGCCTGGCTCGACGGCCTGATGCCCACCGCGCTGCGCACCGCGCGCACGCCGGGCGCGGTGGTCGTCATCGTCAAGGACGGCCAGGTGCTGCTGGAGAAGGGCTACGGCTACGCCGACGAGAAGAAGCGCACGCCCGTGGACCCCGCGCGCACGCTGTTCCGCCCCGGTTCCACGTCCAAGCTGTTCACGTGGACGGCCGTGATGCAGCTGGTGGAGCAGGGCAAGCTCGACCTGGACACCGACGTCAACAAGTACCTCGACTTCCAGGTGCCGCCGCTGGACGGCCAGCCGATCACGCTGCGCCAGGTCATGACGCACCGCGCCGGTTTCGAGGAGCGCATCAAGGACCTGGTGGCGTTCGACATCCCCGAGACGCCGCTGGCCGAGGTGCTGAGCGGCAACATGCCCGCGCGCATCTACGCGGCGGGCACGACGTCGGCCTATTCCAACTACGCGACCGGCCTGGCCGGCCACATCGTCGAGCGCGTGTCCGGCCTCTCGTTCAACGACTACATCGAGAAGAACGTGTTCGCGCCGCTGGACATGACGCACTCGACCTTCCGCCAGCCGCCGCCCGGGGCGCTCCTGGCCGACATGTCCACCGGCTACGAGGAATCGGACAAGCCGGGCAAGGGCTTCGAGGTGGTCAACATCCCGCCCGCGGGCTCGCTGTCGTCCACGGGGCACGACATGGCGCACTTCATGATCGCCCACCTGGCCGACGGCCAGTACGGTGACACGCGCATCCTGAAGCCGGAGACGGCGCACATGATGCACACGACGATCACGCGCCCGTTCCCCGACCTGAACGGCATGGCGCTCGGCTTCTACCAGGACGACATCAACGGCCATCCGGTCATCGCGCACGGCGGCGACCTGAACTACTTCCACAGCGACCTGTGGCTGTTCCTGGACGACCACGTGGGCGTGTTCATCTCGGTCAACGCGCTCGGCAAGGAGGGCCTGGGCGAGGGCATCCGCGACGACGTCTTCCACGAGTTCGCGGACCGCTACTTCCCGCGTTCCGAACCCGTGCAGCCGATCGACGAGGCGACGGCCAGGGCGCATGCGCAGGTCATGGCCGGCCGCTACCAGACCACGCGGCGCGGCGAGACGACCTTCCTGTCGCTGATCAACATGATCCAGCCGACCACCCTCGCCGCCAACCCCGACGGCAGCCTCACGACCAAGCTGCTGCTGCACCCGCAGACCTTCGTGGAGACCAAGCCGTGGCTGTGGCACGAGGTGGGCGGCCACGACCAGCTGCAGGCCCGCGTGGTCGACGGCAAGGTGGTGACCTGGAGCACGGACTACCTCGCCTTCGCCTTCGCCTACGAGCCGCTGCACGGGCTGGCCGGCGCCGGGCTCGAGGTGCCGCTGCTCGTGCTGTCGCTCGCGCTGATGCTGGCGGCGGTGCTCGCCTGGCCCGTGGGCGCGGCCGCGCGTCGGTGGTACGGCGCGGCGCCCCTGCCGGCGGCGGTGCGCACGAGCACGCGCTGGCTCGCGGCGGCCGCGATCGCGGCGCTGGTGGCGGCCGTCGCGTGGACGGCGCTGTTCGCGGTCGTCGCCGCGATCACCACGCCGCACCTCGACACCTGGGTGCACGTCGTGCAGCTGCTGTCGTTCATCGGCTTTCTCGGCGGCTGGCTCGTCGCCGGATGGAACCTCGTGCGGCGCGTGCAGGCGCGCGTGCCGGGACGGCGGGGCGCGATCGCCTGGGCCGCGTTGCAGTTCGCCGCCTTCACGATGGTGCTGTACGTGGCGGCGTCGTACCACCTGCTGAACTTCAACGCGGGCTACTGAGCGATGTCCGCCGTGCCGTCGACACCCGCGCCGCGGCGCGACTGGCTCGGCCAGCCGCCGGGCCTGGCCATCCTGTTCCTGACCGAGATGTGGGAGAAGTTCTCCTTCTTCGGCATGCGCGCGCTGCAGGTCTACTACATGACCAAGGCGCTGCACTTCGACCAGGCGCGCGCGTCGCTCGTCTACGGCGCCTACGCCGCCTGCGTCTACCTGACGCCGATCGCCGGGGGCGCGATCTCCGACCGCTGGCTGGGCAAGCGGCGCGCGGTGATCGTCGGCGGCCTGCTGATGGCGCTCGGGCACTTCATGATGGCGTCGGAGGCGCTGTTCTTCCCGGCCATGGCGGTCATCGCCTGCGGCAACGGCCTGTTCCTGCCCAACCTGCCCAGCCAGGTGAAGCCGCTGTATGCCGCCAACGACGTGCGGCTGGCGGGCGCCTACAACCTGTACTACATGGGCATCAACCTCGGCGCCTTCTTCGCGCCGCTGGTGTGCGGCACGCTGGGCGAGCTGTACGGCTGGCACTACGGCTTCGGCGCCGCGGGCGTGGGCATGTGCCTGGGGCTGGCGATCTACGTGCTGGGCTCGCGCCACCTGGCACCGGACGATGCCGCGGCCGCGGCGGCCGACGCGCCCGTGGCGCCGGCGGCCTCGCGCCACCAGCTGCTGTTCCTGGCCGGCGCCGCGCTGGCCGTCGTGATCTTTCGCGTCGCCTACGAGCAGACGGGCAACACCCTGGCGCTGTGGGCCGACACGGCAGTCGACCGGCACGTGTTCGGCTGGCCGATCCCGGTCACCTGGCTGCAGTCGTTGAACCCGCTGTTCGTGTTCGTGATGACGCCGCTGCTCGTGGCGTACTGGAACCGGCGCGGCGCCGCGCACGCCCAGTCGGCGCCGCTGTGGAAGATGGCCATCGGCGCGATGACGGTGGCCGCGTCGTTCGCGCTGCTGGCCGCGATCGGCCGCGCGTCCGAGGCCGGTGGCGCGCCCGTGCACTGGCTGTGGCTGGTGGCGTTCTTCGCGTTGCTGACGCTGGGCGAGCTCTACATCCTGCCGGTGGGCCTGGGCCTGTTCGCGCAGCTCGCGCTGCCGGGCTTCGGCGCCACCACCATCGCCGCATGGTTCCTGGCGGCGTTCGCCGGCAACCTGCTGTCCGGCGTGGTCGGCACCTGGTGGACGCAGCTGTCGCCCGCCGGCTTCTTCCTGGCCATGGCCGCGATCGCGGCGCTGGCCGGCCTGCTGCTGACCTTGCTGGCCGCGGCGGAGCGCCGATACTTCACCGGACTGATGACGGCGCAGCACGCCGGGAGCCCCTCATGACGATGACCCATGCCGCACTCCGGCGCGTCGATTCGATGCTGGTGTGGGACAACCACGCCTGCATGCCGCTCACCCCGCACGACGCGAGCTTCCTGCCGCAGCTCCGGCGCCACCGCGACGCCGGCGCGGACGTCGTGATGGTCAACGTCGGCTACGGCGACGACGGCGTGGAGCAGCACCTGCGCATGCTCGCGGCGATGCGCGACTGGCTGCTGGCGCATGCGAGCGACTACCGCCTGATCCGCAGCGTCGACGACATCGCGCTGGCGCGCGCCGGCGGCCAGCTGGCGGTGGGCTTCGACATCGAGGGCGCCAACGCCATCGGCGACCAGCTGAGCCTGCTTGGCCTGTACCGGGACCTGGGCGTGCGCTGGATGCTGCTGGCCTACAACCGCAACAACCGCGCGGGCGGCGGCTGCCAGGACGAGGACGCCGGCCTGTCCGCGTTCGGCCGCCGCATGCTGCACGAGATGGCACGCGTGGGCATCGTGGCCTGCTGCTCGCATACGGGCTACCGTACCGCCCGCGAGGCGATCGACGAATCGCCGACGCCGGTCATCTTCTCGCACTCGAACGCCCGCGCGCTGGTCGACCACCCGCGCAACATCCCCGACGACCTGGTCAAGGCCTGCGCCGCGCGCGGCGGCGTCGTCGGCGTCAACGGCATCGGCATCTTCCTGGGCGCCAACGACGCCTCGGTGGCCAACGTGGCGCGCCATGTGCTGCACATGCTCGACCTCGTCGGCAGCGAGCACGTCGGCCTGGGCCTGGACTACATCTTCGACACGCGCGACCTCGCCGCCGAGATCGCCGCCCACCCCGACAAGTTCCCGCCGCACCTGGGCTACACGGCGGACATCGCGATGACCCCGCCGGAGCAGCTCCCCGACCTGGCCGACGAACTGGCCCGCCGCGGCGTCGACGACGCCTCGCTGGCACGCATCTTCGGTGGCAACTGGCTGCGCGTGGCGCGCGAGGTCTGGCAGCCGCCGTCCTGAGCCCACCCCGGCCGGTGTCAGGTCTTGAAAGTTGCGGTGTCAGGTCTTGAAAGTTGCGGTGTCGGGGGCTTGGGCGTGGTTCCGACCGCAAGGCGCGCGTGCGGCGGCTCCTCCGCGGTGATGCCCGCCCCGGGTAGCAACGTTTCAAGACCTGACACCGCAACTTTCAAGACCTGACACCGCGCTGGTGCGGCACGCGCTCGCGCGTCAGGCGGCCTGCGCGAACAGCGGGCGCACCCGGGCGCCGAACGAGAAGTCGCGCAGCTGGCCCGTGCAGGTGACGCGGCGCCCCAGCGCGGCGATGCGGGCGACGACGTCGGCGGCGAATTCCTCGCTGTCGAAATCGGCCAGCACCACGCCGGTGCCGTCCTGGATGTCGAGCGTGCGCACCAGCAGCGCCGCCAGCGCCGCAGGGTCGTGCGTGGCCGGGTTGCTGCTCGTGGCGCACTCGTCGCCCGCGCCATGCGAGGCGATGACGATGCTGTCGCGGCCCGGCTGCGGGGCGGCGGGTTCGCCCGCCCGGCGCGACACCGAGATCATCTTCGCGCGCCGGAAGCGGGCCCAGTGCGTGGCATTGGCGGCCTTCTCCTCGTCGCCGGTCAGCGAGAGCACGTAGGTGGTCATGATGCGGGCCCCCGCTCAGTTCGCGGCGACTTCGTCGTCGCTTGCCGCGCACGGGCGGCCGCGGGCGGCGATGACGGCGCCGGCGGCGCGCAGCAGCGCGAAGCCGATCTCGGGGCAGGACGCGGTGAGCTCCTTCTGGCGTGCGAGCGGCAGTTCGAGGATCAGGCTGTCCTCGAGGGCACGCACGTCAAGCTCACCGGCGGCATCCGAGAACAGCGCGTCCTCGCCGACGATCGCGCCGGCGGCCAGCACCTTGTCGCGGTTGCCGGCGGCCGATTCCTGCCACAGGGCGCCCTCGACCACGAAGCGCAGCGCGCGGTCGCTGCGGCCGGGGATCATCACGCGGTAGCCGGCCTGTACGCGGCGGACGACGCAGAAGCTCGCGAACACGCGCCAGTCGGCGTTGGCGAAGGCGGGCAGGAAGGCCTGGGTGGAGGTCGACCTGCGCGCCGCCGCGGCCAGCCGCAGCCCGTCGCAGTCCGCCGACTCCGGCACCTGGTCGCGGCACAGGTCCAGGGCGACCGGGAACTGCAGCGGCTTGGCGGCGAACTCGGGGTAGCGACCGAAGGTCGACGAATTCACGGTGCGGGGTTCGATGGGGGTGTGAAACATGGCGGCTCTCCTCGACTTGACTGGTGCTTCTTGGCTGGCTTGGGTTGCCGAATCGCTTCGGCATGGGACGCATGTTCGGCCGGGGAGCCCGCGCAATCCATCACGGGACATAACGCAGGGCCGTGATGGGCCGTGCGCCTCCGGGTTTGCCCGGAGGCCCCACCCCCGGGCCGGATACCCCCGCGGCCCGCCCGACGAGCCCGGGCCGGGCACGCCGGGGAACTACACTTCTGGCTGCGCCGAGGTGTCCGTCGGCGTGGAGACTTGCGCGAGATGGGTACGTTGTTCGATCCCCGCACCGGCGACCGCGTGGTGCTGCGCGCCGAACACGTGTTCGGCCGCAACGCCCTGCGCGCCGATACCGCCGTGGACGACCCGGGCATCTCGTCGATGCACGCCGTGATCCGCTGGCGCAACGGGCGCTGGATGGTGTCCGACCACAGCACCAACGGCACCTTCGTCAATGGCCAGGTGCTGGTGCCCGGCGAGCCGTTCGCGCTCGAGGCCGGCGTCGAGCTGCGTCTGGGCCGCGGCCCGAACGTTGCCTGGCGCGTGCAGGACGTGGCCGAACCGGTGGACGCCCTGGTGCCGGCCGACCTGCTGCGGCCGGTCATCGCCCTGGCGGCGCACAACCTGCTTCCGAGCAGCGCCGCGCCGGAGCTGTGCATCTACCTGGCGGGCCCGGGGCTGTGGATGCTGGAGCAGAACGGCGAGACGCGCGCCCTCAAGGACGGCGACGCGGTCGTCATGGACGCCGGCCCGCACCGCTTCGTGGCGGCGGCGCCGATGGACGACACGCAGGTGGCCGAGGTCGTGCGCGAGTCCGACACGCCCCTGCTGGTGATGCGCCTGAGCCTGGACGAGGAGCACGCCAGCCTGGAGGTGAAGGACGGTGTCGCGAAGACCGATCTGGGCGAGCGCAGCCACCATTACTGCCTGGCGACGCTCGCCCGCCGCCGCATGGCCGACCAGGAGCGCGGCCTGGAGCCGGGTGCCCAGGGCTGGCTGGGCAGCGCGGAGCTGTCGCGCATGCTGGGCATGGAGACGACGCACGTCAACATGCAGATCTTCCGGGCGCGCGAGCAGCTGATGACGGCGCTGCCGGGCATCGCGGCGCTGTCGCGCCTGATCGAACGCCGGCGCGGCGAGCTGCGCATCGGCGAACTGCCGTTCGAGATCTACCGCGGCGACCGGCTCGAGTGCCGGTATCGGCCCTCCGCCGGGGGACGCTAGCGCGTGCCGGCCGGGGCGCGGTGCGCCCTGGCGCCGCGGACGCTGCGGACAAGCGGGCCGACCTGGCGAAATCGAAGGAACGCGACCGGTTCGATGCGCCTGCCGCCTCGATTTCCCGAGGTCGCGCGCGGGTTCAGGCCTCGGGGACGTCGGCGCGGTTGCGAGGCAGGGCCAGTGCGGCCTCGAGTTCCGTGCGCAGCGCGTCCTGCTGCGGCCCGGGCACGCCCGCGACCAGGGCGGCGACGAACGCCGGGTGCGAACCGCCTGCGGCGTCGGCCGCGCGCCGGACGATGACGCTGGCCACCGGCCCGATGCGGCGCGCCAGCACCTGCTGCGCGGCCGTGCATGCCTCGGGCGCCAGCGCCGGGCGGCCGGCGGCCAGGGGCACCGGGCTCTCCCCGGCCGGCTCGCGGCGGGGAGTGTCGACGATCGCGTGGCAGGAGCCAGCGTCGGGCAGGTACAGCGCGAAGGCGTCGACACGCTGCCCCTGGGCGGGGGCCTCGCGCAACACCACGCCGGCCAGCGGATCGAGCCGCTGTGCACGCGCCTGCTCGAAGGCCGCGCGCTGCCCGGACGACAGGTGGGCCAGCACGCTGTCGGCGTCCTGCACCAGCGTCGCCATCACCGTACCGACCATCGTGGCCAGGGGCGCCTCGTCTGTCCGCTGCCCAGCGTCGCGCAGCGCGTCGCGCAGGGCCTCGGCGCTCGCGAAGCGATCCTCGGGGCGCTTGGCCAGGGCGCGGGCGACGACGTCGTCGAACGCCGCGCCGACGCCGGCGCCCAGGAGGGGCGGCTGTTCATGCAGGATCTGTTGCATCACGGCGACGGGCGATCCGGCGAACGGCGCGCGGCCGGCCAGCAGCGTGTACAGCAGCACGCCGCAGGCGAAGACGTCGGCGCGGTGGTCGACCGTGCCGCCGGTGAACTGCTCGGGCGCCATGTACGCCGGCGTCGCCACCAGGGTGGACACCCGCGTCAATCCGAGGTCGCGCAGGCGCGCGACCCCGAAGTCGGTCAGCTTCACTTGCCCGGCGGGCGTCAGCAGGATGTTGGCCGGCTTGACCTCGTGGTGGCAGAGGCCCTCGCGGTGCACGCAGGCCAGGGCGTCCAGCAGTTCGTCCACGATGGCCAGGGCGCGCTTCGGAGGCAGCAGGGGCGTGCGGCGCAGCACGTCGTCGAGCGTCTGGCCTTCCACGCAGTCCATGGCGATCCAGGCGCGCAGCCCGTCCTCGCCGAATTCGTCGACGGCGACGACGCCGGGGTGGCCCAGGCGGCCGATGACTTGCGCTTCGTCGCGGAAGCGCTGCAGGATCTCCTGGGCGTCGCCTTCCCTGTCGGCGCCGTTGCGCTGCAGCGTCTTGATGGCCACGACCCGGCCGTCCGCGGGGTCGACGCCCTGGTAGACGACGCTGGCCGATCCCCGCCCGAGTTCGGCGGTGATGTCGTAGCGGCCGATGCGTTGCGGAAGCATGCCTGGGGATGCTCGTGGGGGGGATGCGCCGTCGCCCGCGCGGCGTGTGCGCGGGGGACTCCTGGCCGGATTGTCGGGCATCCGGTGGGCCGGATCTTGCGCGTGGAGAAGGCAGTCCGGTGCAACCTGCCGGCAAACGGTGGCAAACGGCGGGTTACGCCTGCGGCTAACCCGCCCTACGGCCGCCGTGCGTCGACGGCGGCAGGGGCGAGGGGCCAGGCGCGGCAGCTCGGCATGCCGGGGACCACGGCAAGCGGCAGTACCGCGCTGGCGACGCCCCGGCGGCGCGGATTCCTGGTCGCCCGCGCCCGCCCTGTGCGAAACGAGGCGGCGCCTGTCCGCGCGGCGACAGCGTCTGCTGCGATCTGCGCACAAGGCCCGCGCTGCGACGGGCCTGCGCCCGGTTCGGATCTTGCAATCCCATTGCTCGCGGCGTCGCGCCACGCGGCGCCGGATCCATGACAACAGGAGAACCGCATGACCAGGACCCTCATCGCCGCGGCCTCGCTGGCGCTCGTCGCCTTCGCCGCCGTCGCCGCATCGGCGCCTGCCACGCCCGTCGACGGCGTGCTCGCGACGCCCGCCGGCGCCACGCTCTACACCTTCGACAAGGACACCGCCGGCAGCGGCAAGAGCGCCTGCAACGGCCAGTGCGCCACCAACTGGCCGCCGCTGGCGGCGCAGGCGTCCGACGGCGGCGCCGGCGACTGGTCGATCGTCACGCGCGACGACGGCTCGAAGCAATGGGCGTACAAGGGCCAGCCGCTCTACACCTACGCCAGGGACACGAAGCCCGGCGACACCAGCGGCGACGGCAAGGGCAATGTCTGGCACCTGGCCAAGGGCTGACGCTGACGCGCCGCCCGGCGCCCCGGGCGGCCGGGCGACCCGCCTCAGCCTCCGACGCCCGGGTCGACCGGTTCGTCGCTGGCGATCGCCTGCGCGATGCGGCTGCCCGGCGGCACGCTGCGGGTGAGCCAGACGTTGCCGCCGATGGTGGCGCCGCGCCCGATGGTGACGCGCCCCAGCACCGTGGCGCCGGCATAGATCACCACGTCGTCCTCGACGATCGGGTGGCGCGCGCCGCCCTTGGCGAGCGCGCCGTCCGCGTCCGTCTCGAAGCGCCGGGCGCCGAGCGTGACCGCCTGGTAGAGGCGCACGTTGCTGCCGATGATGGCCGTCTCGCCGATGACGACGCCGGTGCCGTGGTCGATGAAGAAGTGCGATCCGATGCGCGCGCCGGGGTGGATGTCGATGCCGGTCTCGCCGTGCGCGATCTCCGCGACGACGCGCGCCAGCAGCGGCACGCCCAGCCGATGCAGCTGGTGCGCGATGCGGTGGTGGATCATGGCGTGCAGGCCCGGATAGCACAGCAGCACTTCGTCGACGCTGCGCGCGGCCGGATCGCCGCGCCATGCGGCCAGCACGTCGGTGTCCAGCAGGCCGCGGATGCGCGGCAGCGCGGCGCCGAACTCGCGCACGAGGGCGAGCGCGCGCTCGTCGAGCGCGCCGGCGGGCGTGGCGGCGGCGCGGGCGTTGTAGCGCAGCTCGAGCCGCACCTGCGCGACGAGCGCATTGAGCGCGGCGTCGAGCGTGTGGCCGACGAAGTAGTCCTCGCTTTCCTGGCGCAGGTCGGCTGGCCCGAGGCGCATCGGGAACAGCGCGCCGCGGAGGTCGGCGACGATCACGGCGAGCGCTTCGCGCGACGGCAGCTCGCGGCCGCTGGCCTCGCGCGGCCGCGCCTGCTGCTCGCGCCATTGCTCGCGCGCGCCGCGCAGCTGGCGCACGACGGCGGCCAGGTCCAGCAGGTCGCCGCCAGCGCCGTCCGCACCCGGCGGGGCCGCGGGCGCCGGGCGCGGCGCCTCGTGTTCGATGGTCATGGGCAGCGTCTCCTCAGTGCCGGATGGCGGTCTCGAGGAGGACGTCTGCAGGCGTGCCGGCGAGCAGGGCGGACATGGCGGTTTCCCGTCTGGTGGCGATGGACGGCAGCGTAGGCGGTCGCGGCCGCCGCGTGAAATGCGCATTCCGACCATGCATGCGCGCTGCCCGAGGCCAGGCGCCGGCGCCCGGCTCAGGCCGGCCGCGCGAACGGCGTGCGGATGTCCGCCAGGAACTGCTGCGCCCGCGGGTGCTGCGGGTGGTTGAAGAACTCGTGCGGCTCGGCCCGCTCGAGGATGCGGCCCTGGTCCATGAACAGCACGCGGTGCGCGACGTCGCGCGCGAAGCCCATCTCGTGGGTCACCACGACGATGGTCATGCCGTCGCGTGCGAGGCCCTGCATCACCAGCAGCACCTCGCCCACCATCTCGGGGTCCAGCGCGCTGGTGGGCTCGTCGAACAGCATCACGGGCGGCGCCATCGCCAGCGCCCGCGCGATCGCCACGCGCTGTTGCTGGCCCCCCGAGAGCTCCGCCGGCCACGCGTTCGCCTTGTGCGCCAGGCCGACGCGATCGAGCAGCGCCATCGCCTTCTCGTGCGCCTGCGCGGGCCGCGCGCCGCCCACCTCGATGGGCGCCAGCGTGCAGTTCTGCAGCACCGTCAGGTGCGGGAACAGGTTGAACTGCTGGAACACGAAGCCGATGCGCGAGCGCAGGCGGTTCAGGTCGATGCCGCGGCGGTGGACGTCCTCGCCCTCGAACGTGATCGTGCCCGACTCGATGGCCTCCAGCCGGTTGATGGTGCGGATCAGCGTGGACTTGCCCGAGCCCGACGGCCCGCAGACGACGACGACCTCGCCCTTGGCGATGGTCTCGTCGATGTCCACGAGGGCGTGGTACTCGCCGTACCACTTGTTGACCTTGTCGAACTGGATCATGCGCTGGAAGCCGCTGGGGCAGTGGGAGAGCCCGGCGAGCGGGCGAGGCGCGGCAGGTCGCGGCGCGCCTGGCGCCGCTCGATCATGAGCGCGACGCGCGACAGGCCGAAGCACAGGATGAAGTACATCAGGCTCAGCAGCAGGTACACCATGGTCGGGTGGACGAACACCTGCGAGTTGACCTGCGTGGCGATGAACGAGGCCTCGGTCAGGCCGATGATGTAGCCCAGCGACGTGGCCTTGATCGTGGAGACGAACTGGTTGACCAGCGACGGCAGCATGCTGCGCAGCGCCTGCGGCAGGATCACCCGCCGCATCGCGCGGCCATGGCCCAGGCCGAGCGCGCGCGCCGCCTCGTACTGGCCCTTGGGAACGCCCTGGATGCCGGCACGCACGATCTCGCCCAGGTACACGCCGTCGAACACCACCAGCGCGATCAGCATGGTGGTGAACTGGTCGGTCTTGTGCCCGGTGACGGTGGGCAGGTAGAAGTAGATCCAGAACACCATCAGCAGCAGCGGGACCCCGCGGATGACGTAGGCGATCACGGTCACCGGCCGGCGCAGCGCCGCGACGCGGCTGGTGCGCGCCAGGCCCATCAGCAGGCCGATGGGCATCGCCAGCAGCAGCGCCAGCGCGGCCAGCAGCACCGTCGCCGCCACGCCGCCCAGCGGCCCCTGCGGGTACTGGCCGATCAGGAAGTACACCCAGTAGGTCTGGATCAGGTCGATCACGGGGCCGGCCTCACAGCGTGCGCACCGGCCAGCGCCGGTGGATCCAGGCGGCTACCGCCGTCAGCGCGAGCGAGCCCGCGAGGTAGGCGGCGGTGACGAAGCCGAAGGCCTCCACGCTGTGGAACGCGGCCGACTCCACGCGCGCGGCCTGGTACATCATCTCGCCTACGCCGATGACGGTGGCCACGCTGGTGTCGTTCCACAGGATGATGACCTGCGACAGCAGCGGCGGCACGGTCACGCGCAGCGCCTGCGGCAGCACGACGCGGCGCATCGCCGGGAGGAAGCCGAGGCCCAGGGCGCGCGCCGCCTCGAACTGCACGGCGGGGATCGCGCGGATGCCGCTGCGGATGTTCTCGGCCATGAACGCCGCGGCGTACAGCGTGAGGCCGATGGCCGCGGCGACGAACTCGTAGCTGCCGGCGTACAGCCGTTCCTTGAGCGCGTCGGGCAGCAGCTCGGGCGCGCCGAAGTACCAGAACAGCAGGTGCGC
>JBJMWE010000143.1:0-14176 GCA_045810285.1 Vitreoscilla sp. | reverse complement strand
GGCCGGCTGCTGCTGTCCGGGCATGAGCGCGACGGCGTCGTCGGCCGCGCGCTGGCGCAAGTGGGCGGAACGCAGACCGAACAGCGCTGCCAGCCCTCGCCGTTCGTCGACCTGCTGGCGCTCGGCGACCGCCCGTTCGAATCGACCGTCACCGGCAAGTCCGGCACGCACCTGCGGCGCAATCGCCGCGACTACGAGGCGCAGCTGGGCGACATCGGCGTGCGCCGCGCCGCCGACCTCGGCGAAGCGCTGCGCTTCTTCGACGAGATGCGCGAGCTCCACCTCGCACGCTGGACCGATCGCGACCGGAGCACCTCGCTCGCCGCCGACGCCGTCGTCGACTTCCACCGGCGCCTGATCCGCGCGCTGCTGCCCGGCGGGGGCGTGGACCTGCTGCGCATCGGCAACGCCGCGCGCCCGGTCGGCTTCCTCTACAACTTCGTGCTGCACGGCAAGGTGGCGATGTTCCAGAGCGGCTTCGACTACGAGGCGTCGACCCGGCGCAGCCCGGGCCTGCTCACGCATGCGCTGGCCATCGAGCACTACCGCCAGCGCGGCCTGCGCGAGTACGACTTCCTGTGCGGCGACGCGCAGTACAAGCGCACGCTGTGCAACGGGGTGCGCGAGCTGTTGTGGACGACCGTCTACCGCGATCGCCCGTGGATCCGCATGCTGCTCGCCGCACGCCGCCTGCACCGGCGGATGAACCGGCCGGCCGAACTGCGCGAAGCGGCCTGATCAGCGCGCGCCGGAGACCGCGGCGCGGCGCGACTGGATGTAGTGCACCAGCGGCGTCGGCGCCAGGGCCTTGGCCAGATGGTGCAGCGTGTCGCGTTCCACGACGCCCAGGAACGCCGCCCGCGCGAGCAGGCCCAGCGCGCGCAGGCGGTCGGTCTGCACCAGCGCACCGGCCAGGTCCAGGGACGCGTTGCCGAGTGCGCGCCGGTAGTCGCGTCCGCCCCAGCGCCGCAGTTCCGGGTCGTCGTGCGCGAACTGGCGCAGGTTGGCGAGGATGTCCGAATAGAGCTGCAGCTTGTGCCGCGGCCCCGACATCTGCGCCGGCGAGCGGCGATAGCGCAGGAGCGGCCGGTCGATGAACGCGAACTTGCCCGCACGCGCCGCGCGCACGAGCCACTCCCAGTCGCAGCAATTCGGGATGGTGCGGTCGAACTCGCCGACGCGCGCCATCAGCTCGCGCCGGAACATGACCGTGGGCGGATGGATGAAGTTGCCGAGCGCCAGGTGGCGATGGACGTCGCCGACCATCACGGGCATGTCCACCGGGGCCGCCGGGGGCTGCGGCAGCCACCGGGCGATGTCGATGCGGGCGGATTCCTCGAAGAACGTCGCGGGCCCGTTTGCGGCGCGGCCGAGGCGCGAGTAGTACCGGCGCGCGAAGCGGCCGGACACGATGCCGGCGTCGTCGAAGCAGCTGAACTCGCTGCCGCACAGCACGATGTCCGGCCGCGCGGTCATCAGCGCCACCTGCGCGCCGATGCGCTCGGGCTCGCAGAGATCATCGGCATCGAGCAGCGCGACGAACCGTCCGCGCGCCGCTGCCACGCCGGCGTTGCGTGCGGCGGCCAGGCCCCCGTTGGCTTGGTGCAGGGCGCGCACGCCCGGCGCGTAGCGCGCGAGCACGTCCGGGGTGCCGTCGCGCGAACCATCGTCGACGACGACGATCTCGATGTTCCGCCAGGTCTGCGCCAACACGCTGTCCAACGTGTCGGACAGGGTGGCCGCCGCGTTGTAGGCAGGGATCACGACGCTCACCAGAGGGAGGTCGGAGTGGTCGGTCGGCACGGCGGTCAATCAGGGGAGCGAGGCTCGCTCGCGGGGCGCGGGGACGGTCAGGTCCGCGTTGCGCTTGGTCAGAAAAATGATACAGAAGAGCTGCTTCCGCCTCGTTCAGCTTCAAGCAAGCATCACCCATCCTGGGGAGCCGGAACGGGATTTCAGCGCAGCACGGCGCCACGGCACGCGCGGCTGGGCCGCCCTTTGCTGGGCACGGCCCTTGCTGCCGCGAGGCTCTCTCACTCATGTGCAGGTCATGCGCATCTTCCAACGCCTGATCGCAGGGGTGCTCGTGGCTGCAACCGCGGCGATGGCCGCATCCGGCGCGGAGGACTGGCCCAGCGCGGCGCACGACGACGCGGGCACGCGCTTCAGCCCCCTGGCGGAAATCAAGACAAGCAACGTGGCGAGCTTGCACCTCGCATGGAGTTTCTCGACCTCGACCGACAAGGGCGAGGAGGCCGCGCCGATCGTGGCCGACGGCATGATGTTCGTCGTCACGGCGTTCCCGCATCGCGTCCTCGCGTTCGACCTCGCGAGTCCGGACCACCGGCTGCGCTGGAGCTTCGATCCCCGGCCCGACCCGGGAGCGCGCGGCGTCGCCTGCTGTGACGTCGTGAACCGCGGCGCCGCGTATGCCGATGGCCGCCTCTTCTTCTGCACGCTCGACGACCAGGTGCTGGCACTCGACGCCAGGACCGGCCGGGAGCTCTGGCGAAGGAAGCTCGGGGACTACTCGACAGGCCAGTCGATGACGATGGCACCGCTCGTGGTGCGGGACAAGGTGCTCGTCGGCAACGACGGCGACGAATTCGGCGTGCGCGGCTTCATCGCCGCCCTGGACGCCGCGAGCGGGCAGGAGCGATGGCGCGCGTACAGCACCGGCCCGGACGCCGATGTCCGGATCGGCAGCGCCTTCAAGCCGTTCTACGCCAGCGATCGCGGCACCGATCTGGGCGTCGCCACCTGGCCCGCCGAAGCCTGGAAGATCGGCGGCGGTTCCGTGGGCGGTTGGCTCTCCTACGATGCGCAGCTCGACTTGCTCTACCACGGCACGGGCAGCCCGGCCCCTGCCAACCCCGTGCAACGTCCGGGCGCCAACAAGTGGACCAGCGCCCTGTTCGCCCGCCACCCCGATTCCGGCGACGCCGCCTGGGCCTACCAGGCCAGTCCCCACGACCGCCACGGCTACGACGGCGGCAACGAGAGCGTCCTGGTGGACCTGCCCATCGGCGGCAAGACGCGCCGTGTTCTGCTGCATCCGGACCGCAACGGCTACCTCTACGTGATCGATCGCGCGACGGGCGAGGTGCTGTCGGCCGATGCCTATGCCCTCGTCACCACCGCGCATGGCGTCGACCTCGCGACCGGTGAATGGCGGCCGGAGCCGACCAAGGAGCCGGCCATCGACCGTGTCGTGCGCGAGATCTGCCCGGGTTCGGCCGGCGCCAAGAACTGGCAGCCGAGCGCCTGGTCTCCACGCACCCGCCTGCTGTACCTGCCGCACCAGAACCTCTGCGAGGACGCGACGGCGTACGAGGTGAGCCACATCGGCGGCACGCCCTACAGCGGCATGGAAGCCAGGATGCACGCGCCACCCGGCGCATGGCGAGGCATGTTGACCGCCTGGGATCCGGTCAGGCGTCGCCAGGCGTGGACGCTGGAGGAGCCCTTCCCCATCTGGAGCGGCGCACTCGCGACCGCCGGCGACCTCGTGTTCTACGGCACGATGGACGGCTGGTTCAAGGCCGTCGACGCCCGCACGGGCCACGCGCTCTGGAAGTTCAGGACGGCGTCCGGGATCGTGGGCCAGCCCATCGCGTTCTCCGGCGGCGACGGGCACGAGTACGTCGCCGTCCTCGCGGGCGTCGGCGGCTGGGCAGGACTCGTCGTCTCCAGCGACCTCGACACCCGCGACGGCACGGCGGCGCGGGGCTTCGCCGCGGCGATGAAGGACCTGCCGGCGGCGACGTCACGCGGAGGCATGCTGTATGTCTTTCGCCTCTAGAGCCTGCGCGGTGGCCGGCCTCGCGGCGCTGGTGTCGGCGCTGCCCGGCTGCGAGCGCGAGGCGCGCCGATTCGACCCGGCGCCGATCGCCCCCGACGCACGATCCCGCGCGGATGCGCTCACGAGCTTCGCCGCCGGACCGCCCGGCCGCGGCATGACCGAGCGCGTCGCGGCGGGCGGCTATGACGAGCGCAACGCCTACGTTCTCGCGCAGGGCAAGCGCTACTACCGCTGGTTCAACTGCATCGGCTGCCACGCCCAGGGCGGTGGCGGATCGGGGCCGCCGCTCATGGACGCGGGCTGGATCTACGGCAAGACGCCCGGCGACGTCTTCACGACGATCATGGACGGCCGTCCGAACGGCATGCCGGCGTTCCGCGGCCGGATTCCCGAGGCGCAAGCCTGGCAGATCGCCGCCTACGTGCGCTCGCTGTCCGGCCTGGTGCCCGACGACGCCGCGACCAACCGCGACGACAGCCTGCAGGGGGCGCCGCCCGAGAACCTGCGCGAGCCGGCCCGGCCCGAGGACAAGCGGTGATGAGCGACGCCCTCGACGCCGCCGGCCCGCAGGCCGCCTGGATCGCCCGCCTCTGGTGGATCAGCCTGTGGCTGTGCGTCGCCGTGTTCATCGGCGTGATGGCGGCGCTGGGCTGGGCGCTGTGGCGATCGCATCGCGCGGCGGCGGCCGGCGACGCCGCGCCGGTTCGCAAGGATCGCGCACTGCGCATCCTGGTGGGCAGCGCGACGCTGCTGTCGTCCGTCCTGCTGGTGGGCCTGCTCGAGGTCAGCGTGCTGACCGACCGCGCCCTGGCACGCCTGCCGGGCAAGGACGCCGTCGCGATCCATGTCATCGCGCATCAGTGGTGGTGGGAAGTGGTCTACCAGGATCCGCAGGCCGATCACGTCTTCGCCACCGCGAACGAGCTCGTGATTCCGGTGGGACGGCCGATCGTGGTCACGCTGGAGGCCGACGACGTGATCCACAGCTTCTGGGTGCCCAACCTGCACGGGAAGAAGGATCTCATCCCGGGTCGCACGTCCACGATCGAGTTCCGGGCCGATCGGCCGGGGCGCTTCGTCGGCCGCTGCGCCGAGTTCTGCGGTGTCCAGCACGCCTTCATGGCCTACGACGTGGTCGCCATGCCGCCCGAGGGCTACGCCGCGTGGGTCCGGCACGAACGCAGCGCCGCGCCGGAACCGCAGGCCGCCGCGGCCGTGCGCGGTCGGGAATTGTTCCTCACGGGCAGCTGCATGATGTGCCATGCGGTGCAGGGCACGAGCGCCCAGGGCCGCCGAGGGCCGGACCTGACCCACTTCGCCAGCCGTGCGCACATCGGCGCCGGCAGCATCGCCAACACGCCGGAGGCGCTTGCGCGCTGGATCGAGGATCCGCAGAAGCTCAAGCCGGGCGCCAACATGCCTTCGCATTTCCTGCCCGCGGACGACCTGGCGGCGCTGGTGGCCTACCTCGAGACGCTGACATGAACGACGCGCCCTCGTCTGCGGCCTCGCCGGCGCTCGACGCGCATTCCCGGGCCGAACTCGTCCGCGCCTGGAGCGATCCGCCGACGCTCAAGGGTTGGATCTGCACGCTCGACCACAAGGCGATCGGCCGGCGCTTCATCGTCACCGCGCTGATGTTCCTCCTTGCAGGCGGCGTGCTGGGTGGCCTGATGCGGCACCAGCTCTCCGAACCGGGCAAGACCCTGGTCGGCCCCGACCTGTACGACCAGGTCTTCTCGATGCACGGCACCACGATGATGTTCCTGTTCGCCGTGCCGGTGATGCAGGGTGTCTCGCTGTACCTGGTGCCGCTCATGATCGGGACGCGCAACACGGCCTTCCCGCGCATGAGCGCCTGCTCGTACTGGATCTACCTGATCGGCGGCCTCACCCTCTTCGCCGGCTTCGCCGGCGGCGCCGGCGCCGATGCCGGCTGGTTCTCGTACGTGCCGCTCGCCGGGCCGCAATACGGCTTCGGCAAGCGCTCGGACTTCTGGAACGTGCTGGTCAACTTCAGCGAGGGCATGGGACTCATGGTCGCGACCGACCTCGCGACGACGATCCTGAAGATGCGCGCACCGGGAATGTCGTTGCTGCGCATGCCCCTGTTCGCCTGGGCGACGCTGGTCAGCTCGATCATGATCATCTTCGCCATGCCCACGGTCATGCTGGGCGCCAACCTGGTGCAGTTCGACCGCATGGCCGGCACGCACTTCTTCAATCCCGCCGAGGGCGGCGACGTGCTGCTCTGGCAGCACATGTTCTGGTACTTCGGGCACCCCGAGGTCTACTTCATCTTCGTGCCGGCCCTCGGCATGATCTCCGCCATCATCCCGACCTTCGCCCGCCGGCCGATGTTCGGACACCAGGCCATCGTGCTGTCGCTCATCTCGATGGGGTTCCTGTCGTTCGGGTTGTGGGTCCACCACATGTACGCCACCAACGTCCCCGAGCTCGGCAAGAGCTTCTTCACGGCGATGAGCTTCATGATCGCGATCCCGACGGCGGTGCAGCTGTTCTGCTGGATCGCCACGATCGCGGGCGGCCGCCTCGTGCTGCGAGCGCCGATGCTGTTCATCGTCGGGTTCTTCGCCACCCTCATGATCGGCGGCCTGACCGGCATCATGCTGGGCGCCGTGCCCTTGGACCTGCAGGTGCACGACACCTACTTCGTGGTCGCCCACCTGCACTACGTGCTGATCGGCGGCGCACTGTTCCCGCTCCTCGGCGCCGTGTACTACTGGTTCCCCAAGGTCTATGGCCGCATGCTGGACGAGCGCCTGGCGCAATGGCACTTCTGGCTGCTGTTCATCGGAGTCAACGTCACGTTCTTCCCGTTGCACATCCTGGGCCTGCACGGCATGCCGCGGCGCATCTACACCTACACCGCCGACACCGGCTGGGGCACGCTGAACTACGTCTCGTGGGTGGGCGCGATGGTCGAGGACGTCAGCATGGTGCTGTTCGTGCTCAACATCGTCCGCGCCCTCTGGAAGGGCCGCGCGGCGGGCAGCGACCCCTGGAACGCGCCGACGCTCGAATGGGCCGCTTCCTCGCCACCGGCCGCCTACAACTTCGAGCTCATTCCCGTCGTCGCGTCGCGCGAACCGCTCTGGTCGCCGGGCGGCGCCGGGCCGCGCCATGTCACGGGGCTGTCGACGAAATTCCGGGAGGGCCTCGTGACGACGGTGCTCGATGCCGTCCCCGACGTGCGCTACCTGTATCCCTCGCCCAGCGGCTGGCCCATCATCGCGGCATTCTCCGTGGGCTTCTGGCTGATCTGGTCGATCTTCTCCAACAAGGGCATGCTGATCGGCCTGATCCCCCCGACGATCGCGTTCATCGCCTGGTACTGGCCGACCAGGGAGGAAGCCAGCGCCGAACTCGAGGTGGAGAAGCGGCCGTGATGCAGGAAGACCGACGCGAGGCGACGCCGGCCAGCGTTCCGGCCGTGACGCGCGGCGACGCGCTCGATGTCTCCGCGTTGCCGAGCTACGGCTTCGGCACGCGCAGCGTGATGTGGTGGGGCACCGTGGCCATGTGCGCCATCGAGGGGACAGCGTTCGGCTTCATGATCGTCGTCTATTTCTACCTGCGCAGCCTGTCGCAGACGTGGCCGGCGGGCGGCGCGGCGCCCGACCTGACCTGGGGGACGATCAACCTCGCGGTCATCCTGGCCAGCGCCATCCCGAACTGGATCGCCGATCGCGCCGCGATCGACCACGACCTGCCCAGGGTCCGCCTGATGCTCGTGCTGGGCTCGCTGTGCGGCCTGGCGCTGTGCGCCGTGCGCGCGATGGAGTTCACCGCGTTGAACGTGCGCTGGGACGACAGCGCCTACGGCTCGGTGATCTGGATGCTGATGGGGCTGCACACCTTCAACCTCGTCACGGACGTCGTCGACACGTTGGTCCTGACGGCCGTCCTGTTCAAGAAGCCGCTGGAGGGCAAGCGCTTCGTCGACATCGCCGAGAACTGTGGCTACTGGGTGTTCATCGTCGTGACGTGGATTCCCATCTACGCGGTCGTCTACTGGGCTCCGCGCTTCTGAAGGAGCAGGCGATGCGCACCTGGCCGGCCCTGCTGCTCGCTCCCGCGTTGGCCCTGGCGGACCAGGTGGTCGCGTTCGCAGTCGTCGGCTGGGCCTGCGACCAGGGGCGGCCGTGGCTCGTGCATCTCATCCATGTCGCCTTCTGCCTGGCCACGGTCGCGACGCTTCCCTCGGCCTGGCGCGGTTGGAGGACGCGCCCGGCCGGAACTGCCCTGCAAGACGAACGCATCGCCTTCCTGGCCGGATTGGCGGTGGCATCGGCGACGCTGTCGGTGCTCGTCATCGCGGCCATGTGGCTGCCGACCTGGTACATCGGCCCATGCGTGCGCTGATCTTCGGCCTGGCCGCCGCGCTGCCCTCGCTCGCCTGGGCGCACGCCCTCGGCGCCGACGCTCGCCGCCCCGTGTTCCTCGAAGGCCTCGTCGCAGGCCTGCTGATCGTCAGCGCGTGCGGGTATGCGGCGGGCGTCGCAGGCCTCTGGCGCCGGGCCGGGGTCGGCCGCGGCATCCTCGTGCGCGAAGTGGCGGCCTTCATCGGCGGCTGGAGCGCGCTGGTCGTGGCGCTGTACTCGCCCGTCGATGCCCTGGCCGACCGGTCGTTCGCCATGCACATGGCGCAGCACGAGATCCTGATGATCGTGGCCGCGCCCCTGCTGGCGGCCTCGCGCACGTACGAAGCCTGGTCGTGGGCACTGCGGCGGCGCGGCGTCCGCACGCTCGCCGCCGTCGCGGCGGGATGGCGCTGGCTGGCCGCCCCCACGCGCGCCTGGTGGCTCCACGCCGCCGCGCTATGGGTCTGGCACGTTCCCGTGCTGTTCCTCGCCGCGCTCGGCAACGCGTGGATCCACGCGCTCCAGCACGCGTCGTTCTTCCTGCCGGCCCTGCTGTTCTGGTGGGCCGTGTTCGGGCGCAAGCGGCGCAACCACCAGGGCACCGCGCTGGCGCTGCTGGTGACCGCCATGCTGCAGATGAACGCGCTCGGGCTGCTCCTGACCTTCGCACCGACGCCGTGGTACGCCACCGACGAGCCGCCGCCATGGGGGCTGACGGCCCTGGAGGACCAGCAGATCGGCGCGCTCGTCATGTGGATGTTCGGCGGAATGGTCTACGCCGGCGCGGCCCTGGCGGTCGTGTTTCGATGGCTGGCCCCGGCGCCCGCCACGGCTCATCGGTGGCAGGGTCACTCCTGACGGCGCCTGCGCGACGCCGCAGGCCAGCCTCGATACGCTAGTATCCGTCGGTGGCGCCGGCAGTCATCGTGCTGCCGGAGCAGTCTGCGCACATGCGGACGGGGATTCGTCGCGAAAGGATGCAACATGACCAGGACTGCTCGGTGGGTGTTCTGCATGATGGTCGTCACGCCGCTGGCAACGTTCGCAGCCGAGCTCGTCCGATTCCCGGTTCCCGAGTTCGAGGGTGACCATCGCTACGACTACGCGACGCAGCTGCTGCAGCTCGCCTTGACCAAGTCCGGCGTCGACTACCGCATCGAGCCCGCCGCGTTCCCGATGAACCAGGAACGCCAGGTGCTGGAACTCGAGGCGGGGCGCAGCATCGATGTCGGCCCCATTCCCAGTTCGGCCGAGCGCGAAGCACGCTTGCTGGCGATCATGATCCCCTTGAACAAGGGCATGCTGGGGTGGCGGCTCGGCCTGATCCGCAAGGGCGAGAAGGCTTCCTTCGACGGTGTTCAAACGCTGGCCGACCTGAAGCAACTCCGCATCGCCCAGGGACAGGAATGGCCTGACACCCAGATCCTGGGAGCCAATGGCATCGACGTCATCACCGCGCCGCGCTACGAAGGCCTGTTCAAGATGCTCGTGGGCCGGCGCTTCGACTATTTTCCGCGCAGCCTCATGGAGATCTGGGACGAGCAGGAGAACAACGCGGGCACGCTGGAGGTCGAACCTCGCCTGGCACTGCACTATTTCTACGACGCGTATTTCATGGTCAACCGCCGCAACACGCGCTTGGCACACGATATCGAGAGCGGCCTGGAGAAGGCCATCGCGGACGGCTCCTTCGATCGGCTCTTCCAGCAGTACTACGGCGAGCGCATGCGCAAGGCGCACGTCGAGACACGCACGGTCATCGAACTGCGCAACCCGCTCATCACCCCCGGCACGCCGACCAACAGGCCCGAACTCTGGTACGACGCCCGGCGGGGACACTGACGCACGCGGTCGACCCGGCGCGCGCGAGCCGGGAGCCGCGTCAGGACGACTGCAGCTCGGCGATGACGGGCCTGAGCGCTTCGTGCACGCTCGCGACGAGCGCACGGAGCGTCGCGTCGTCCACCCCGTCGATGCACGCGCCCTCGAGCGACGCGGCGACGCGATGCACCTCCCGCACGCCCAGGGTGCCGGCGACGCACTTGAGGTCGTGCGCCATCCGCATCGCGGCCGCCCTGTCGCCCTCCACGAGCGCCTGCTGGAACCGCTGCGGGAAATCGCCTTCGCGATCCCGGAACATGCGCAGCAGGCGGGCGTACAGAACGCCGTCGCCCATGGCAGCGGCGACACCCAGCCGGCGATCGATTCCGCTCGTGGCGGCGCTGCGCGGCGAGAGGTCGTCGGCCAAGGGAGCGGCCCGGCCCTCCTTCGGCTGGATCCAGCGCGCGAGCGCGGCAAACAGGTCGTTCACGTCGATGGGCTTGGCGACGTGGTCATTCATTCCCGCGGCCAGGGCCTTGTCCCGATCGCCGACGAGCGCATTGGCCGTCATCGCTATCACGGGCAGAGCCTGCCATCGCGGCAGCGCACGCAGGGCGCGGGTCGTCGCATAGCCATCCAGCCCGGGCATCTGGCAGTCCATCAGCACACCGTCGAATTCGTGCCGGTGCAGGCTCTCCAGGGCTTCGTACCCGTCGCAGGCAGGGACGACCTCGATGCCTGCGCGTCGCAGCACGGCGGTCGCGATCTCGCGGTTGATGGCATTGTCGTCCACCAGCAGGAGGCGTGCGCCGCGCAGGGCGGCCTGATGGGCGAGCAACTTGTCTTCGCGACTCGCCGGCACGCCCACGGAGGGAACGAGGAATCCGAGCAGCCCGGCAAGTGCGTCCATCAGCGCGCCGGGCGTGACGGGCTTGGTCACGACAGGAATCGTCCGGAGGCCGCGTCGCTCGAGGCGCTGAAGCAGGTCATCGCGGTCGAAGGCGCTCGCCATCAGGGCCAGTGCAGGCACGGCACCGCCATGTTCGCGATGGTCCAGCTGATGGGCGCATTCGACGCCATCGATGCCCGGCATCTTCCAATCGATCAGGACGAGGTCGAACGGCTTGTCCATCGCACCGGCGAGCGCCACTTCGCGGACGGCTTCCTGGCAACCGGCCGCCGTGGCGGCGTGGAGTCCTGATCCGCCGGCCATGGCGCAGAGCACCTCGCGCGCATGGGCGTTGTCGTCGACGATCAGCACCCGCTTGCCCTGCAGCTCCGGCCATCGGGACGGCTCCGGCGACGCCGCGTCCGGCTGAAGGCCGAAGGGAAGCGTGAAGGAGAAGCGGCTTCCCTGGCCCGGGGCGCTTCGCGCCTGGATCTCGCCTCCCATCATCCGCACGAGGTGGCGGCAGATGGACAGGCCGAGCCCCGTCCCTCCAAAGCGTCGGCTGGTCGACGAATCGACCTGGGTGAACGGCTGGAACAGGCGCCGCTGTTCCTCGGTCGACATCCCGATTCCCGAGTCGCGGATCTCGAAGCGCAACTGCACCGACTCCGCTTCGCGGCTCACGACGTCGACGGACAGGTGGATCTCGCCGCGTTCGGTGAACTTCACGGCGTTGCCGCCGAGATTGAGCAGGACCTGGCGCAGGCGCGAGGGATCGCCGACCAGCGCCACCGGCAGGTCCGCGGGCTGCACGAACAGGAGTTCGAGCCCCTTGTCCGCGGCGCCGAGTCCGAGGACGTTGCCCAGGCCGTCCAGAACGCTGGACAGGCTGAACGGAATGGACTCGATGTCGAGCTTGCCGGCTTCGATCTTGGAGAAGTCGAGGATGTCGTTGATGATTCCCAGCAACGATTCCGCGGCGGCGTGGATCTTCTGGACGTAATTGAGTTGTTGCGCGTCGAGCCCGCTTTGCAGGGCCAGGTAGGACATGCCCAGGATCGCGTTCATCGGCGTGCGGATCTCGTGGCTCATGTTCGCCAGGAATTCGCTCTTGGCCTGGTTCGCCGCCTCGGCGGCCTGCCGGGCCTCGCGGTCGGCCTCCGCCTGTCTCCGCGCCGTGATGTCGCGCGCGATGCCGACGGTTCCCGCGATGCGGCCGTCGCCGTCGCGCAGCGACGTCTTGATGGTCTCGACAAGGGTGACGCTTCCGTCGGCATTGACGTGGTCCTCCTCGATGAGCTTGCTGCCCTCCGATGCCATCACCTCGAGGTCGGCTGCACGGTAGGTGTCCGCCATGTCCGGCGGGTGGACGTCATGGTCCGTCAATCCGATCATGCCTGCCGGCTCGGCGAACCCCTTGGCGGCGGCAAGCGCCCGGTTGACGGCCACATAGTGTCCTTCCGCGTCCTTGACCCAGGCCAGGTCGGGAATGTTGTCCAGGATCGCGGCCATCCGCGCGTTCGCGCCGGCCAGCTCCGCCGCATGCAACCGGAGCCGCTCGCGCATCGCGTTGAGCGCTTCGACGAGTTGATCCAGTTCATCGCGCTTGCCCGGTGCCCGCCGCAGGCGCAAGGGCTCCGCTTGGGCATCCGGCGTCACGCGACCCATCGACGCGGCGATGTCGAGCAGGTGCCTCGTCGCGAGCCGATGGACGACGAACAGGATGAACAGCGCCACCAGGAAGGTCTTGGCGGCGTTGCTCAGGAGGATGACGAGAGCCTGCGCGGCCAGGCCCCGATAGATGTCCGTCAGCGTCGCCTCGATGTGCAACACGCCGATCTGCTGCGGGTGCGTGCCGCAGCACTCGAGAGGAAATTCCTTGACCACCGCGTTGGCGGTCTGGTGCTGTCCGCGCACGACCGCCAGCGCGTGGGCGGACGAGGCGGTCTCATGCACGGCCACGGCACGCATCGAAGGCAGCCTCAGGATGCCCTTGAGCTGCTCGTCGATCTGCCGCGAATCGAGCGCCCACAGGCTCTCGCTCAGGCTGCGCGAGGTCGACTGGTCGATCTCGGAGAACCGGCTCTCGAGGCGCGCGCGCTCGCTGCGATAGCTCAAGGACAGTTGCAGCACGGTCAAGGCGAGGGTGACCACGGTGCTGAACACCAGCACGCGGATCAGCAACGCCATGGCGATGCCGCCTGCGTGGACGCGCAAGACCGATGCAAGCCATCCACGCCGTGCGACTGGTGGACGGCTATCCGGCTCCGGATGGGTCATCGACGGATTCCTGGGTACCACCTCGGATGCGGGTGAATCGGCCGAGGATAAGCCAATACAGGGAATCACGACAGCCCGGGCGTAGCGGCCCGAGGCATGGCCCGCAGACGCAAGGAAGCGCGTTGAAATCTTGACCTGCGGGTGGAAGGACGTGGTGTGTCCTTGCTGGCCGACACGGCCAAGTTCTTCGACGAAATCTCCAAGGACAAGCTGCCCGGCGCTTTCCTCTTCTCACGGGCCGACGGATAGGCGTGGAACAAGGACTCGTGGAAGTAACCATCAAGGCTGCAGCGAAGGCCGCAGAGTTGCCGGACGAACTGCGCCATTCGACCATTGCTGGTCGTCGGCGGCCTAGACCTGTTGACGGTGGCGCAGCTCTCCGGCACGAGCGTTGCGATGATCGAGCGTCACTACGGACACTCGCTGCCCTCGTTGGGTGAGAACGCAACTTCGACGGTGCCGGCCGCAGGCACGGTATAGGCGTCCGTCGACTGGTACGCCTCGATCGCCTGTTGGACGCCGGTCTTGGGCTTGCTGGCCTGGACGACAGGCGAGAAGGTGACCCCAGGCGTGCGTGACGACATCCCCAGTCGCATCTGCCGTGTCCGTACCACTGCTCCCATCATTGCTCGTCCACGTGGTCACATAGGAGCCGTTGGCTTGCGTGACCTTATCAGTGGCGTAGATCCGCCTTAGCCGTGGCGGCAGTTTGAGCGACTGTTGAAGTCAGGCCAACGTCGCCCTTTGCGTCCTGAGCGCTTAGGTTGCCCTTCGGGCTCAGACCGTTCTTGACCGCTGCTACGACGGGATCAAAGACGGGCACGTTGTAGATTTTCCCGAGCTTCGCGGCCTCGTCCTTGTAATTCTCATCCGTCGTCGCAATGCGTTCAACAATATTGAGACCTGCGGCGTTCGACTTGATGACGCAGATTAGCTTCCCGTCCTTGTCGTACTGTGCATTTACAGTTGTTTGGCTCCGCAGGTCAGAGTATTGGATAT
>JBJMWE010000142.1:0-10696 GCA_045810285.1 Vitreoscilla sp. | reverse complement strand
CAGGCCTTGTTCAGCGGCCTGTCGGCGCAGCCCTCGGGCACCGCGTCGCTGTGGCGCGCGAAGGCCGACGCGCTGCTGGTGCCGCAGGACGAGGCCGAGATGGCGCTGCCGTGCCGCATCGGCGACTACACCGACTTCTACACGGGCATCCATCATGCGACGACGGTGGGCAAGCTGTTCCGCCCGGACAACCCACTGCTGCCGAACTACAAGTGGGTGCCGATCGGCTACCACGGGCGCAGCTCGTCCATCGGTGTCAGCGGCCAGGCGTTCCCGCGGCCGTGGGGCCAGGTCAAGGGCGAGGGCGACGCGCCGGTCTTCGCGCCGTCGACGCGCCTCGACTACGAACTCGAGCTGGGCTTCTACGTCGGCCCGCCCAACGCGCCCGGCACGCCGCTGGACATGGCGCAGGCCGAGGCGTCGCTGTTCGGCGCAACGCTGCTCAACGACTGGTCGGCGCGCGACGTCCAGGCGTGGGAGTACCAGCCGCTGGGCCCGTTCCTGGCCAAGAACTTCGCCACGACGATCTCGCCGTGGATCGTCACCATGGAGGCGCTGGCCCCGTTCCGCACGCCGTTCACGCGCGAGGCCGCGGATCCGCAGCCGCTGCCCTACCTCGACTCCGCCGCCAACCGCGAGCGCGGCGCGATCGCCGTCGCGCTCGAGGTGTGGATCCAGACGCCCGCGATGCGCGCGCAAGGGCAGTCGGCGGTGCGCGTGTCCGCCAGCTCGTTCGCCGACGCCTACTGGACGCCCGCGCAGCTGCTGGCCCACCACGCCAGCAACGGCTGCAACCTGCAACCGGGCGACCTGATGGGCAGCGGCACGCAGAGCGGCCCGGCCGCCGGCCAGGGCGGCTCGCTGCTGGAGCTGAGCGAGGGCGGCAAGCAGCCGTTCGACCTCGGCAACGGCGAGACGCGCACCTTCCTGCAGGACGGCGACTGCGTCATCCTGCGCGGCTGGTGCGAGGCCGAAGGCGCGCGGCGCATCGGGTTCGGCGATTGCGCCGGCGTGGTCCTGCCGGCGATCGAGCGCTGAGGGCAGCCTCGCACGATCGCGGACGCCGGCATCCCACGAGCGCGTCTGGCATCTCCTCGTCCGCGTGACGATGTAGGCGATCGATGCGACGCCCACCGCGGACGAGGCAATGCCTGACACCGCTCCGATCGAAAGCGGTGTCAGGCATTGCCTCGAATCGCGACCCGTACCCCCGCAACCGCCCAAGCGGCAGCGCGATCCGAGGAGCTGCCAGACCCCTTCCGCGCGGCGCCCTTCAGTCGCGATCGGCCCTCAGGCCGCGTCGGCCCATGCCGGCGCCACGGCCGCGCGCTTCGTCGCCCCGGCCACCGCCGCGAACACCACGATGCCGACGGCGCCGATCGCGGCCTCCGTCCACAGCATGCCGTTCGTGCCCCACTGGCCCTGCGCCCAGCCGTCAAGGAAGGTCACCAGCATGATGGGCGTGTTCGACACCGCGGACAGGAAGCTGAACTTCGTGGCGGCGGCGGTCTTGCCGATGGCTTCCAGCACCACCGCGCAGTACGCGGCGTAGCACAGGCCCACGACGAACGCGTAGGCCGAGGTCCAGAAGATGTACTGGTCGGACGTGCGCGGACACAGCGCCATGCCGACCGCCGCCACGCACAGCAGGAAGCCGAACAGGCAGTAGGCGGCCTTGCGGTCGATGCGGTCGCACAGCCAGCCGCCGGCCAGGCAGCCGAGGGCCGAGATCAGGCCGCTCATCGCGCCGGTGACGAAGGCGACGACGTCGGCCGACGCGTGCCATTCGTCGGCGATCGGCGACCACAGGTTCTGCGCGGCGCCGCTGCCGATGGGCAGCAGGCAGATCAGCAGCGCGAGGATGCCCACGCGCGAGCGCAGCAGCGCCCACAGGTCGGTGCCGATCGCGCGCAGGCTGGCCGACACGCCCTTGCGGCCGGCGACCTCGACATGGCCTTCCACCTGGAGCAGCGGCTTCGAATCGTCGACCCACAGCAGCGCCCCGCAGCACAGCACGCACAGCAGGCCCAGCAGGGCTCCCGAGGCCGCGCTGCTGAAGCCGGCGCTCTCGATCAGCCACAGGCTCAGGCCGCCACCCAGGCCCTGGCCGCCGAGGTTGCCGGCCTGCGACCAGCCGCCGGCGCGGCCGCGCTGGTCGTCGGGCACGGTGGCGGCCATCAGGCTCTCGACGGCCATGGCCAGCAACGTCGACGTGAAGTTGCTGATCGTCAGCCACGCGCTGACGGCCACCAGCGACGGATGCTCGCCCATCGCCGCCTTGCCCGCGAGCCAGAAGCCGGCGCTGCTGATGACGGTCGAGCCGACATACCAGGCCTTGCGCGTGAGCAGCGTGTCGACCAGCGGCGCCCACAGCCACTTGAGCAGCAGGCAGATGTAGCTGAGCCCGACGACGATGGCGATGTCGGCGGTGTCGATGCCCTTCTTCTTCAGCTCGTAGGCGAGCGCCACCGTGAGAAAGCCCGGCACGGCGCCGTACGGGATGAACAGCACGAGGAACAGGAACGGGTGCGCCGCGTGGTGGCGCGTGCCGTCCGCCGCGGACGGGGCTTCAGGGGCCAGGGCCATGGGGGCTTTCGAGCGATCGATGGGCGATTGTCCCTGCCCGGCCATGGCGCCCACCCCCGGGATACCGAGCGTGCGCGCGGCCGCCGCCGCATGCCGCGTTCGCGGGACGCCGGCGCAACGCGACGATGCCAGGGACAACAGCTTGGCCCGCGCGGCCACTGCGGGCGGGCGGCGACAGGAACAGCATCACGCCGTGGCCTCACGAGGGCCGCCTGCCGATGCGCCGACGTCCCCGGATGTGCAAGCAGCGTCCGCGATGTCGACGGCCCATGGGAGCGCCGGCAAGTGGTCGCGTGGCTCCCCAGTTGGATCACGACAAACCCGGAGACTCCATGAAGACGACTCGTGCCCTCAGGCATGCGGCTGCCGCATGCGCGCTGGCTTGCCTCGGCTCGGCCGCGATCCCCGCGCTGGCCGCCAACAACGACCCCGTGATCTTCGTGCACGGCTTCGCCGGCTTCGGCCGCGGCGAGCTGCTGGGCTACAAGTACTGGGGCGGCCTCAACGACCTGCAGGAGCAGCTCGAGGTGAGGTACTCGAACCAGCTCGTGGCCACCGCGGTCGTCGGGCCGTTCAGCTCGAACTGGGATCGCGCCGTGGAGCTGTTCTACCAGATCAAGGGTGGCTGCGTGGACTACGGCGCGCTCCATGCGGCCGCCAATGGCCACTACGAGCGCCCCGAGAGCTACTATCACGACGGCCGCACCTGCTACCCCGGGCTGTATCCGGCCTGGGACGCCAGTCATCCGGTGCACCTGATCTCGCACAGCATGGGCGGCCAGACCTCGCGCATGCTGGCGCAGATGCTCGCGACCAACGGCGCGCCGGGCAACCCGTCGCTGTTCCCGTACGCGGTCGACGCGCACTGGATCAAGAGCGTCACGACCATCGCCACGCCCAACGACGGCACCACGCTGGCGTATCGCATCGTCGACTGGGTGCCGGTGGTGCAGCAACTCGTCACCGGCATCGCCAACTTCACGGGCGCGACCGGCGGCAACCTGGTCTACGACTTCAAGCTCGACCAATGGGGCGTGGGCGCGCGGGCGCCGGGCGAGAGCTTCGCGGCATACGTCGACCGCGTCACCGGCAGCACGCTGTGGAACTCGGGCGTGAAGGACCTGTCGCCGTACGACCTCTCGCCCGCGGGCGCGATGGCCGAGAACGACTGGGTCAAGGACCAGCCGAACGTCACTTACTTCTCGTGGGTGACGAACTCGAGCTATTCGGGGCTGCTCACCGGGTGGTCCTATCCGACCCTCGACACCAACCCGTTGATTGCCGCCTTCGCCGGGCCCGGGTTCATGGGCAACTACCATCGCGACTCGCGCCCGATGCCGCCGGTCGACGACAGCGCCTGGTTCCCCAGCGACGCCGTCGTCAACTCCGTCGCGCAGAAGGCGCCGACGTGGGCCATGAACGCGTCGGGCATGGTCTACAGGCGCCCGGTGGTGGTGCGCGACATCAGCAACGGCGGCACGCCGCAGGCCGGTGCGTGGAACTACAAGGGCACGCTGGGCGGGTTCGACCACCTCGACGCCGTCGGCTGGACGCTGTTCTGGGACAGCCTGTCCTGGTACAAGGCGCGCGTCGACGAGCTGCGGGCGCTCTGACGCCGTCTCGGCGTGCGGATGCGTGCCGCCATGTCGACGAACGGGGGGTGACGCCTGCGGCCAACCCGCCCTACGGCTGAAACCGGGCATGTTGGAGTCGGGCGGGTTAGCCGCAGGCGTAACCCGCCGCTCCGGATGCGTGCCGCGATGCCGACGAACGCCGCGGCGACAATGGCCGCATGACCGGCCCCCAACGCATCGTCTGCCTCACCGAAGAGACCACGGAATGGCTCTACCTGCTCGGCGAGGAGCACCGCATCGTCGGCATCTCGGGCTACACGGTGCGGCCGCGCCGCGCGCGCGACGAGAAGCCCCGCGTGTCAGCCTTCCTCGACGGCAAGATCGACAAGATCGTCGGACTCGAGCCCGACCTCGTGATCGGCTTTTCCGACATGCAGGCCGCACTCGCCGACAAGCTGATCCGCGCCGGCCTGAATGTGTTCATCACGAACCAGCGCAGCGTCGCGGAGATCTTCGCCACGCTGCGCCTCGTCGCGGGCCTAGTGCAGGCGGGCGAGCGGGCGCAGGCGTGGATCGCCGCGTGCCAGGCGCGCCACGCGGCGATCGCGGCCGCGTCGGCGTCGTGGCCGCGGCGTCCGCGCGTCTACTTCGAGGAATGGGACGAGCCGATGATCAGCGCGATCCGCTGGGTGTCCGAGCTCGTGGCGATCGCCGGCGGCATCGACGTCTTCGAGGAGCTGGGGCGGCACGCCGGCGGCAAGGGCCGCATCGTGCACGACCCGGCCGAACCCCTGCGCCGCGCACCCGACCTGATCGTGGGCAGCTGGTGCGGCAAGAAGTTCCGCGGCGCCAACGTGGCCGCCCGCCCGGGCTGGCAGGACGTGCCCGCGGTGGCCAACGGCGAGCTGCACGAGATCAAGTCGTGCGACATCCTGCAGCCCGGTCCCGCGGCGCTGACCGACGGCCTCGAGCAGCTGCACCGCCTCTGCGCGGCGTGGGCCGCCAGGCAGCCGGGCGGCTAGCGCCGGAGGGCCCTGGCGATGCGGCCCGGCAGCTTCGGGTCGTTGTACAAGGTCATGCAGTCCAGCAGCGGCACGGGCGCGCCGTCCCTCGACACCGCGGACGGCTCGGTCACCGCGAGCTGCGCCAGGCGCGCGTAGCGGTCGGCGGCGATGTGTCCCTGCTCGACCAGTCCGCCGGCCCAGACCTGTGCATCGGCGGCCACGGGCGTGTCGGGATAGCGCTTGATCAGGCAGGACGCCAGCACGTAGTCGCGGGCTATCGCGACCTCCGGGTCCAGCCTGGCCCGTAACGGGGCGGCGACGGCGGGCAGGGTGGATGCGGCGAACGCGAAGCCGGCGCAGGCGCGCAGAACGTCGATCGATTTCATAGGGGCCACAGCTGCATCGAGGTGACGTGGGCCTTGCCGCCTGCGGCAGCGAGGCTGGCGGCGTAGTTGTCGTGTTCCTCCCGGAAGTGGCTGCCGTCCCACAGCGCCACGTGGCCGCTCGCGTCGCTCCAGCCCGACACGGCGAACGCGACGATCCCGCGTCGGCCGGCGAAGGCGTGCAGGAAGTCCTTTGTGACGGTCACGGGCGTCACGCCCAATGCACTGGCGATGAAGGCTTTCATTTCCCGGACTCGGAACAGGTAGTGCTTGTGGTCGGCCCCCGTCATCGCCGAGAGCTTCAGGTGTGCGAGCAGTTTGCCCGAGATCGGGAAGCCGCCGTAGTTCAACGCGCGCGACATGCGCACCGCGCACGTGTTGCCGTTGGGTCCGAAGCCGGGTTCCTCGATGTTGCGCGCCAACTGGCCACCGATGAAGGTGTGGAGGCTGGACAGGGTGGGGTACTTTTCGTGGTCGGGAAACTGCTCCCACAGGAGCTTGAAGCTGGGCTGGGCCATGCACGCCTTTCCGCGGCGTCATGCCGCGCGAGGCTGCAATCTATCGACCCAGTCTCGCTTGCACATCCCCAATCCGGCGCGTGCCCCTCGAACGAGGGGTGCCTCCGCTGCGCGGCGACGCAAGTGCCCCGCGCGGCCGGACGCGATGCGGGGGCCCGCCCGATCAGTGCTTGCCCACCGCCATCGCGCCGCGCATCAGCGTGGCGTGCAGCTCGCCGATCAGCTCGGTGTGCCTGATCATCGAATCGACGAGGCCGCTGACCAGCGCCAGTTCAGCCACGGTCGTCCAGCCCGGGCGATGGATGACGGGGATCAGCTCGCCGACCTGCTGCGAGGGGCCGATCAGGCTGGCGAGCTTGTCGCCCAGCAGGTTGAGGCGGCCTTCCAGGGCCTTGATCTGGGCGTCGTGCTGGGCATGGTGGGCCATGGTGCCTCCAGGGGGTGATGGTGAAGGAAAGCGTGCGCGCCGGGGATGGCGTCCGCTCGGGCCAGTCTAGGCAGGCGCGGTCGCGCCGCACTCCCGCGGATTAGGGGACGCGGTGGAGCGAACACGCGAAACGCGAACAGCGCACTGACTCCACACGGGGCGCGATGTCCGCAAGTGTCCGGATGTCGTCGCGCCGAGGACGTGCATCGCTGTGCGTCCGGCTCCACACTGCGGCCACCGACCAAGGAACCACCATGCTGCTCCTCAAGCCCGGCTGCGAATGCTGCGACGTCGACCTGCCGCCCGAATCGACGGCCGCGCGCATCTGCTCCTTCGAGTGCACCTTCTGCGCGCCGTGCGCGGACAAGCTCGCGCGCTGCCCCAACTGCGGCGGCGAGTTCGTGCGGCGCCCCATCCGTCCCGCGGGGAAGCTGGCGGCCAACCCCGCGTCGACGACGCGCGTGCACAGGCCCGCGGGCTGCGCCGCGGCGTGACGACGGCGTCTCGCGGTCGCTGAACCGGCGAGACGCCGAAGGGCGATCGGTCGCCCGCGTCAGCGCGTCGGCCGGCTCGCGCCTTCCTCGTTCGGCCGCGCGCGCTCGCCGCGCTCCTGCGGATGTGGCTGCATGCCGCGCTGGGCCTGCGCGCGCTGTTCCTGCTGGGCGCGTTGCTGCTCCGCACGCTGGGCCTGCTCCTGCTGCGCGCGCTGCTGCTCGGCCTGCTGCGCGTGCTGCTGCGCCTGTTGCTGCGAACGTTGTTGCGCTTCCTGCTGCGCGCGTTGCCGGGCCTGATCCTGCTGCATCCGCTGCTGCTCGGCACGCTGCGCCTGCTCCTGCTGCGCGCGCTGCTGTGCCTGCTCCTGCGAACGCTGCTGCGCTTCCTGCTGGGCGCTCTGCCGGGCCTCCTGCTCGCTGCGCTGCTGTTGCGCGCGTTGGGCCTGTTCCTGCCGCAGGCGCTGTTGCTGGGCGTTCTGCTGCGCCTGTTCCTGCTGCGCGCGCTGCTGCTGCTCCTGCGCGGCACGCTGCTGTTCGGTGCGCTGGGACTGCTCCTGCTGCTGCGCGCGCTGCCGGGCCTGCTCCTGCTGGGCCTTCTGCTGCGATTGTTGCTCCGCCTGCTGCTGCGCGCGCAACTGCTCGGCCCGCTGCGCCTGCTCCTGCACGGCGCGTTGCTGCATCTGCTGCTGCGCTGCAGCGGGCGGTGCGGGGTGCGCGCCCTGCGGCCCGGCGGCGGTGGGCGGCAGGTGCTGCAGGTCGACATCCTTGCCGTTGGCGCGGGCCTGGCGCGCTTCGGTGGGCGTGACGGGGGCGTGGGCCATCTGGGCGCGCTGGGCCTGCGAGAGCGTGGCCGCGCCGTGCGGCGGCACGGCCGGCAGGCCCTGCACCTTCTGCGGCGGGGGCAGGGCCGTCACCGTGCGGCCCGGCACGTAGGCGGGTACCGGCGCGCGCGAGACCGGCACCGGCGCGCGCGCCGCGA
This sequence comes from Vitreoscilla sp., assembly GCA_045810285.1. GTDB lineage: Bacteria > Pseudomonadota > Gammaproteobacteria > Burkholderiales > Burkholderiaceae_C > Scleromatobacter. The sequence continues at coordinate 2,731 of JBJMWE010000142.1, read as the reverse complement.
CCTGCGGATGCATCGCCGCCGCGAGCGCGGCGCGGTGCGGCACCTGCTGCTGGAACGCGCGGCCGTTCGCGGTGGCGCCGGCAGGGGCCACCACCGTCACGTTGGCCACGTTGCGGATGGCGGCGGGACGATAGCTGACGGCGCGGTTGTCGTCGATGGTGCGGTGCGCGTCGATCGCGAACGAGCCCGACACGCGCATGCCCACCGACATCACCGGCGGCGCGCTCACCACCACCGCCGGCGGCGTGCCGATCGGCGCGGGGATGATCAGGCCGGGGCGCGAGCCCGGCGGCGGCGGCACGAAGACGCCCACCGGCCCTTCGGGCGGCGGCCCGATGACGACGCCTTCGTTGACGTAGGCCCACGCGATGGGCCGGTCGACCGGCGGGGCGACGAACTCCATGTCGGGCGACGACCAGTAGCCGGGGATGAAGATGACGCGGTCGGCGCGGTGCTCGTAGTACGGCTCGACCCACAGGTACTCGCGGCGCGGCGGATCGACCCAGCGGCCCGCGCACCAGACCCAGTCGCCTTGCCACGTCCAGTAGCCGCCCGTCCAGACCGCGTACGGGTCGGGCTGCGGGGGCACCTCCTCCACCAGCATCGGCGGCGGCGCCCAGGCAATGGCCACCGGCTCGGGCTGCGCGATGGGGGGCTCGACGTACAGGCTCACGACGGCGCCGCGGTCGTAGAGCCAGCCCGGCTCCTGCGCGCTGAAGCCGATGGCGACGGACACCTGCGCCTGCGCGGCGCCGGCCGCGGCCAGCCCGAAAACGGCCGCGATCGACAGCGCGACGACAGGCCGGCGCAAGGGAAGGGGAGGGGTGCGGAAGCTGCGGATCATGGACGTCTCCTGCGTTGTCCGAGAGGGGCGCCGGGGGCGCCCTGGCGATGTCTGCACAGCGGCATTCGTTGTGCCGCTTGCCTGTACAACGCGCTGCACGCGGGTGGCGCTGTCGGACAAGGCCGCATCCGCGGTCGAGCTCGAACACGCTGCCGTCGTCCGTTCTCGGCAGTGGTCGCGGAGGGCGCGAGAAGCGCAGTGGCTGCTCACGAACATCGTGCCGTCCGCGGTATGAATGCCATCGTCCAGGCGCCTTCGATCGAGGATCCGCACGGCCGATATCGCGACGCGACGAAGAAGCGAGCGCGCGCGGGGAGGTTGTCGCCCCGGATCCGCGAGATCGACGGCCACGGGCTCGCCGAACAGTGCCGGGGCGCGACCGCGCGCATCGCTGGCGGATCGCGGCGACGCGGCCGGCCAACAGGCGCGAGGCCCCGCGGCGGGCGCGGTTTGTCGCGCGCTGCGCGTAGTCACTATGCCGGGCAGGCCGCAGTTGAGGGATGATGCGCGGCTTGATCCCCCGGGAGTTCCCTTGAAAGCCGAAGTTTCACCCACCAGCGAGCTGACCCTGCGCGGCGTCGTGCTCGGTTTCCTGATCACGCTGCTGTTCACGGCCGCCAACGTCTACTTCGGCCTGAAGGCGGGCCTGACGTTCGCCACGTCGATCCCGGCGGCGGTCATCTCCATGGCCCTGCTGCGCTACGCGCGCGGGGTCACCATCCAGGAGAACAACATCGTGCAGACGGTGGCCTCGGCCGCCGGCGCGATCTCGTCGATCATCTTCGTGCTCCCGGGCCTGGTGATGGTGGGCTGGTGGACGGGCTTTCCCTACGTCACCTGCGTGATCATCTGCGCGCTCGGCGGCGTGCTGGGCGTGACGTACTCGATCCCGCTGCGCCGGGCGCTGGTCACCACGTCCGACCTGCCGTACCCCGAGGGCGTCGCCTGCGCCGAGGTGCTCAAGGTGGGCGCGGGGGGCGAGGGCGGGGAAGCCGAGAACCGCGCCGGCCTGCTGGCCATCATCTGGGGCGCCATCGCCTCGGCGCTGTTCCAGCTGGTGATCTCGATGCAGCTGTTCGCGTCCGACGTGGCCGGCTTCTTCCGTCTGGGCCGCGGCAGCAACGCGGCCACCGGCGTCGACTTCGGGCTGTCGCTGGCGTTGCTGGCGGTGGGCCACCTGGTGGGCCTGTGGGTGGGCGTGGCCATGCTGGTGGGCGTGCTGATCGCCTGGGCGGGCGCGGTGCCGCACCTGACCGGCCTGCTGCCGTTCGACGGCGCCGCCGACGTGGCGGCCATGGCCACCAAGGTCTGGGCCAAGCAGGTGCGCTTCATCGGCGCCGGCGCCATCGCCGTGGCCGCGGTGTGGACGCTGGTCAAGCTCGTCCGGCCGGTCGGCAAGGGTCTCGCGTCGGCCATGGCGGCCTCGCGCGTGCGCAAGGCCGGCCAGGGCGCCACGCTGCCGCGCACCGAGCAGGATCTGCCCATCGGCTGGGTGGCGGGCGTCACGCTGGCCTGCCTGGTGCCCGTGGGCTGGCTGCTGGCCGACATGAGCAACAGCGCGGGCCTGGGTTCGGCCACCGTCATCCTGGTGGCCGGCGGCATCGCCTTCATCGCGTTGATGAGCTTCTTCGTGGCCGCCGTGTGCGGCTACATGGCAGGGCTGATCGGCTCGAGCAACAGCCCGCTCTCGGGCGTGGGCATCATCGTCGTCATCTCGGCGGCGCTGCTCGTGGCGCTCGCCGTCAAGCCCATGCTGCCGGCCAGCGCCGGACCCGCGCTGGTGGCCTTCACGCTGTTCGTCACGGCCGTCATCATCGCGGCCGCCACGGTGGCCAACGACAACCTGCAGGACCTGAAGACGGGCCAGCTGGTCGACGCCACGCCGTG
>JBJMWE010000141.1:0-4613 GCA_045810285.1 Vitreoscilla sp. | reverse complement strand
CGGGTTCGTGATCTGCACGCGACGCAGCATCTGGCGAACGATCACCTCGATGTGCTTGTCGTTGATCTTCACGCCCTGCAGACGGTAGACGTCCTGCACTTCGTCGACGATGTAGCGCGCCAGTTCCTCGATGCCGAGCAGACGCAGGATGTCCTGCGGATCCGCCGGGCCGTCGACGATCGACTCGCCCTTGTTCACGACCTGGCCCTCGTGCACGACGATGTTCTTCTCCTTCGGCACAAGCTCCTCGTACACCTTGCCTTCCGGATCGGTGATCTGGAGCCGCACCTTGCCCTTGGTCTCCTTGCCGAACGACACGGTACCGGTCTTCTCTGCCAGCGTGCCCTTGTCCTTCGGGCTGCGGGCTTCGAACAGCTCGGCCACGCGCGGCAGACCGCCGGTGATGTCGCGGGTCTTCTGGCCTTCGACAGGAATACGCGCCAGCACTTCGCCAGGCATCAGGTCCTGGCCGTCGCGGATCTGGATCAGCGAGCCGACCGAGAAGCCGATGGTCACCGAGTGATCGGTACCCGGGATCTTGACTTCCTGGCCTTGCGCGTCGAGCAGCTTGACCTGCGGACGGACGATCTTGGCAGCGCCGCGGCGCTTCGGATCGATCACGACCAGCGTGGACAGGCCGGTGACCTCGTCGACCTGCTTGGCGACGGTGACGCCTTCCTCGACGTTCTCGAAATGCGCACGACCGGCGAATTCCGTGATGATCGGGCGCGTCAGCGGATCCCAGTTGGCAAGCACGTGGCCGTGCTTGACCGCCTGGTCCGCCTTGACGTTCAGCAGGGCGCCGTACGGCACCTTGTGACGCTCGCGCTCGCGGCCGTGCGGATCCAGGATGATGATTTCGCCGGAACGCGAGATCACCACCAGTTCGCCCTTGCCGTTCGTGACGTAGCGCATGGTCGGGTTGAAGCCGATCACGCCGTCCGACTTCGCGTCGACGCTGGAAGCCACTGCCGCACGCGACGCCGCGCCACCGATGTGGAACGTGCGCATGGTCAGCTGCGTGCCCGGCTCGCCGATCGACTGCGCGGCAATGACGCCCACCGCTTCGCCGACGTTGATCAGGCCGCCGCGGCCCAGGTCGCGGCCGTAGCACTTGGCGCACAGGCCGTAGCGCGTGGTGCAGGTCAGCGGCGTGCGCACCTTGACCTCGTCGACGCCGACGGACTCGAGCTTGTCGAGCACGTCTTCCGACAGGATCTCGGTGGCGCCCAGCACCGCTTCCTGCGTCTCGGGGTGCAGCACCTCGACGGCGGTCACGCGGCCGAGGACGCGATCGCGCAGCGACTCGATGACTTCGCCGCCCTCGACCAGGGCGCGCATCGCGAGGCCGTTCTGCGTGCCGCAGTCTTCCTCGGTGACGACCAGGTCCTGGGTGACGTCGACGAGACGACGCGTCAGGTAGCCGGAGTTCGCCGTCTTCAGCGCCGTGTCCGCGAGACCCTTGCGGGCACCGTGGGTGGAGATGAAGTACTGCAGGACGTTCAGGCCTTCGCGGAAGTTCGCGGTGATCGGCGTCTCGATGATGGAGCCGTCCGGCTTGGCCATCAGGCCGCGCATGCCGGCCAGCTGGCGGATCTGCGCCGCGGAACCGCGGGCACCGGAGTCGGCCATCATGTAGATGGAGTTGAACGACTCCTGGTCCACTTCCTTGCCGTTGCGGTCCAGCACCTTCTGCTTGGCGAGCTGGGCCATCATGACCTTGCCCACTTCGTCACCGGTCTTGCCCCAGATGTCGACGACCTTGTTGTAGCGCTCGCCGGCAGTCACCAGGCCCGAGACGTACTGCTGCTCGATCTCCTTGACTTCCTTCTCGGCGCGCTCGATCAGGCCCGGCTTCTCCTTCGGGACCAGCATGTCGTCGATGGCGATCGAGATGCCGGCGCGCGTGGCCAGGCGGAAGCCGTTCTGCAGCAGCTTGTCCGCGAAGACGACGGTTTCCTTCAGGCCGCACTTGCGGAACGACGTGTTGATCAGGCGCGAGATTTCCTTCTTCTTGAGCGCCTTGTTGATGTTCGAGAACGGCAGGCCCTTGGGCAGGATCTCGGACAGCAGCGCACGGCCGACGGTCGTCTCGGTCAGCTTGATGTGCTCGACGAACACGCCTTCGGCGTTCTTCGTCCACTCGGGCAGCATCACGTTGTTCTTGGCGGTGATCTCGACGACACCGTTCTCGAGCGCGCGCAGCATCTCGGAGATGTCCTTGAAGATCATCCCCTCGCCCTTGCCGTTGGTGCGCTCGCGGGTGGCGTAGTACAGGCCCAGCACCACGTCCTGCGACGGCACGATCGACGGTTCGCCGTTGGCCGGGAACAGCACGTTGTTGGAGGCGAGCATCAGCGCGCGCGCTTCCATCTGCGCCTCGATCGACAGCGGCACGTGGACGGCCATCTGGTCACCGTCGAAGTCGGCGTTGAACGCCGCGCAGACGAGCGGGTGCAGCTGGATCGCCTTGCCTTCGATCAGCACCGGCTCGAACGCCTGGATGCCCAGGCGGTGCAGCGTCGGCGCGCGGTTCAGCATGACCGGGTGTTCCTTGATGACTTCCTCGAGGATGTCCCAGACCACCGGCGTGCCGGCTTCGACTTCCTTCTTGGCCGCCTTGATCGTCGTCGCGATGCCCATGGCCTCGAGACGCGAGAAGATGAACGGCTTGAAGAGCTCGATGGCCATCAGCTTGGGCAGGCCGCACTGGTGCAGCTTGAGCGTCGGGCCCACGGTGATGACGGAACGACCGGAGTAGTCGACGCGCTTGCCCAGCAGATTCTGGCGGAAGCGACCCGACTTGCCCTTGATCATGTCGGCCAGCGACTTCAGGGCGCGCTTGTTCGCACCCGTCATCGCCTTGCCGCGACGGCCGTTGTCCAGCAGCGAGTCGACGGCTTCCTGCAGCATGCGCTTTTCGTTGCGCACGATGATCTCAGGGGCCTTCAGCTCGAGCAGGCGCGCGAGACGGTTGTTGCGGTTGATGACGCGACGATAGAGGTCGTTCAGGTCCGACGTGGCGAAGCGGCCGCCGTCCAGCGGGACGAGCGGACGCAGGTCCGGCGGCAGCACCGGCAGCACGTCCATGATCATCCAGTTGGGCTTGATGCCCGACTTCTTGAAGGCTTCCATCACCTTCAGGCGCTTGGAATTCTTCTTGACCTTCAGCTCGGAGCCGGTCATGTCGTTGCGGAGCTTGTCGATCTCGACGTCGAGATCCATTTCCTCCAGCAGCTTCTTGATGCCCTCGGCGCCCATCAGCGCGGTGAACTCGTCACCGAACTCGGCATGCTTGGCCTCGAAGTCGTCCTCGGTCATGATCGAGAACTTCTTCAGCGGCGTCATGCCCGGGTCCACGACCACGTAGGCTTCGAAGTACAGCACGCGCTCGATGTCGCGCAGCGTCATGTCGAGCACGAGGCCCAGGCGCGACGGCAGCGACTTCAGGAACCAGATGTGCGCGCACGGCGCCGCCAGGTCGATGTGACCCATGCGGTCGCGGCGGACCTTGGTCTGCGTCACTTCGACGCCGCACTTCTCGCAGATGACGCCGCGGTGCTTCAGGCGCTTGTACTTGCCGCACAGGCACTCGTAGTCCTTGATGGGACCGAAGATCTTGGCGCAGAACAGACCATCACGCTCCGGCTTGAACGTCCGGTAGTTGATGGTTTCCGGCTTCTTGACTTCGCCGAAAGACCACGAACGGATCTTTTCGGGCGACGCGAGGCCGATCTTGATGGCATCGAAATGCTCATCGGGGGTGAATTGCTTGAAAAGGTCCAGCAAGCCCTTCATGCATCTCTCCTAGTGACTCAGTACTGACAAACGATTGGGTTGAAAACGTCGCGTCGGGCCGCCCGCGGGCGGCCCGGCGTTCAGTTCTTCTCGAGTTCGATGTCGATACCGAGCGATCGAATTTCCTTGACGAGCACGTTGAACGATTCCGGCATGCCGGCGTCGATCGCGTGTTCGCCCTTGACGATGTTCTCGTAGACCTTGGTACGGCCGTTCACGTCGTCGGACTTCACGGTCAGCATTTCCTGCAGCACGTACGCCGCGCCGTAGGCTTCCAGCGCCCAGACTTCCATTTCGCCGAAGCGCTGGCCGCCGAACTGCGCCTTGCCGCCCAGCGGCTGCTGGGTGACGAGCGAGTACGGGCCCGTGGAGCGCGCGTGCATCTTGTCGTCCACCAGGTGGTGCAGCTTGAGCACGTGCATGTAGCCGACGGTGACCGGACGCTCGAAGGCTTCGCCGGTGCGGCCGTCGTGCAGGGTGCACTGGGTACGCGTGGCGGTGAGGCCCTTGCGAGCGGCGATGTCGTCCGGGTAGGCGAGGCGCAGCATGCCGCGGATCTCCTCTTCGGCCGCGCCGTCGAACACCGGCGTCGCGAACGGCACGCCCTTGGTGAGTTCGCTGGCCATGTTGACGACTTCCGCGTCCGTCAGCTCGGCGATGTTCTCCGCCTTGCCGCCCGACTTGTTGTACAGCTCGTCCATGAAGGCGCGGATCTCGGCAGCGGCGGCCTGCTTCTGCAGCATGTCGCCGATGCGCTGGCCGATGCCCTTGCCGGCCCAGCCCAGGTGGACTTCAAGGACCTGGCCCACGTTCAT